>PLSX01000051.1 GCA_003165315.1 Acidobacteriota bacterium
CCCGCCTTATCGACGGATTAGGGCCACTCCTTCTCCCTTGATGACGACCCGCTTGAGATGAAGGATATTCTCGATCAAAACGGTGTAAAGCCCTCTGGCTTGAGCGCGCATTGCCCCCTGATGCGGCCGGAAATCAGTGTGCCCTATTTGCAGAAGGCGATTCACCTTGCCGCCGCCATCGGCGCGCCCGTGGTGAATACCGACGAGGGCATTCGCCCCAGTTGGGTGAGCGCGGACGAGGCGTTCGCGGTGATGAAGTACACGCTCTCAACGGTAATGCGAATCGCCGAACGCTACGGGATCTTTATTGGCATTGAACCCCATCAAAGCATCAGCCGCACCACGGAAGGTTTGCTGAAGATTGTTGGCCTCGTGGAATCGCCGCTGTTGCGCGTAAATTACGACACGGGCAATGTTTACCTCGCGGGCGGAGACCCTTACGAGGGACTGAAGGCCGTCAGTCATTTGCTGGTGCACGTCCACGCCAAGGACATAACCGTCGAACACGCTGATGCCGACCGCGGCAAGGTGACCGGCACCCCCGTTGGATGCGCCTGCGGCGATGGCGTCATCGATTGGAAGCAGGTCATCGCCATCCTGCGCGGCGCAAACTTCAACGGCGTGCTTTCCGTCGAATGCGGCACGGAGCAGCAGGCCGTCCGCAGCCTTGCCCACCTTAGCGAGTTGCTGGGGGCTGGCGCATAGGGTTTTGGGATTAGGGGTTAGGGTTCAGGGCAAGGCCGAGCCTCGCCGGCGTTGGCGGGCCTGTATTTTTCACGTCATTGCTGATCAAGCTGCAATGGGAGAGAGTCCATCATGGATCGAATTATTCGCAAATCCGCCATCGTTCTTACCTTTTGTCTCGCCCTCGTGTTGATGTTATTTGCACCGGTGTTCGGTCCTGCATCGGCGCAGGCGCAAGACACCATTCCCTTCTTCCAGGCAGGAAAGATCCGCGTGCTGATTTTATCCGGCCGCAACAATCATGACTGGCGCTCCTCCACACCCTTCCTGCGAAAAGTTTTGGTGGATAGCGGCCGCTTTGATGTGCGGGTGGAAGAGGAGCCCGTTGGAATCACCGCGGCGACACTGGCGGCCTACGACCTGCTGGTGGTCGATTACGAAGGTCCGCGCTGGGGAGACGTAACGGAAAAGGCCCTGGAAGACTTCGTGAATCAGGGCAAGGGACTGGTGGCGGTTCACGGCGCGAACTATACCTTCGCGGGTCTTGAAGTCCTGCTGGACAAGCACAAGCCCTCCGGCCTGAAGCAACCGCCCTGGCCCGAGTATCTCCAGATGATCGGCGGGTGGTGGACGCTGGGGCCGCCCAAGACCGACCACGCCCCCCGCCACTGCTTCACCGTGAAGTTCGTTGACCGCGAGCATCCCATCACCCGCGGCTTGCCGGAATCGTTCCGCACCTCCGATGAGCTCTACCACAGTCCGCAGATGTTGCCCGCGGCGCACATTCTGGCCACGGCATTCGACGATCCGGCGAACGGCGGCACGGGCAAGGATGAGCCCCTGATGTGGACGGTTAATTATGGCAAGGGCAGCGTCTTCTACACGGCTCTGGGCCACGATCTTTCCGCCCAGCAGGAGAGCGGATATGTCAGCACCTTTACCCGCGCCGCGGAATGGGCGGCCACCGGCGCCGTCACTCTTTCAGCAGACGGCAAGCTTCCCACTCAGGCGCCGCCTCCGCTTCGCGTGCTGGTGGTTACCGGTGGGCACGAATATTCCACTACCTTTTACACGGTTTTTGAAGGAGCTGACGACCTGCACTGGGAGCATGCCGTTTCAAACCACATGGCTTTCAAGAACGATATCCGCAAGGATTTCGACGTGTTGGTGCTTTACGATTTTTCCCAGGAGGTCAGCGAAGCGGAAAAAACCAACCTGCGCGATTTCGTGGAAGCGGGGAAGGGCGTCGTGGTGCTCCATCATGCCATCGCCGATTATCAGGACTGGGATTGGTGGTGGAAAGAAGTTGTGGGCGGCAAATACCTGCTTAAACCCGATGGCTCGACGCCCGCATCAACCTACCTGCACGGTCAGGAGCAGTGCGTGCGGCCCATCGTGAGCCACCCCATCACCGCCCGCAGCAGAACCATGCACCTGTGGGATGAAACCTACAAGGGAATGTGGATCTCACCGGACGTCAAAGTGCTGCTGCGCTCCGATGCGCCCACCAGTGATGGACCCGTGGCCTGGATCAGTCCATACCCCAAGTCGCGCGTGGTCTATATCCAGCTCGGCCACGGCGAAACCGCCCACCTCTATCCTGCCTACCGCGTACTGGTGCAGGATGCCATCCGCTGGACCGGCGGCAGACTTGATGCGGAGAAGAAATAGGAAAGAGTGCAGGGGTTATCTTTTGCCCTTTTCGCCACGCCACGAACTCTGCGCCATGCATTGCTCCTGCCGTATTCAGGACGTATACTCCAGGCGGGAGGCGCTCCTATGAAGACTCTGGAGTACTTCGCTCGGGGGCTGGCGCTCCTCTGGTCTGGATTCTGGACATTCTTTTTCATAGCAGAATCCCTGGTATGGCATACGCCGGTGTACCGAATGGCAGTCTGGCTTTCGGTAGGGCTGATCTTCGTAATGCTGGCCCTGGTGGCGTGGCGCTGGGAAGTCGCGGGCGGGCTGATGCTCATCGCTGCGGGTGTCTTCGCCGCACTGGCTTATGCGGTCTGGGGGCCGCGGGAGTTGTCCTTCGCCAGCCGTATGACGACTCTCGTTATCTTCGGTGTGCCGCCTGCGGGGGCCGGGGCACTATTCCTGATCCACCATCACGGGGTCACCCACCCAGCCGCATCAAGCGGCATTCACAGCTAAGTGCCTGACTGCAGCGTAGCGTAAAGGTGCGCGAAGTTGCACTCCTTTGCGGCCGTACCTCAAATTCCTGATGGTTCATCCGGCCTGCCCTGGTGGTGATTGGCATTTCCCTTTGAAGAGCCGCGGAGGGGCGCTAAAGGGCGCGCACCTCAGCGCTACTTGCTTGCTCGCGACGCTCTCCGCGTGCGCGGTTACTTTCCAGGAGCTCATCGAGGGAGGTCATTTCCAGCCGCCCCTGCCTTGATCATTTTCCGCAACGCAGAGCTATGCTCGCTCTAAACCGGTCAAGCACAGCCGCGTTGCCGATGGTACACAAGGGGGGAAAGCAGGACACGTCATTTCCTGATTCTTGCCACATCCTGTGGGCATCAAGAATCGTCTGCGATGGTTTCGAAAAACAGGGAATATCGTGCCTGCCCGGTTTCCCCAGTCCCATCGTCCTCTTGAATTACTCAATATATTGAGTTATTTTACTCAATACATCTTTCAATAGGGAGATTCCATGTCCTCCTTCGCCCGCCCCGTCCTCAGCAAGCTGATTCAGCGCATGGCGGAGCCTCGCCGATTCCTGCAAGTTCTGGCGGGACCGCGCCAGGTCGGCAAGACGACCCTTGCCAGGCAGTTGATGAAAGCCCATGGTGACCGGTCCTCCTACTCAACCGCCGATGGTCTGGCTCCTGAGAATACGATCTGGATTGAGCAGCAATGGGAGGCGGCGCGTTTCCGTTGCCGGCAGGCGGGTAGCTGGCTCCTGGTGCTTGACGAAATCCAAAAAGTCTCCGGCTGGTCGGAAGTGATCAAGCGATTGTGGGACGAAGACTCCGCCGGGAAGCTGGACCTGCGAGTCGTACTGCTGGGCTCATCCCCCTTGCTGGTGGAGCGGGGGCTCGCTGAGAGTCTTGCCGGCCGGTTTGAAATGCTGCGCATCGGCCACTGGAGTTTTTCCGAGATGCGGGCAGCCTTTGGCTGGAAGATTGAACAGTACCTCTATTTTGGCGGCTATCCCGGCGCAGCATCACTGATTGAAGATGAGGAGCGCTGGCGGCGTTACCTGCTCGACTCTCTGATTGAAACAACGATTTCGCGTGACATCCTGTTGATGACCCGGGTCGATAAGCCGGCCCTGCTGAAGCAACTCTTTCGTCTGGGCTGCGAATATTCCGGCCAGATTCTTTCCTACACCAAGGTCCTTGGGCAATTGCAGGACGCAGGAAACACCACAACGCTTGCCCACTACCTTGATCTGCTGACCGGGGCGGGAATGCTCTGCGGGCTCTCCAAATTTTCCGGCAAGGTTGTTCGCGAGCGCGGCTCGAGCCCGAAATTTCAGGTTCTGAACAATGGGCTGATGACAGCTCAAGCCGCCGGCTCATTTCTTCTCGCCCAACAAAACCCGGAACGCTGGGGGCGGATCGCTGAATCCGCCATCGGGGCGCATCTGGCCAACGGGGCCATGGCCGGTGACTACGGGCTCTTTTACTGGCGCGAAGCTTCCAAAGAGGTGGACTTTGTTTTGCAAAAAGGGAACCGAATTGTTGCCCTGGAAGTGAAATCGGGACAACGGCCCACGGCTCTGCCGGGAATGGCCGCCTTTGATAAAATTTACTCTCCCGCCAAGAAGCTTCTAATCGGGACCGGTGGCATGTCATTCAAAGAATTTCTCACCCTGCGGCCGGCGGAATTGTTCTGACATTCCAATGGGGCAACCGGAGGCGTTCACGCCAATTCCTGATTCTCGCCCCTTTTCGCACACATCACCCCCGTGGCGGAGGAGGTCGCCTATTGTCCCCTGCGCCTGCTGGTAGCGGTAGCACGTACCTTGATTCCCTGCGACTTAAAGGTGAGCAGACTTTGCATTGGCGTCAGGCAGGAAACCCAAATCCAAACCCAGGCGCGCCGTTTTCTGGTATTGGATCGAGCCATGGCTCGAAGCTCGAAATTAACACTTTGTCTCTTGACAAATCGAGCCGAATAGTATAGGCTAGAATGGCGATGAAGGCCCCACGCACCGCCGCGCCCAGGCAAGCCACCCCAACCTCCCCACCCACCCCACGTTCCTTCAAAATCGCTCCGCTCCAGAAAGTGTTGAAGACGCAAATTGCCTCCTGGACAGGTGGCAGGTTACAGGTTACAGCCTACAGGGGTCAGGCGGGGAGCGGGGCGGAACGCGGCTCCCCGCAACACCTATACAAGGATCGGACCCATGCCCGGACCGGCGCGAAAAACGCATGACAAATTATCAAGCGCAAGCAGGCAAATGGTTAAATTTGTGGACAAACAGTCGCGCAGGGAACGAGCCCCGAAAAAAAGATGTTATTTTCGACGATCAAAGCCACTAAGTGTATGAAAAAAAATAAAACGTGGACAAAATGCCAGCCCAATATTCAGACATTTTATTCGAAGTGACACTAAATGAGTGACATTTTAGGCTCAAATGAAACCAAGATGCGGACAAAATTGTCCAACTGAAACGAAAAGCCCAAAATCACACGTTCAGCACCACCCCCGTCGCTATCTCTCCGGCCCCTCCTCATCTAGAGGAGCGGAGCCACAGGTAAAACAAAACTCCCCGCCTGATTCAGAGCTTGTCCTGAACGCAGTGAAGGAAGGGGTCGCCGCGTTAGCGGCGGGCGTGTTTACCGGAGGCAAATTGGCGAAAACCGGACAACAAGTCGCGAGTGGATCAGAGGCGAACATGGGTTGGTACTCGAAAAATGAAGGTGCATCCGGGGATATTCATGAAAACAAAGGAACGGGAAAAATTGCTCGCGCCCAATGCCCGGAAAGAGGCTTGGGGGCTCGGACGTCCGAACCCTGCGAAAGGCAGGGGTGGATGTGATCCTGGCTCCAGACTCCTGTCTTTTGTTTCAAAAATGAAGGTGCATCCGGGGATATTCATGAAAACAAAGGAACGGGAAAAATTGCTCGCGCCAAATGTCCGAAAAGGCGCTTGGGGGCGCAGACGCCCAGACCCTGCGGCATAAATGAGGGGGTCGAGATCCTAACTCCTGGCTCCAGACTCCTGTCTTCTGCTTCAAAAATGAAGGTGCATCCGGGGATATTCATGAAAACAAAGGAACGGGAAAATTACACGAGCCAAACGCCGCGAGAGATGTTTGGGGGATCCCAGGGCGGCACACCCGCACAGTCGGACGGGACGCCGATGGATCGGGGTCGGCAGCACGCAGGATTTCTTCCCCCCCTCGCAGTGCCCCCGAAACTTCCCCGAATCATTATCGGCAGTTCGCGGCGGGAGGATGAATGGAATGTGCCCGTCCGGAATCCGGAGTCTCCTGTCCGGGCAGCTCGGGCGGAACTCGAAAATCGAAATTTGAAATTTGAAAATCGAAAATGGAAACTCGAAACTCGAAAACCGAAATTGGAGACTCGAAAATGGAAACCCGATTTCAGAATTCGCCAATGATCAATCAGCAATCGCCAATCGCCAATCACCAATCGCCAATTGCAATTCAAAAGACCGCGGTGTCCCGCGTGCTACAATGAGCCGAAGACATTCCCATGCGCGAATTTCCATTGCCGCAAGAGATTTTGAAGGTTTTTGAGGGCTCGCCGGGCCGGACGTTCCGACTGCGCGAGTTGCTGGGAGAGCTCGGTTTGCGCTCAAGCCAGGCGCGCGAACTCAAAAACCTGCTCAAGGGTCTGGCCCGCAAGAAACGCATCGCTTATCTGAAGAAAAACACCTTCGCACTGGCGCGGGGATCGGATAGCGCACGTGGTACAGACCATTCGACGAGTCCCGGCTCCCAAGCCCCGAGCCCCGGGTTCCGAACCCCGAGTCCCGTAAGGGCCCGCAGCGGCAACGTGGTGAATGGCCGGCTCATCAGTCATCGCGATGGATACGGCTTTGTGGTTCCCGACGCGCCGGTAAAGGGCACCGAGCAGGACATCTTCATTCCCCCTGATGCCATGGGCTCCGCCATGAATGGTGACAAGGTGGAGGTGCAGGTGCTGCGCGCCAAGGCCGACGGACGCTCGGAAGGCCGCATCATCGCCGTCATTGACCGCGCCCAGAAGACCGTGGTGGGGCAATTCCATTGCGGCCAGCGCTACAACTACGTAACCGCTTTCGACCATCGCATCCCTTACGAAATCGTGATTCCACGCGGGGAAGAGTGGCCGGGCGGTGAGAGTTCCGTACCCGCACGAGGCCGCGATCGGCAGTTTGGAGGCGAATCGGAAACGCTGGCCCAAAGCCTGAAGCCCGAAACTCGAAACGTCCGCGACCTGGAAGGAATGGTGGTGGACGTGGAGATGACCGCCTACCCGCGTCCCTCGGTGTTGCCGCGTGGCCGTGTGGTGGAGATCCTCGGCCGCCGCGAGGATTTCGGCGTGGACGTGGAAATCATCATCCGCAAATTCCACCTGCCGCACCGTTTTCCCGCTGAGGTGCTGGCGGAGGCTGGCGCCGCACCGCAATATATAGGCGAGCACGACCGCCAGGGCCGCCGTGACTTCCGCGACCTACCGATTGTGACCATCGATGGCGAGACGGCCAAGGATTTCGACGATGCCGTGCTGGTGGAGCGACGGGCGAATGGAAATTATCTGCTTCACGTCCACATCGCCGACGTGGCCCATTACGTCCGGCTTGGCACCGCACTTGACCGCGAGGCGCGACTGCGGGGAACTTCGGTCTATTTTCCCGACCGCGCCGTGCCCATGCTGCCCTTGGAGCTTTCCAACGGGATTTGCAGCCTCAACCCCCACGTCGAGCGCTTGGTGATGTCGGCGCTGATGGAGATCGATCCACAGGGACAAATTGTCGCCTATGAGCTGACGCCGGGGATCATCCGCAGCTCCGAACGCATGACCTATACGGCTGTCCGCGACATTTTGGCGGGGGACGAAGCCGCCTGTCAACGCTACGCGGCGCTGGTTCCGAACTTCAAACTGATGGAGGAGCTCGCCATCATTCTTAATCGTCACCGGGTGGCGCGCGGTTCCATCGATTTCGACCTGCCCGAGCCGCTGATTGAGTTTGACGACTCCGGCCGCATGGTGGGCATTACCCGCTCGGAACGGAACTTCGCCCACCGGCTGATTGAAGAATTCATGCTGGCGGCAAATGAAACCGTGGCGGGCTATCTGGAGGGGCGCGGGATTCCCTCGCTCTACCGCATCCACGAAAAGCCCGAAGCGAGGAAAGTCATTGAATTTGAAGAGATTGCGGCCACGTTTGGGTACTCGCTGGGGGTGGAGCTGCCTCCTGCCCAGCGCTTGCGCACCAACAAGCGCGATGAACGCGACCGCCACACGAAATTCCTGGAACGGGTGGAAACAAAGGAGTTGGAGATCACCCCCCGCCACTACCAGCGCCTGACCAAGCGGCTGGAAGGTAAGCCGGAGGAGCGAATCCTTTCCTATCTTATGCTGCGTTCCCTCAAGCAAGCCCGGTATTCTCCGGAAAACTCCGGGCATTTCGCCCTGGCCGCCGAGACCTATACCCACTTCACGTCGCCCATCCGGCGTTACCCCGATCTCATCGTCCACCGGATTCTCAAGGCGGCATTGGAACGGGAAGGTGGCGCTGTTCGCATGGTGAGGGAGACTGAGGATCACCCTGCATCCGGGTCGGCAAAGCAGGCATCGCCCCGAAAGCGCCGCAAGGCCTCCACGGATAAGCATCCCGAAGCAGCCTTGTTCAATCCTGATGCAGCCACTGTGGGCCAAACTATCCCCGGCGCGGCATTCATTCTCCCGCAGGAACTCAACGCTTTAGGAATGGCCACTTCGGAGTCGGAACGTCGTGCCGCCGATGCTGAGCGCGAATTAATGGAATGGAAGAAGGTTGCCTTCATGGCGCAGCACGTCGGCGATGAGTTCGACGCGCTCATCATCAGCCTGATCAAGTTTGGGTTCTTTGTGGAGCTTACCGACCTGTTTGTGGAAGGCTTCGTGGCGCTCTCAACGCTGGGAGATGACTTCTACGTCTACCGCGAACGCCAGCGCGCCATCGTTGGCGAGCACACCCATCGCGCCTTCCACCTGGGTGAACGAGTGCGCGTGCGGCTTGACCGAATTGATCGATCGGGGAATAAGCTGGAGTTCTCAATAGTAGCCCACAGCTAACAGGAATTGTTGGCCGTCAGCTTTCTTTATAGAGCCGCGCGGAAATCAGCGTCGCCAAAATCGAGCCCACCCAGAGGTCAAGCATCCACCCCAGGGTGATCGAACGGCCGAAGGGCGCCCATGCCGCCATGGTGAGACTCAGGGGAAAGCTGGTGGCAAAGCCGACAAGCAATCCCACGCGCAGCGCGGTGACAGGGCCGGGTCCAAACGTGGCCCGGGCTGAGGCGTAAACCCACGTCAGAATGTAGGTGAGCGCGAACAGCGTTACAAACCAGTAGGCGATGAAGAGTGGATAGCGAGGCTGGGATTGCAGCAGATGATTGGTCTGCGCGAAGGCGTATCTTGGCATGAGGATCACCATGTTGATGATGGTGCTCCAAATTCCCCACACAACGCCGCCCGCCACAACACCGAGTGCCACACGACGTAAGCCAGTTGCAGCCATAGGAAGCCTCCTGTGAATAGGTCTTTCCCGGCGAGAGACCTTGGTTGCGGGGCATAGTACCGGGGTGCGAGGGTGGAGTCAAGCGGCTTGCACAGTTCAGTGGTGAATTCTCCCTCGCTTGCGGGCCAGCGCGAAAACCGATATTCTGATTTCTGCTGTATATACCCGCAGGCTCTGCCAATCTTTGCCGCCTCGGATCGAGAAGCTTTCGCATGAAGCAAGTTCTGATTCTTCATTACCATGAAATCTGGCTGAAAGGGGAGAACAAGAACTACTTCCTCAGCCGGCTACGTGGAGCTGTCAAGCAGAGTATTGCGGACCTGCCCGTGGCATCGATAGAGGGCATCTCTGAGCGGCTGATCGTCACTCCCGCGGATGAAGAGGCACTTCCCCGCATCATTGAGCGCTTAAGCCGGGTTTTCGGCATTGCCTACATTGCCGTGGCTCGCGAGGTGCCGAGCCCGCTTGAATCTCTGGGTCCGGCCGCATGCGAGATGATGATGGAGGCAAATCCGCGCAACTTCGCCGTGCGCGTCAAGATGGCGGACGCACAATACGGCATGAATTCCATGGAATTGGAAGTTGAGCTGGGCCGCCAAGTGTTGGAGCACTTACGTGCGCGCGATGCGACTGTCCGCGTCAAGCTTAACGACCCCGAGATAACCTGCCAGGTGGAGGTCATTCCCGGCAAGGCGCTGATTTATGCCCGCCGCGTGCAAGGTCCGGGGGGATTGCCTGCTGTCACCATCGGGCGCGTTGTGGCGCTGCTTTCCGGAGGCTTCGATTCCTCCGTGGCAGCATACAAGATGATGCGACGCGGCTGCCACGTGAGCTTTGTTCATTTTTTCGGAACCCCATCTCCGTCGCGAAATTCCTCCACCGGTGTAGCGGATGAGCTTGTGCGCACTCTGACACCGTATCAATTCACTTCGCGGCTATACCTGGTGCCCTTTGATGCCGTTCAGCGCCAGATTGTTGCCGGTGCGCATGAAAGCTACCGGGTACTGCTTTACCGCCGGATGATGGGACGAATTTCCAGAAACATCGCCTGGGCAGAGCGTGCCCACGGGCTGGTTACCGGCGACAGCATCTCCCAGGTGGCATCGCAAACGCTGCATAATCTGAAGGCGATTGATCAGGGTCTGGACTTGCCCGTCTACCGCCCCCTTGCCGGCGACGACAAATCGGAGATTATCCGGCTGGCGGAGAAAATCGGCACCTACAAAATTTCCTGCGAGCCCTTTGAAGATTGCTGCCCGCGCTTCATGCCGCGCTCTCCCGCCATCTTTGCGCGCCCGCAAGAGCTCGATGAGGCTGAGCGCCAACTGGATATCGACGCACTGATTCGCCTGGGGCTGGAAGGCGCGACCTGCACTGAGTACAAATTCGAGATGGGGGAAGTGACGTCGCGCCAAGGTTCCCCGCGCAAGATCGAGAAGTCGATGAAAGCCCGGAAGGCGGCGGAAGGGCAACCGGCCGCCCAGGACGCTGCTTCCAACGGATTGTCAGACGCTGCGGGCGTGTAGAGGATGTTCGTTGACGGCTCGCGGAACGCTTCCTATAATTCTTTGCGTCAGGCGGTGTGACCCCATGATGAAGAGTATTCTTGCCACGCTACTGTTCCTTGTCCTCCCGGGCTGGCTCTCGGCGCAAGACGCAAAGACCCCCGCCCCCACGACGCAGGAAGAGATCCCGACAACCTCCCAGCCGATCACTTCGCGGGTTTACCTTGTTAACGTGCCTTTGACGGTGACCGACAAGAAGAATCGACTTGTCATCATGATGACCAAGGATGACTTCAACCTTTTCGAGGATGGCAAGCCGCAACCCATCCAGTATTTCAGCCGTGAAACCGACCTGGCCCTGCGCATCGGCCTGCTGATCGATACCAGCAACAGCATTCGTGACCGTTTGCACTTTGAACAACAAGCCGCCACCGATTTCCTTTCCGACACGATTCGACGGGGAAAAGACCAGGCTTTTGTGGTGGGTTTCGACGCTGAATCAAAAGTGGTGCAGGATTACACTGACAACGTGGAGAAGCTTGCCAGCGCTATCCACAGCTTGCAGGCCGGAGGCGTGACCAGTCTCTATGACGCGATTTTCTATTCCTGCAAGGAGAAACTGCTCTTTTTCCCGCCGCCTGAGCCCTACCTGCGCCGCATGATCATTGTGGTAAGCGATGGAGAGGACAACAGGAGTGAACATACGAGGGAGGAAGCTCTGGCCATGGCGCAAAGGGCCGAAGTGACCATCTTTGCCATTAGCACCAACCGCTCCGGGGCCGAGCACATGGGCGATAAGACGCTCAAGCGGTTGTCGGAAGAGACCGGCGGCCGCGCCTTCTTCCCCTTTGAAGCGAACGACCTGGCAGAAGATTTTCGAGCGATTGGACGAGATCTGCGTACGCAATTCCTGCTGAGCTATACTTCCACAAACACCGCCCGCGACGGAACCTTCCGCAACATTACGATTTCACCTGTGAATAAGACCCTGCACGTGCGCGCCAAGTCCGGTTACTTTGCGCCTTCGCAATAGCTGCAAAGATTCCGCTAACCCGTGGGCGCATAGTATCCGCGGCGGGCGTTCACCTTGGCATCTTTGGTCGGGACCTTCACCGTAATCTTGCGGAAAGTTCCGTCAAGCTTGGTGTTGGTGGGCGTGTATCCCAATAAGTACTGGGTGCGGAGTTCGTTGGCGATGTGTTGGAACGCGATGGAGGTTTCGCTCTCATTCTTCACCTGGATTACCCTGCCGCCTGTTTCCTCAGAGAGCTTCCGTAAAGCCGACTCGCCGTTATAGGAGAATCCCGTATGCCGGTAAAACGCTTCGTCGCTGATATCAATGGAATAGATGATCACGTCGGATTTCTGCGCCGCCTCCAGCGCTGTTTCCAGCCGGACCTTGCTTCCCTGGTCCTCACCGTCCGTCAGCAGGATCAGAACTTTGCGGCCCACTTCATTTTTAAGCAACTCGCGCGCCGATAGATAGATGGCATCGTAGAGGTGGGTTGCCCCGCCCGCATCACCGGAAGGAAACGTTCCCCGCGTACGGACTCCCCCGCCATTGATTTCGCCCTCTTCAATCGCATGGTTGAGGAGATGCAGGTCGGCCGTGAAGTCCTGGAGCAGTTCCACTTCCACATCGAAATGAAGCACGAAGGTGAGGTCTTTGGGGCGCATGACCTGTTCGAGGAATGCTTCTGCTTCCCTTTTCTCGACGTCCAGCACCTCCTCCTGGCTGGGGCTGGTGTCCACCAGGATGCCCATGGTCAGTGGCGTATCCATTGCTTTGGAAAAGTACTTGATAACCTGCGGCTGCTGGTCCTCTTCCAACTGGAAATCATCTTTGGTGAGGTCGGGAATCAGCCGGCCATTCTTCCCCCGCACCACGGCGTAGACGTTCACAACCTCCGAGGTGACTTTCAGTGTTGTGCCGGGCGCCGGAGGCTCCTGCCCCTCTTGTGCGCCGGTGAAAGATGCTGCCGACAGCAAAATGCAAAGTGAGAAGATGATTTTTCGCATAGTTTTCAGGTTCCGTTGGAAAGATGCGTGTACGTTGTTCATGGTTGTCCTATTTGCGTTCCAGGCTCTTCTGGATAGGATGCAAATCAGGGCCGGTGCGTCAGACCCGGTTTTGGCCCCAACTTTTTGGAACGATTCCTTGCATTTCTTCCCCGGCACCCAAGTTTACGTTGAACATGAATTGAAAATACAGGGAAACTTCATTGTCGCCGCTTGCTGTGCGGGTCCCATCGGTATCTCACAGGTTGTTCATGGGCACAAACCCAATCCTGGCCATGCATTCGTCATTCGAATTATTCAACAAGATTCACTTTTTTCGTCGTCACTAATCACTTTCCTCTTGACAAGATAATCTTGTAACTCTATACATGATGAATGAAGACGCGCTCCGTCAGCTACGCTGGCGGAAAAATCTAAGAGTTCGGAGGAGAATAGAATGGCAGCGAAAAAGAAAGCAAAGAAAAAGCGGTAATTGATTTTCAGAAGTTTGATAGGAACTCATGGGGGTGCAGCGATGCACCCCCTAAGTTTTTCCGGGGGGAAGTTGGTTTGGGCTTTAGCCGCACGAAGAACCGCTCCTGAAGTTAATTTCCGCCTTTATCCATGCGCCTCTGAGGCTTCTTCTCATCTCTGCAATGCCGTGGTGAATTCACTCGTTGGGTGCTTTTTCAGGAGCGGCCAGGGCGCGCGGCGCCTCATCCACAGGTTCGAGTTCTGGAATTTCCTCTCCCCCCGCCGCTCCCAGTTCCTTAAACTTCCGTGCTGACACTAACACCCGGCTTTCCATTGATCCCACTGCCTTGTTGTACGAATCCACGGCGCGTTCGATTGATGAGCCCACTGATTGGAAGTGGCCGAGGAAGGTTTTCAATCGATCATAAAGCTCTCTGCCCAGTTCGCTGATCTGCTTCGCGTTCTGCGTAATCTTCTCCTGCTGCCAGAGGTAGGCTGCCGAACGCAACAGCGCGATGAGAGTTGTTGGCGTTGCCAGGACGACCTTCTTTTGCATGCCATCATCAATGAGTTGCCGATCCTGTTCCAGGGCCGCGCTGAAAAAAGACTCTCCCGGCAGGAACAGCACCACCAATTCCAGCTCGGGCCCCACTTGCTCCCAGTATTTGCGTTCCGCCAACTGATTCATGTGAGTGCGAACCAGCCCGCCGTGCGTTGCCAGCGCGTCCGCCCTTTCCTTCTCCGTCTTTTCCGTATTGACGGCATCGATGAAGGCCTGCAAGGGAACCTTGGCGTCCACAGCAATTCGGCGGTTGCCGGGGAGGTTCACAATCATGTCCGGCCGCTGTCTTCCGGATTCGGTATTGATGGATTCCTGTTCCGTAAAGTCGCAATGCTCTGACATCCCGGCCAGTTCCACCACCCGGCGAAGAGTCAGTTCCCCCCACCGCCCACGAGCCTTGAGCGGCGAACTCAGCGCGCTTCGCAGGTTTTTCGTCTCTTCCTCCAGGCGCTGGTTGGCATGGGCCAGAGTACGCAGTTGCTCATCCAGCGTGCCATAAGCCTTCTGCCGCGTCTTTTCCATCTCCAATATCTGTTGCTCGTAGCGGCCCAGTGAATCCTTCAGGGGACTGACGAGGCCATCAATGGCCTTCTGCCGGGTTTCCAGGTCGCCCCTTGCTTGTGCCTGCAAGGTCTCAAACTGACTCCGCGCCAGGGCAATGAACGCCTGGTTGTTGCTCTTCAGCGCCTCCGCGGAAAGCGCCTGGAATGCCTCCAGCAAAGCTTTCCTGGCATCCTCCAAAATCTTCTTCTGTTCTTCCAGGTTTGCCTGGGATTCACGCAGCTTCGTTTCTGCCGTGACGCGTAATTCGCCTTCCACCTTCAATCGTTCACGCAACTGGTTGGAATCCTGGGCGGCGACCCGGGCGCTTTCAAGTTCAGTCTGCGCCTTCACTTTCAGTTCACTCTCTTCCCGAACCTTTTGCTGGAGAGCCGCCAACTCGCGCTCGCGGCCCTCCAATGAGGTCTGAAGTGTTCCAAGGCGCGCGCGGAGCTCCAGCAGCGTGCCTTCCGCCGATTTCACCCGGCCTTCAGCGTCCACCTGGGTCTTTAGTAGTTCGGTCCGGCTGCGGTTTGCCGCCAGCAACCAGCCGATAACTGTGCCTAACACAACACCGAGCAGGATTAGTATGAGGGAGTTCATGGAGTAACCTCGTCTTAGTCGTCAGTCCTCAGTCATCAGTATTCAGACGACAGTTGTCAGCAGCCAACCGATTCATCTCCATCGATAGAAAAGGCGAATTACCGCACAACTGACAACTGACGGCTGAGAACTGATGGCTTTCCGCCTAAAAACTTTCCTCATGCGCCGGGCAGATGAGCTCGTAATCGCAATACTTGCACGCAAATCCTGGCTTGGGAGGAAAGAGCTGTTTTTGAATCTGTTCAGCCACGCCGCGAATCTCGATAAGCACCTGGTCAAGGCTCTTGGACGTGCGTACGCTACGGACCGCTTCATTATTCGTCAGGCTATAAAAGGTGAGCCGCGTCGGGTTAAGATGCATCTGGTCGCGCGCGGCCAAGGCATAGACGGAGAGCTGAAGGCTCTTATCTGCATCCTTTTGCAGGGGCGGCCGGCCCGTCTTGTAATCCACCAGTTCCACGGATTGGCCGGGAAGGGGATTGATCTGGTCAATGCGTCCTTCCAGAACCACGTCGCCCAGGTCTAGAGAGAAGTGGGCTTCCGCCGCAAGGGGAAGAGTCGTATCGTTTTCGTGTCGGCTCACGAAAACGCGAAGTTGCTCAAGCCCTGCCTTCTTGTACGCTTGCTCCTGGTAATCATCTTCAAAGCCCGTGCCTTTCCAGATCTGTTCAAAATGCGCCTGAAGCTGTTCAAATTCCACGGGACCCTGACGCCGCAGCTCAAAGTAGTGGCGCACGCACTGGTGCATGATATTGCCAAAGGTCAGCGCCGGCTGGGGCCCTGTGGGGATCTTCAGGTAGTGGCTGAACATGAACTTTTGCGGACAGGTGTTATAAGTTTCGAGGGCCGAAGCGCTAAGCTGAAGCTTCTCCTCGGTCTTGATCGCCGGAGAGTGGCTGGCCCACTGTGCGAGAGGGGGATGGATTGCCGGCCCTTCCGCAGCCTCACCAAACAAGCTGCCCTGCCGTCTTGGGGCAGATGGAAGTACCAGAGGCGCCGTATCGGTCCGCGGTGGATCGACCGTCTCGGGGGGAGCTTCCGGAACCTGGATGCGCTCGATATCACGGGCATCAACCGCCAAGTTGGAAGTGAGGTCGCTGATAAAAACCGAAGGTTTCTTGGCGGGCTTGGTGACACTGGATACGTAAAGCCGATCTTTGGCGCGCGTCAACCCCACGTATAAGAGCCGGCGCTCCTCCTGTTCATGGATATTGGCGGGCGGCGGCGGCCCTTTGCGCAGGGCTTCGGGAAATTCGATGACAGGCTTCTGCTCGGTATGGGGAAAACGCCGCGGAGCGACGCTGAGGATAAAGACCACGGGAAATTCCAAGCCCTTGGCGGCGTGCACCGACATCATCTGCACTGCGCGCGCGCTGTTTTCAGGCTCCGGAGCCTCAATCTGACCTCCGGCCTCGCGAAAGTACTGAAAGTATTCCCAGAAAGCATCGAGCTTCCATGATTCGCTTTTGCCCTCCCACTTTTCCAGGAATTTCCGGAAGGCTTCCACATACGCGCCGTCGGGATCCTGCGGCAGGAAGTTCAATTCCAAACGGCCGATCAACTTTTGCAGCAGCGCCGTAACCGGAGCGTGGGCGGCAAACTCGTGCAACTCAGTCAACAGGCTCTTTAGTCCAGGCCAGCCGGTTCCCGCCAGCCGGTTTGCGTCGCCTGACCTTTCCCACGAATCCAGAACCTCGTAGAGCGAGCAGCGGTCGCGTAACGCCTGCTTGCGTGCTTCCAGGGCAAGATCCTCGGGAAAATTCCATCGCGGCGTCAGCAGCACACGCGTAAGGCTGACATTGTCGCGAGCGGAGTGGATAATGTTCAGATATGCCACAAGGTCCCGCAGAATGGTGGTGGAGAGAATCGAAAGTCCCCGAATGGCGAAGGGAATCTTCCGCCTGCGAAATTCCTCCACCAGCGGGTCGCGATGATTGTGGGCGCGGTAGAGAATGGCGATATCGGCCGGCGGCGTCTTCTGCTTGATGAGCCGTTCAACCTCGTCCGCAATCCAGGCCGCTTCGCTCAGGTAGTCGGGAGATTGCAGCAGGTAAACGGGAGCGCCCTCTTCCCGGCTGGCGCGAAGGTGGGGCTTGGCTTCATAGCGATCGTTCTTCGCGATCAGCACCTCCGCCACACGCAGAACACGCTTGGTGGAACGGAAGTTGGAGTCAAGGAAGACTGTTTCGTGCCCGGGATAGGCCTCGTCGAACATTTTGAAAGCGCCGTGCGATGCCCCGCGAAACCGGTAGATGGCCTGGTCATCGTCGCCCACAGCCGTGATGTTGTAGGGCGGCTTCACCAGGCGTTTCAGCAGCTCCACCTGAGCGTAATTCGTATCCTGGAACTCATCCACCAACACATAGCGGAAAAGCTGGCGGTAGGATTCAAGAACTTCGGGTTCGTGATCGAAGAGGCGAACCGTCTCCGGAATCAAACTGCCAAGGCTGGAACTGCCCGCTTCCTCAATCAGCTTCCGGCTGTTGCGGAAGACGCGCGCCAGTTCCTGCTTCTTCTGAACCTCCTGAACCAGCAGGGTACGTTCGGCCGCGTCCAGCGAGGGGGCCATCGCCTGATAGTCTTGCTCCATTGCATCTGCGTAGCGCTCAAAGTCTGCCGGCTCGATCAACTCATCCTGGCAGCGGGAGAAGAAATCGTTCAGCGAATGGAGAAACGCTCCGGGTTCGGCCAGTTTTTGATAGAACTGGAGTCCGAGGCTTTCCATGCGCTGGCGGAGGAAGATCCAGACATCGACTTTGTCCAGCAGCGTGCGCTCAAAATGGCGCTTGCGCAACACCTCGTAACAGAAGGCATGGAAGGTGGAAATCTGGGGCATGGCCTCGATTTCCGGCATGGCCTCGCGCACGCGGCGCTTCATTTCCCGCGCCGCCTTCTCTGTAAAGGTGAGGGCCAGGATGTTTTCCGGCTGAATTCCAGAGCCTGAATATCCCTCACTGTTGTCTGCCGGATTCCGGAATTCGGGGAGAAGCGCAGGTTCCCGCGGCGCAGTTCCTTCAGTGGTCAGGAGATGAACAATCCGCTGGGTGATGACGCGAGTCTTGCCGCTGCCCGGCCCGGCGATGATCAGCAGCGGGCCTTCACCATGCTCGACGGCTTTCAACTGTTCGGGGTTCAGCTTGAACGCTGAGCTCATCTGCCCATTATTCCGCGAAGCCTCACCAGGAAGCAAGTAGCGGCGGTATTAGCTGGCGGAGTCAATCGCACTCGGATTTCTTTTGAAACGTCGTTCATGCAGTCGTATGCGGATTCGGTCTTTATGTGCTGAAAACCAACGCCACACGGAGGGCACGGAGACTTGTCCATAGAGAGCACTGAGAAGACCCGATATCCTGTTTGAGGGTTCTATGACGTTGGTGGGTTTTGCCGCAGATGGGTGATTAGTTACTCTAACCGAACTTCGGAAATCGACAGTCGATACTCGTCAATCGGAATTCCTCCGATGGCCCGACCCCCGGGCCATCGGATCGCACGATTGCATTAACTAGTCTTCACTTACCCCTTCCGGTTGCTTGGCTTTGCGCTTGGCGGGAGCCTTGCGCTTGGCGCTCTTGGCCCCGGCCTTGGGAGCACGAGGCTTGCGCCCCTTGGGTTGAGGAGCGGGTTCTGTTGGTGTTTCGACCACTACCTCCTCAATGACTTCAACAACCGGCGGCACATCCGGTTCCAAGTGCTCTTCCGGCAAATCCAACGCTTCCCAGTTTACATCGGTTTCCACCGGCATGAGGAAGTCTTGTTCCAGTTGCTGTTCCAGGTCTGGTTCAAGCTCCTGCCCAGGTTCCAAAGGCACTTCCGATCCTAAAGCAGCCTCTGCCGTGGTGGACGGAGTCGCCACGGGGGTCGTCCCTCCAGCAGGGAACGCCCGCCACACTCCTTTGCGATCCCGATGAAGTCGCAGCCAGCCTTCTCGCTGAGCCTGGTGGAGAAGATCCAAAAGGCCGCGAAAGCCTGACCGCTCATCGATGGAGCTTCCGGCCGCTCGCAGGAGTTGCCGAATCTGGCGCAGATAGAGAGGTCGATTGGGGGCCTTCTCAAAATGGCTGGGCAATGCCAGCCGCAGGGCCGCGAGCGATTCCTCCGCGCTCGCAGGCAAAGATGGCGGTACAGCCGCAGCTACAGGAATTGGGGCTGCCGCGGTTGCCGCCGCGGAGAGTGGAGCGCTGGTATCGGCCGAAACCTCACTTGAAGGCGCTTCCGCCGCCACTTCTGCCTCCACCGGGGCGGGAGCTTCCGACACCGCTTCCGCCGGAGTTTCGCGAGCGGCCGCTTCGCCTTCCGCCGCTTCAACAAGATATCCGCGGTCCGTCCGGCGCATTTCAACCAAGCCTGCCTTGCGAAGTTTCTGGATGAATTCCAGGAACGATCCGGCGCCGAAGTCGCGTTCGCTAAACGTGGCATCAAGCTGCAACAGCGTGCTCTTCAACAGGCCGAGTTGCGGGGCAACTTCGCGTTCCGCCAGAATCTGCAGCGCGCGCTGGATGTTCGGCATCGCCGTGGAGAGCGCGCGGCCCTCCGCACTGCGTGAAGCCGTACGCTGCGTCCGCGCCGTGCGCGCCGAGTCGCTGCCGGTCTTCAGCAGGTTTTCGTAGGAGATGAACTCGTGGCAGTTTCTTTGCAATATCCCGCTGGTAAACTGGCGCCCGCCCACCACAAATACCCGCTTGTCATACTGTTTCAGCTTCTCCACCAACGCCATGAAATCGCTATCGCCGCCGACGATGACGAAAGTATTGATGTGGTCGCGCGTAAAGGCCATTTCCAGGGCGTCCAGCGCCAGGTTAATGTCCGCGCCATTCTTATCGCCGCGCGGCGTCACGCTGCGCTGCACCATGTGGATGGCGTGCTGCGTCATCTCTCGGCTGTACTCGCTGGCACGCGGCCAGTCTGCGTATGCCACCTTGCTGACCACTTCCCCCCGTTCTTTGAGCGCTTCCAGAACAATGGAAACGTCAAAGTCCTTTCCCAGTGTCTCCTTGACGCCGATCTGGATGTTGTCAAAATCAATGAATACTGCAATCTTTAGTCTTTCTTCAGCCACAATTCCTTCTTTCACCTGGGTTACAGCCTTGGCTTGCACCACTCCGGCATTCCTCAGGATGTTACCTTGCCCCTTACATCATACTCCCACAGGTCAGATCTTGGCACTGCCAGAATTTCCCCCGTCGTCCCGCGGGGAAGCAAGGTGCGGGACAAACCCCGCAGTGCGCTTACGTGGCGGGGACGCATACCGCCGCCCCCAGACGAGCTGGATTCTCACAATTCCGGCCCTCCGGCGTGCTTCTCAATCGCCGGCCAGCCTCTCGAATGGCTCCGGTAGTGATGTCATTTGCTGTGCAAATGGCCATCCCGATCAACCGCATCGGGACAGGTCCCGGCCATGCCGGGGCAAGGGCAAGATGCCCGTGGCACTTTCAAATGACACCACCAGCAAATAGCGCCCTTCCGCAATGCGAAATTGCGCATGGGGTGGTAGAATCCTTGCGCTTTTCGAGAGGCAGTCCTGCACTGGATGCGGCTGCCCCCGGAGAAATGACAAACCCGAGGTGTTCCATGGCAGAAGCGATGAAGGTTGGATTGGTGGGGGCGCGTTTCGCCGCGCGCTTCCACTGGGAAGGCTTTCGGCGTGTTTATGGCGTATCCGTTCAAGTGGTGGGCGTGACCTCGAACTCGGCCGAGTCGCGCGATGCGTTTGCGCGCACGTATGGTGTAAGAGCTTTTGCCTCCTTCGATGAGTTGTGCGACGCCGTTGACGTGGTTGACCTCTGCACCCCCGGATCGACACACGAACCACTGGCCGTGGCGGCTTTCCAGCGCGGCAAGCACGTGATTGTTGAGAAGCCCTTCACGGGCTATTACGGTCCAGGGACGGACGACTTCCGCGGCAACAGCTTCAGCAAGGAAGTGATGCTGCGCGAAGCCCTGTCGAGCTGCGATCGCATTCTCAATGCCGCACGCTCGTCCGGAAAGCAACTCGGGTTTGCCGAGAATTGGGTTTACGCCCCGGTCATCGCCAAGCAGCGGGAAATCCTGCAGAAGAGCGGTGGGCAGATCCTTTGGATGATGGGTGACGAATCGCATAGTGGTTCACATTCGCCCTATTACGGCATCTGGAAATTCTCGGGCGGCGGATCGATGGTGGGCAAGGGTTGCCACCCGCTATCGGCTGCCCTCCACTTGAAGCGTGCAGAGGGTGAGGCGCGTGATGGCAAGCCCATCCGCCCCGCCACCGTTTCCGCCCGCACCCATGAGATCACCCGTTTGAAGAGTTACCGCGACGCGGGATTCCTCCGCACCTCCTACGACGACATTGAAGACTACTGCCAGGTCCACGTCACCTTTGAAGATGGCACGGTGGCCGATGTGTTTTCCACCGAGCTTGTTTTGGGAGGGGTGCATAGCTGGCTGGAAATCTTCGCCAACAATCATCGCACCCGATGCAATCTGAATCCCATAGACGCGCTTGAAACATATAATCCCCGCGAGGACATCCTGAAGGACGTTTACCTGGCGGAGAAGCTTGGCACCAAGCAGGGTTGGAGCAATCCCGCCCCCGATGAAGACTGGCAAAATGGCTACCCGCAGGAGTTCCAGGATTTCATCTCCAGCATGGCGGCCAACCGCTCCCCACTCTCGAGTGGTGATTTAGCCCGCGACACGATTGCGGTGCTTTACAGCGCCTACCTGTCCGCGGAGGGCCGAGGCGTCGAAGTGCAAATTCCGCAGTAAACTCGGGACCATGCGGACCTGGGGGTTGGCAACGCTGTTGCCTATGCATTTCGGCTCGACTTGTCACGAGGCAAAGTGTCAGCTTCGAGCCGTGGCATGAACCCCCTTGGTGATGGAGCTTTGCGAGTGGTCAACCCGTCACCGGAACCCCTGGCAAGGAAAGCCCGGCCAAATCATCCTGCGTGAACACCTCCGGCAAAACGTTTCATTCGTTTCCAGGTTTCGGTCTTTCGGATACTTCATTGGACGGTCACATTGAACGCGGCGTAATGAACTGCCCCGGTTCCGGCGTTGGGCAGTGTCAAATCACCGGTTGCCACGACTTGGAACGCGTAGGTGCCAGGTGGGGTCGGCACCGGGGCGCCCGTACCGGTCAAAGCGAGGCTTTGCGGGCTGTTCGTGGTGTTGTCGTCGATCTCGACGTATCCGGTTCGCGCTCCGGTTTCAAGGGGCGTGAATTTGACAGAAAACGAGCACGTCCCTCCAACCGCAACCGTGCTGCCGCAAGTATTCGTCTGGGAAAAATCTGAGGCGTCGCCTTGGACAAAAATATCCGTGATATTGAGCGTGGCATTGCCGGAATTGGTCAACGTCGCGCTTCGGGCCGTGCTCGTAGTGCTCAGGATTTGCGTGCCAAACGCCAGGCTGGAGGGCGAAAGGCTGACGGCAGGAGCCGCTGGGGGCGTAGGAGTGGGCACCCCGCCGCCACCTCCCCCACCGCAGGCGATCCATGTGGCGATGAACAGCAAGGCAAGAGTTGCAGAGAGCGCAAACCGGCTTCGCGAGGTCGTCCGCCAGGTGAGGCAAAGAATCAGCGCCAGCAAGCCGGCGAGAACTTCGACGACTTCAAGGGGACTTCTTGTGCCCGGGGGCGACGTGGGGCGGGGACTGGAAAGGGCGCTTGGGGTGCCTGTTGTCGTGATGATCAGAGTGGCCGTCGCCGTCGCGTTGGCGCTCAAAGTAACCGTCGATGGCGAATAAGTGTAAGTCGTGCCTGCCGGGTAGAGCACAGCCGAGAAAGTTTGAAAACTTACCGGTCCAGCAAACCCGTTTAACGAAGTGACACTGATATTGACTTTTCCCGTCTGCCCGGCGGGAATGCTGATCGTTGAAGGATTCAGGGTCAAGCTGAAGTCCGACATGATCAGCGTATAAGTTGGAGCGGAGGCGGACGCGTAATTAACGTCACCGCTGTATTGGGCGGAAATGGTATGGGTGCCCAGGCTCAAAGGGATACCCAGCGTTGCCTGTCCAGCCGCGTAGACGGGATAACCCTCAACAGTGTAGTAGGCATTGCCGGAAACCGCTGCCGGGGCGCCCAGAGGGACACCCCCATCATAAAACTGAACCGTGCCCCCCGGGGCAGCACCATCACTCTGCTGAGTGGTAATGTACCCGTGGAGGTATTCGTTCTGATTGGTTCCGGCATCATTGACCGTGCCGGTGAGAGTGCTTAACGTCGTCGGCCCTGTGGCGATCGTGATCGTCGCGTTCGAATGGCTGGGGTTATAACTTTGGTCGCCCCCGTAACTCAGCGCGAAGTTGTAGACGCTGGGGGGTTGCTGACTGAATTGCTCTTCCGCGTAACCGTCACTGTTCAACGTGTAGTGTCCGGGAATGTAGTTCTGCGGGGTTACCGGGTCAGTGGGTGCCGGGGACAAGGTTAAGCTGCCGGTGGGGCAGGGATAAACGGTCAAAGCGTTCACACCCGATATGCAGCGAGAACCGCTGCTGTTGGTCACATCCATGCGGAATAGGTAGTTCGATCCGTAGTTGGCGCTTGAGGCGTTGGTGCTGGTAATGTTTCCGCTGGAATCGAAGGTTATGAGAGTGAGAAATGCCTGGCTGTTTTCCGGTCCAACGATAACCGGAACGCCGGGAGAGGAATTGCTCGCCGCGTACGTTCCGTTTCCTGCGTAGTGGGCCGAGACAGTGTAGGAACCGCCCGGAAGCGCGAGGGTTGAACTTGTAATGCTTCCGTCAGTCCCCAACGTAAAGGGACCGATGCCGGTGGCGTTGCTTGAGCTGCTGCCGCTTTGCGCAATCAATGAGATATCGCCAAGCGGGGTGCCGGAGCCCGCAGTGGGCACCACGCTGGCGGTGAAGTTGAACGGCTGGCCATGGGTCAGAGTAACCGGTGTGGCGGCGGGAATCGGTGAGAGCGTTATGGTGGTTGGATTAAAATTGACGGAATTCCAATTGTTCACCAAATTGGTCACATTCACAGAGCCCAAGCCCGTGGCCAAGTCATATCCGGGAGTGGCGGAGTAGGCAGCCACAGCCGGGCTGCCGGTCACGATAATGCCGTACTGACCGGAGGTGGTACTGGTATTGCTGCAATCCGGCGTCCCTCCCTGGCACATCACGGAATTGTTGCCGTTTTGGATGTCATAAAAGACGCAATTCGCCGTGGTGACAGCAGCCACGTTGGAAACGCAGGTATTCCCATTGTTTGCGGCAAGAGGGTAAAGCAGATAATTGATGTTCCCCTGCGGACCGAACCGTTGGTTTACCAAAGCCATAATGCCGCCGAACACCTGAGTGGAAACCGATGTTCCTCCCACGGTGAGAAAGTTCCAATAGAGTTGCGCTTCGATGTCACAGGGCTCGCCCCCGTTCGCATCCATGTCGCAAAGAATGTAGGCGCTCAGACCCGTGCCATCGCCTGCAAAAAGCGAAATGTCGGGGATATCGCGTGCCCCATCGCCGGGAACTCCCAAACCGCTTTGCCAGTCAGGCTTGCCGTACCCGCCCTGGCAAGTCTGGTTCGGAAACGTACCGGAAAGTGTTATGCAACTGCTCGGCCCACCGCTGCCGGCCGCAAGGTCGGCGCCATTGCCGAAGGCGTAGGTGCCGGATGCTGAGGCGCACGCAGTGAGCGAGCCGGAGTCCGCACAAGAATCGTTCCAGGTGCTCTCCGGCACGTAGGAAAGAGCCGTTGCGAAAGTCTGTGGATTGTTGGTTGTGGACCAAAAGGAGGCTTGGTCGCTCTGGTCGTTGAAATCGGTTCCACCCACCGCCACGTTGAACGGCGTGGAAGCCAATCCGTTCACGCCCAGGCCGTAGATGGCAAAGTCTTCGCCAAAATTCGGACTATCGCACCCGGCGGACCCGGAATCCCCCGAGGACACCAGCACGGTGATACCTTGGGCGGCGGCTTGCTCCCACACCGAGCTATAGAACTGATTCCCCCCCGAGCCTATATCCGCCTCGCAGGCGCCATAGCTGTCGGTCAGGACCGGAGCCAGGTTATTGTCGACAATGTAGAGCGCGGAGAGATCGGCTCCAGCCGTCACCTCAGTCGATTGTGACGCCACGAGATCAATGGTTGCGCTCGTGGCCACCGCTCCGGACCATTCGACGTCCAGGTCTGCTTCCGCCTCGTCGCCGTTAATTCCCGGATCGGGGCCATTCAGAATGATTTGCGGGACATTCGCCGGCAGGTTGAACATGGCGCGAAATTGGGCCACATCATCGAGATCAATATTGCTTTCGCTCACGATGCCAATCGTTTGTCCGGCGCCGTTGGTCCCGCTGTTCCAAAGCGGGAGGATGTTGTAGATCGTGGCAAAGTCCACAGGACCAAGGGCATTGAATATGCACAGATCTGAAGCAGTGGTGGTGCAGGCGATGGAGTAAGTATAGAGAGCCTTGCGCGATGATGGGGTCCCTGGCTCTGGAAGTGACTTGTGTACCCGCATCATTGGGCGGCGGGGGAAATTGTTCAACGAATCGATGCCCGCAATTGCCGGTGCCAGCGCAGCCGGAATCTGCGGTTCGTTCGTGTTGGCCCAGTGCTCCTCGCCATTCACTTGGAATTTGTGAATCTCAGTTCCCAGTGCCTGCCGCACCAGGCCCGCCGTGCCCGAAAATTCGATGGCCGTGCGGCCCGCGGCGACGCTCTTAACCTCGAATCCCTGGGAAGTAAGCCACGTCGTCACCGCTCGGATGTCAGCATCGGCAGGTCCAAATCGCTCTCCGAACTTCTCGGGCGTCAGCCATCGGTGAAAGAAAGGGGAAGACCGCACGTGCTGGTTGTCCAGGAGCTGCCGCAGCGCCACCTCCTGATCCGGCCCGCGCCGCAAGAGGAGCAGCATGCGCTGGATGGGAAGATTGCTGGGCGCTGGACCGCGGTCGAACTCTTGGCGCGCGAGTGGATGCACGTTGCCCGGCAATGTGATGACATCTCGCATATCCACGGGTTGCGTGACCCGGACGCGAGCCGAACTTGATTGACCCAACAGCTTGATCGGGTAGCTATGGATGGCAGACATCACGAGCAGTAACGTGCATAAAATCGTGGATCTTGAGAGCTTCATGCGTCCCCCGGCTGCCGACGCCAGCTTCGGTTGGTAGCGGCAACCACTGACCAGAGTCACCCAAACCAAATAAGACAGCCAGAAGTGTACGCGTGCCGTAGGTTGTTTCAAATGTTTTTCAATAAAAGCTGACATATTGGCTTTCGCGGACTCTTACCACCTGTGGACGCTTACCACTTATCTTGGATCGGCTATTTAACCAGGAAGAGACGTTGGCCTACCTTCAGGTGGCCATTTTGCCCGACTTTTGCGGGCCTGAGAAACCTCTGCATGGACAATTTTTGTCACTGGCGTTTCCACTCTGTGTCCGCATAAAACCCCGTGAAATCAGTCGTGGTAGCCAAAATCCCTGTTTTCAAGCACTCAGGGCGAAAGCGGGTTTGGAGTGTTGGCATTTGACGTGCTCTTTACTTTGGCGGGACGGAGCGAACGAGCTATTCGTTTCATCGGTTTGCGTTGCCTCCGTTTGGGAAAGGAGAACGGCCATGTCAAATGACCAGCGGGGATTCTCCCTAATCGAACTGTTGATTGTCGTTGCCATTATTCTTATCATCGCCGCCATCGCCATCCCCAACTTCCTGCGTAGCCGTGTTGCTGCCAATCAAGCCTCTGCCATTGAAAGTCTGCGGGTTATCTCCACGGCGGAGGCGAGTTATTCAAGCACTTATGGAGGCACATTTTCAACCTCGCTTGCAGCCCTGGCCCCCCCTCCCACCGGTCAGCAGGCATCATCGACCGCCGCAGGGCTGCTGGATGAGGTTCTGGCCGGCGGATACAAGAGTGGCTACAACTTCACCTATACGCCTTCCTTATATAACGCGGCCACGAACACTTGGAATGGGTACACCCTGAACGCGAATCCCGCAATTTATGGCCAAACCGGCGGTATCTACTACTTTACTGACCAGAGTTTTGTCATTCGGGCCAATTCCACGGTCACGGCAGCATCTACGGATTCGCCAGTGGGCGAATAGGCCGCGCTCCATAACCTTCTTTGAGTGATCCTCCTTCCACCTGGTGTGTGTTTCCCTGCCAAACTTCGCTGCCGGGGCATCAAAAGCACGCGTGGTTTGCCGACGGGTGGTATCCCTTCTCCCTGGCCTTCTTCTGCTCCATATATTCCCCTTCGTGCGTCTTTCCGTACCATCGTGTTCCCGGGCAATGATAAGTTCCGGAGTCGGTATTCACCCAAACCCTGGCCGCAGGATTTTCCCTCGCGGCAGGTTTGGGAACTTGGGGTGCCGATGCAGCAGGAATCCCCGGGGCGGTCTGGGGCGAAACCGGGACGCTGCGGGCGTGAAGGCCTCCCAGCAGCGATGCGCCGAACACCACGGCGCCGAGCACCAATGTGGCACCCGCCGCCCACCACAGGCGGCGATAACGTGAGAACGTAAGCGGAGCCGGCACGCCTCCCGCCGGGGCGGGGATTGCCGTATTTAGCGCGGGCAATCCGGCAGCACTGGGCACGGCCTCAGGAGCACACGCCTGAAGGGCAAGCGCCAGTTCGCACACTTGCGGGAAGCGGTGGCTGGGGTCTTTCTCCAGGGAGCGCCGCAGCGTGGCTTGCAATGGCTCAGGCAATTGCCCAAAGCCTGGCGTGCCCATCATAATCTCCATGCTGACCTCGAAGGTCGTCGCGCCACGAAACGGCAACTCGCCCGTTGCCATCTGATAGAGCAGCACGCCCAGAGACCAGACGTCGCTTTGCACACTGGTTTCGTCGCCGCGCAAGACCTCAGGAGCAAGATACGGCAGCGTTCCCGCTGTCGCTCCTACCTGTGCCAGGGGCACGTTGGAACTGGAGACCTCCACCGTGCCGTTGCGCGGAATCCGGCGGCCCAGGCCGAAATCCAGCAGCTTGATGTTCCCTTCGGGGGTTACGATGATGTTCGACCCCTTCAGGTCTCCGTGCAGCGTTCCGCGCTCATGCGCGAAGGCCAGCGCGCCGGAAATTTGCGCGGCGTAGCGCTGCACTTGCTCCAACGGCATGCCCCCTTCGGGGATCAGGTCGGAAAGCGGCAGCCCCTCCACATACTCCATCACAATGTAGGCGTGGCCGTCCTCTTCCCCTAGGTCGTATATGGCGGCGATGTGCGGATGGTTCAACTGCGAAGCCAGACGCGCCTCACGCAGCAGACGTGCCCACGCGAGCTCGTCATCGCGAAGCGCATCCGTCAGGACCTTGATGGCCACCGGACGTTCAAGGCGAAGGTCGCGGCCGCGATAGACCACGCCGGAACCTCCCTCGCCCAGAAGGTCCTCAAATCCATAATGGGCTAGCGTTTGACCAATCATACCGGGCCGACACTCCTTCGCCTGTCATGGTATGCCCAAGTGGTATCCAAAGCAAAACGGTTATTGATGATATTGCCAATAAGCGACATAGATACCGAATCGATGCGACTTTTTGCCCGTTTTAAGGGCGGCTTCCTCTGCTATCATGACGCTTGATTCGATTTAAGGAGAAGCGGGGACTTATGGATTTTCAGGGTCGGGTGGCGATCGTAACGGGCGGATCGGGAGCACTGGGCAGCGCCGTGGCGCTTGATCTCGCCCAACACGGAGCACGCGTGGTCGTGCCTTTTACCTCCGAGGAACATTGGGTGGCAGTGGAAAGTCGCGCCGGCGCGGCAAAGGATCAACTGTGGGGCGCCAAAGCCGATTTCACCAAGGCCGCCGAAGTCGAGCGCTTTGTCGCCAGCGTTATCGAGCATTGGGGTCAGGTGGACTTTCTTGTCTGCATTGCGGGTGGATTTGCAGCGGGGAAGATTCATGAAACCAGTGAGGAGAGCTGGGACCTGATGTTCAACCTGAACTTGCGCACGGTTTACCTTGCCGCACATGCCGTGGTTCCCCGCATGATTCAGCAGAATTTCGGCCGGATCATTACCACATCCAGCGGAGCGATTCTGAACGGCGGCGGAGCGGGCATTTCTGCCTACGCGATTTCGAAAGGCGCGGTCCGCCAGCTTACGGAGATCCTGGCCAGCGAATTGAAAAGCTACAATATTCATGCCCACTGCATTCTGCCCGGAACCATGGATACAAAGGCCAACCGGCGCGACATGCCCAAGGCCGATTTTTCCCAGTGGGTTTCCCTTGAAGATGTTGCGCAAGTGATTCGCTTCCTGCTCGGCGACGACGCCCGCGCCGTGCGCTCCGTGGCCGTCCCGGTGCTGGGGTAACTGTCCCATCCTGACGCCGCCCTCAGGATTGCGCGGCCCGCTCAAGTTCCGCGATGTCGAGCTTTTTCATCTGTAGCATGGCTTGCATCGCCTTCGGATTCTTGATGAGTTCCGGCAACCGCGCCGGCACGATCTGCCAGCAGAGTCCGAACTTGTCTCGCAGCCAGCCGCACTGAATCTCGCTTCCACCTTCCGTGAGCTTCGACCAATAGTGGTCCACTTCCTCCTGCGAATCGCATCGCACTACAAATGAGACCGCCTCATTGAACTTGTAATAGGGGCCGCCGTTGATGGCGGTAAACTTCTGGCCGTCGAGTTCAAATGCGATGGTGAGGATGCTGCCCTTCGGCCCGCGGGTGTCGTCGGTGGTGCGCAGCTCATCAAGGCGGCGCGAGTTCTTAAAGATGGTCAGATAGAAGGCCACCGCCTCTTCCGCGTTGGCGTCAAACCAGAGAAACGGCATAATGCGGGGAAAATCCTTCAGTGCACTCATTCAAACCTCCTGCTTTTTTATCTGCGCGAAGCGCTTTGGACTGCGGCCGCGAAGCTGCCGCTTTAAGCTTGCGGCCTTAATGGGAGTGCGCGCGAGAATACCCCAAGTGCTAAAGCCAAAAGCGGCAGCTTCGCGGCCGCACTCCAAAGTGCCTTCGGCACCTTGAGCCTTCTCGTTTGTTGAAATCCCTTGAGCGTGCGCCCCAGGCAAATTATAAACATGGGTCGCTTGCATAATGCAAGTTAGATGTGGTAGGGTTCGTTCGTGGCCGCGAAATCCAACCCCAAGCCCCGTTCCGGATGCCCGGTCAGTGTTTCGCTGGATATCTTTGGCGACCGCTGGTCGCTGCTGATTATTCGCGACATGATGGTGCGCGGCTACCGCACGTTCCGTGAGTTTCAGTACGCGGGCGAAGGAATTGCCACCAACATCCTCTCCGACCGATTGAACAAACTTGGAGCCGCGGGCCTTCTGACCACCGAGCCGGTTGAAGGCGACGGGCGCAGCGCCTATTACCGGCTTACGCCGAAGGGAATTGCGCTCGCTCCCGTTCTTCTGGAGCTTCTGATCTGGGCCGGGCATCATGAGAAGACAGCCGCCTCCTGCGCCGCCGTCGAGCACTTGGAACAGAACCGCGAATACATCCTGGCGGAGGCCCATCGCCGTTGGGAGCAGCACGATTCCACACCTTTGATTCCACCTTTTGTTTCTCAAGTCAAATCTCCGAAAGGAAAATCAAAACGATGAAGCTGACCACCTACCTGAACTATGGCGGCAATTGCGAAGAGGCCTTCCGATTCTACGAAAAGCATCTGGGCGGAAAGATCACCCGGTTGATTACCTGGGCGCAGCAGCCTGACACCAGCAATGTGCCGTCCGGTTGGGAGAAGGCCATCCTTCATGCCCGCATCGAATTGGGTGGAACGGAACTGGCCGCCGCGGACGTTCCCGGTGACCGCTTCCAGCCCATGCGCAGCGCCTACCTTACCCTCTCCGTCGACAGCATCGAGGAGGCGGAAAGGATTCATGCCCTGCTCTCCGAGGGTGGCCAGATCTTCATGCCGATGGAAGAGACCTTCTTTGCCTTTCGCTTCAGCATGCTGCGTGACAAGTTCGGCACCTCGTGGATGATCATTCATGAACGCCCCGCGCCGCCGCAGGCCTGATGAACGGCGGTGGAGAAAGGGAAAAAATGGGCGTGCGCCAAAGGGGTCCCGCGCCACCGGAGTTTCGAAACCGGAGGTTCAGATCCCAACCTTTGCCGGACAGTAAGCATCGCGGATTTTCCTCTGGCGCCAGATCTTGAATTCCAAGTTTTATGTTTTTGCTCACCATGCCAATTTCACTAACTACCTGTTTTTTCATCAACATCTTGGCAAGATTTCCGTAACTGCCTTTGTTTTCATCAACATCTTGGCAAGGCAAAAAGCCGACATTTTTTCTACATGTGTTTTCAATAACATACTGACTTTGCCCCCCCCCCCTGAAATTCACCCCTTTTTTTCGACTGCGAAATTCGCAGGAGCAACTTAACTTCTTTTTTTTCAGCGAGATATGATTTTAAGGTCTCTTCGCGATTCATGGCTAACCCCATTTGTTTTCTATGACATCTTGGCAAACCAATCCTGCTTCTGAAGTTCGATCTCCAAATCGCTGTTAACTCTTTTTATTTATATTAGATAGAAAATATGACCTTCTTACCGAAAACGCTAACTATCTTTGTTTTCTATGACATCTTGGAAAGCCGCAGAAGCCCTGGAGCCAGTAATCGAGGCTAGCCAGTTGGGGAAGGTCGCCCAGCCTCCGCCTCGATCCGCCTGTACCGTCTGCGCGGCCCCGGCCGTAGCGGTGGTTTTACGCCACCATGGAATGGGCACGCGATCGCGCCCCGGGATTCGGTTCCGCCATTTCCGGTTGTTTAGCCAGTGAGAGGAAACCCTCCGGGGGCAGCGGGGAAAGCGGCCAGTGGTTCGTGGCATTGCCTGCGGTTGCGCCATGATGCCGGCCATTGGCCACCAGGTACTGCCCACTCCGTTCAACATGATCGACGCCGGACCTTCCTGGGCGGCCCGCCGTCCTGCCAGTGGTCCGGCGGGAGCCGCCCTCCAATCCCATTCTACCTGAGCCTATGCGGCTTGTCAATCTAAAAGAGGCTATTGACTAGCCGGTCGGCGAAGCCGGCAATTTGTCATGACGCAGAATCTGGACTTTTTATCCAGACCATTGCTCTGGACGGATTGTCAGCGTGCAATCCCAGCCAATTGGCTGGGGGCGGTGCTAATCCGGAATTCTCGCCAGCCACGCCGGTGCTGGTGGGGATTTCCCATCGCTGGTATTTGGAGCGGAGCTTTGGAGTGCGTGCAGCTTGCTGCCGCTTTTGCTTCCAGCCAGCTTGCTGGCTGGAAATCGATCGGGAACGATGACACGAGAATCGGGATTCTCGCCAGCTCGCGAGCCGGAATGTGCCCGGTTACGATGCCCGAACATTGAAGCGATGATTCGGACGTGCGCAAGCAATCTTGCGAAAAGGAAAGCGGCAGCAAGCTGCACGCACTCCAAAGCTTCGCTCGGCAGGAATAATTAGGGGTTGGAGCGGTGCCTCGCATGGGAGTCAGTGAGCCCAAACAAATCCTTGCAATATTCTATATTTCCAGTATCATCGAAATATGCCGACTCGAAAGGATCCACAATCCGTCACCCGTTATGCCGATATGTTCGCAGCGATGGGCGCGGAGCCCCGTTTGCGCATCATGCAATTGCTGCTCACCGCTCACCCGCAGGGATTGGTGGTGGGCGATATCCAGGAGGAGTTGGAAATCCCCGCCTCCACGCTCTCTCATCACCTCGACAAGCTGAAGAATGAAGAACTCGTCCGGGTGCGGCGGGAGGGGACTTTTCTGTGGTGTTCGGCGAACCTGGAAGCCTTGCAGGAGGTTATCGACTTTTTGTATGCAGAGTGCTGTACCCGGAACAAGGCAATCGACCCGGGCCAGCTTGTGGCAATTGGGTCGGTCCCCAAAAGCGGGCCGGAAGGGAAGAACAAATGAGCGAAGAAAGTATAAGGGAAGTGGTGAAAGAGAAATACGGGCAGGCCGCTTTGCGTGTATTCAAGGGAGGCAGCACCTGCTGTGGCGCGGCGCCGGCGGTGGAGGGCTGTCCTGACCCGATCTCGGCAAACCTCTATGACGGCAGCCAAACCAGCGAGATTCCGGAAGCGGCCTTGATGGCCTCGCTCGGCTGCGGGAATCCCACCGCGCTTGCCGAACTGAAGCCCGGTGAGACGGTCCTCGATCTGGGCTCGGGAGGCGGTATTGACGTGCTGCTTTCGGCCCGGCGCGTGGGTCCCACGGGCAAGGCGTACGGTCTGGACATGACCGATGAGATGCTGGCGCTGGCCCACGACAACCAAAGGAAAGCCGGCGTGGAGAATGTTGAGTTCCTGAAGGGCGAAATTGAAAACATCCCCCTGCCGGATAATTCCGTGGACGTTGTCATCTCCAACTGCGTCATCAACCTGTCCGCGGACAAGGATCGCGTGCTGAGTGAAGCCTTTCGCGTGCTCAAACCTGGCGGAAGGTTTGCCGTCTCAGACATCGTGGTTCGCGGCGAGGTTCCGGCGGAGATTCGGCGCAACGTGGAGCTCTGGATTGGCTGCATGGCCGGAGCACTGGAAGAGAACGAGTACCTGACGAAGCTTAAACGGGCCGGATTTGAAGTGGTCACCATGGAGCCAACACGCGTGTACAACGTTGCCGACGCGCGCGAACTTCTTTCCAGCAAGGGCATCGATGTGGATGCGATCGCGCCGCTGGTGGATGGCAAGTTTATGAGCGCGTTTGTGAGGGCGAGGAAACCAGCGATTAGGGGTTAGGGACTCGGGGCCCGGGACCCGGGAAACGGGGTTAGCAACTTCGAGTTGTGTCTTTGATTGCGAATTCAGATGGGTCGGTTGCTTGCCAAAAGGGAGTGGCCTGTTTCGCAGCATGCGGTTCAGTGCCTCGAATCCTGAGCCCGAGCCCCGAGCCCCGAGTCCCGTTTCCCTTGTCCCGTATCCCGTATTCCGATTTGAGGCCGATTGTGAAACAGCGCACAGACCTTTCGCGCCGGGTTGTTGCTGAGGGAGTAGGCACGGCCTTTTTGCTGGCTGCTGTCGTCGGGTCCGGCATCATGGGGGAACGGCTTGCGGGCGGGAATGTGGCCATCGCCCTGCTTGCCAACACACTGGCAACGGGCGCGGCGCTGGTTGCCCTGATCCTCGCATTTGGGCCTATTTCAGGCGCGCATTTCAATCCAGCCGTTGCGCTGGCGGATGCTTGGCAGGGTGGACTTGAGTGGCGGGAAGCAGCCAGTTACATCGCAGCTCAGTTCTTGGGAGCATTCGCTGGAGTGGCTGCCGCCCACGCGATGTTTGGAAAGCCCCCGTTTTTCGCTTCTCAACACGTGCGTGCCGGTGGAGCCCAGACGTTCAGTGAGTTTATCGCCACCTTCGGATTGCTTGCCGTGATCTGGGGATGTGGGAAGCTGCGAGCCCAGGCGGTTCCGTTTGCGGTGGGCGCGTATATCACAGCAGCTTACTGGTTCACGGCTTCAACTTCGTTCGCGAACCCTGCGGTGACTCTTGCCAGGGCTGCTACCGATACCTTTGCTGGCATTCGACTTGTTGATGTGCCGGGGTTTGTCGTGGCTCAGTTAGCGGGGGCAGCCTCCGCGACGTTGCTCTTCCGCTGGCTCATCCCATCACTTCCCCAGGAGGCTCCTGCGGTGCTGGTTCCCCATCCAGAGATGGAAACTCATATCACTCAGGAGATCGATCCATCATGACTGCAATGCGGCGTGTTCTTATCCTTTGCACAGGAAATTCCGCTCGGAGCCAGATGGCGGAAGGGCTGCTTCGGCACGATGGCGGCGCTTCGTTCGAAGTCGCGAGCGCCGGCACGCGCCCCAGCTTCGTTCGTCCGGAAGCCATTGCGGCGACGGGTGAAATCGGGATCGACATCTCGGGCCAACGGTCGAAATCTGTGGACGAGTTCGCCGGGCAGGCTTTCGATTATGTGATTACGGTCTGTGACAATGCGCGCGAAAGTTGCCCCATATTTCCCGCCACCACGAAGCGTATCCACTGGAGCCTCGATGACCCCGCCGCGGTGCAAGGCTCCGAAGATGAACGGTTGGCGGCCTTCCGGCGGATCCGCGACCAGCTTCGTAAGAACCTTCAACATTTCGCGCAAATGCATGGGAAGCCTTAGGTGCTCGTTTCGTATCATGTATGCCGGTCTTTGTTTGGGTTTAATTGACTGCAGATTCAGGCCCGGCAGGGCCGGAAGAATGTGGCCCATGGCGACAGCCGTGGGGTAGGAAAAACGACAAGGTCGCGTCGTGAGCCCCGGCAGGGGCGACAGAGCCGTGAGTTGCGCCATACGATTCTGTCGCCCCTGCCGGGGCTTGATTTTTGCACTTGTACGCCGGCCCCATGGCTGTCGCCATGGGCCACATTCTGACGCCGCATCGCGGCTTAACCAATCATCCTGTAGTGATTCCATAGCCTTGGCCCGTGTGAGCCGGGTGAAATAGGACAATGAGCCGAAATTGCTGCCGCCAAGGGCTGAAATTTGATTGAGGTTCATCAAGTCGAGTGTTGGAAACCTCCCAGGATTAAAAATCTCCACAACGCAGATACCATCGACAAGATTGCCCGGCTTCATGAGGGGAAAGCGCGTACAATTTCATCAAGATTGGGGGGCGATTTTGGACCCGGGGTTGCGGGAACAGATCAAGGGAGACCTTGATGACAGCGACATATCGCGCAGTGATGTTGACGAAGAAAGGTGGGCCGGAAGTTCTGCAAGTCGTCGAACTGCCGATTGAGCAGCCGGGTCCGGGGCAACTGCGCATTCGTGTGCACGCGGCCGGCGTGGGCGCCACCGATTTGACCATGCTTGCGGGCAACTATATGTTTGCGCCCAAGATCCCATTCGTGCCGGGCTACGAGGTTGCCGGCGCCGTTGAGGCAATTGGCGCCGGGGTGACGGGATTCCGAGTGGGCCAGCGGGTGGCCGCGCTCACAGTTTATGGAGGCTTTGCCGAGCTTCTGGTACGTGAGGCCGAACACTTCCTGCCGATCCCTGACGGCGTCTCGAACCGCGATGCGGCAGCAGTGATTCTGAACTACGTCACGGCGTGGCAGATGATCCATCGCGTGGCAAAAGTGCAGCATGGCCAAACCGCCTTGGTTACCGCCGCAGCCGGGGGAGTGGGCACGGCCGCTCTGCAATTATTGCGGCTGGCGGGAGTGAAAGCCTACGGCGCCGCGTCTTCTTCAAAGCATGCGCTTTTACGTTCACTGGGTGCGACGCCCATCGACTACCGCGCTGGGGCGCTCGACCGCCTCGTACGAACTCTCGAACCAAGCGGAGTCGATTACGCGTTTGACGCGGTGGGGGGGAGCAATATCGGTCTGTGCATCAGGGCGCTCAAGCGGGGCGGCATGGTTGTCGGCTTTGGCTTCATGGCAGCCGCCGGAACACTTGCCAAGGTGGCCATGTTCGGTAATCTCTTGGTCGGTGCGCGCTTGCGAGGACGCCGCGGCGATTTTTACGGCATTTCGGCGCTTTACCGGAAGGACCCCAAGCCCTTGCGTGAAGATTTGCCTATCATCTTCGCCTTCCTCGCGGAAAACAGGATCGATCCACTCGTTACTCACACCTTCCCGCTACTCGAAGCAAGAAAGGCTCTGGCACTCCTGGCCACGGGTTCTGTTCAAGGCAAAATCGTCCTGGAGAATGCTTGAGTTTAGGGGATGCGTTGAATCACCGTGATCGTGGGCTTTAGTGCTGCGTGATTTTTCTACCGACAGCGCGCAAATGGTTCGTTCCCTTGGCCCATAGCCTCAGACCCAAAAGATTTTCAGGACGGTCCCCGCGCGCTCAAAGTCCTTGTCACTGGTGACGACGGTTGCCTTCTGGGCTTGGGCGAGGGCGGCGGCGAAGCTGTCAGCGTAGGGGAGATTGAATTGAGCTTTCAGGCTTGCGGCCGACTTGGCCAATCCCATATCCACGTCAAAAATCTGAATGGGGAGCTGGGCGATCTCTTGCAGTTTTGCCGCGGCAGCCTTCTCTCCATGTGTCCGCCAGATCGAGTAATAGACCTCACCCCAGTTAATCACCGACATCGCGAGAGGGCGCTGAAAATCTGCTGCCGCGGTGAGGAGTTCCTCGACTTTGGCTGCCCCCGGACGATTTTCGAAAAAAGTCATGAGGGCGCTTGCATCCAACACAAGAGATTTCATAGGGCTCGCTCGCGCTTGCGGGATTCAAGCAGACTGGCGAGCGCCGAGGGTTCTTCTTTAAGTGAGCCTCTCAGGCCACGGATGAATTCGTGGGTGATGGGCTGGACGATGATCCGCCCACCATCCTCCAAAAAGGTGACCCGCGTCCCTTTCTTGATCCCATATCGCCGGCGAAGGCGAGCGGGAATAACGAGTTGACCCTTGGTGGTAACGACGCTGGTTTCGGCCTTCATTGGACACCTGCCTTCCCATTAATCTTACCTCCAGCCGTGATGTAAGTCAAAGTTCATAAGTCTTACTTCGCTGCATTCGGGGCTCTCACAGCGATTACTCTCAAAAGACAATTTGAAACTTTTGGGTGATGCAGCTAGAATGAAGGTTTGCACTAGAGGCAAATAAGGAGTCTTATGAAGGAAAAGATTCACCCCGTATATCATGAGGTCACTGTGGTCTGCGCTTGTGGCAGCACTTTCAAGACGCGCTCCACGTACAAGAACGACATTCTGCACATGGAAATCTGTTCCAAGTGCCATCCATTCTTCACCGGCAAGCAGAAGCTGATTGATACCGGTGGACGCGTGGAGCGGTTCCAGAAGAAGTATGCCGGATTCAAGCGCGAAGGTGCTGCGGCCGCCGAACCGAAAGCCTAGTCCGGCCGAGTCGCAAATAACCAGGTTTTGTAGGGGCACCCCTTGTGGGTGCCTTTTTGGTGGGTGCCTACAAGGGGCGCCCCTACGACAGGCGCTAATAATTGAACGGGAGCCGGATGGCCACAGTTCCACCCCTCGATCCTTACATCTCCAAGCCCAAGGTTTATCTGGTGGGGCGCCAGCAAGTTGCGAACGACGAGCTGGCTCGCTTCCTTGCCGATGAGGGCATGGTGTTTTCCACTGACGCTCCCGCGGGCGGCGAGGCCCTGGCGGAAATCGCCGGGCGCGTCTGCTACATGTCATTTGGCAAGGGGCGAAAGAGCAATCGCGAGTACCTGGACAACATCCTGACTTCCAAACACGGCAGCGTGCTCGAGCATGCTGTGTGGTGCGTGCTGATCACCGGCGTCAGCCGTGCTCTTACCCACGAACTGGTTCGCCACCGCGCCGGTTTCGGATACTCCCAACTCTCCCAGCGCTATGTGGACGAAAGCGATGCCCGCTACGTGGTGCCGCCCCTCTATCAGGAAAATCCTGAGTTGCGCGAGAAATGGCAGCAGACCATTGAGACGCTGCGCACCGCCTATACCGAACTTGCCGAAGCCACCGTGCAGTACGTGCAGCAGAAGCACCCTGAAATGTCTCCGCGGGACCGGCGCAAATGGGCGCGGCAGGCCGCCCGCTCCATTCTTCCCAATGCCACCGAGACCAAGATTTTCGTGACCGGGAATTCCCGCGCCTGGCGGCACTTCCTTGAACTGCGCGGCAGTGTTCACGCCGACACGGAAATCCGCTTGCTGGCGGTTGAGGTCTACCGTCTCTTCAAGAAAGAATCCCCCAATATCTTTCAGGACATCGAGCTAGTCGATGAGCCCGATGGAATGCCCTCCGTCCACGTTACTCACTCCAAAGTTTAGAGAGGTCTGCCCGTGAGCCTCGATGCGCTGCAAGAGCGGGCTCCCATAACCGCACTTGCTGGCCTTTTAGGCGGTGCGATCCTCACGTTTCTTTTTCTGCTCGTGGCCATGGCGGAAATCGGTTGGGCAGTGCGAGTTTCCATCCATGCATTTGTTCTCCCCATGGCCCTCGCGGGTGCTTCTCTGATGACCGGGTGGGGAGCACGGCTCTATTTCCGCAATTCTTTGCGCGTAAGCCTGGTGGTGGCTGCGGTCCTGGTCTTGCTCGTGGCTGCCTCCGCGTGCATCAGCCTCGCCTTCTTCGATGTCTCTTTTGATGGCCAGGGATACCACCAGGAGGGAGTCTATCAGCTGGCGCACGGTTGGAATCCGCTCGTTACTCGATACATCAGCCCGATTTCCGTTGATCAAGACGTCAAGTTGATTCACTTTCCCAAAGGCTCCTGGATTATTGGCGCGGCAATGTACCGTTTGACGGGGCGCATCGAATCCGGCAAATTCGCCAGCCTGCTCCTGGTCTGTGCAACATTCTGCCTGGCGCTTCCCGTTTTTTCGGGCATGAGAAAAAGACCGGGTGCCTGGTCCCTAGTCATGGCAGCGCTGGTGGCGGCAAACCCTGTGGCGCTTTGCCAGGTTTTGACTTTCTATGTGGACGGGCAAATGGCTTCGCTGCTTGCCTGCCTGGCTGCGCTCTGTTACCTCGCCGTCGCCGATGGCAATCCCTGGGTGGACCTGCTGATTTTTGAAACCGCCGTTCTCCTCGTCCAGGTAAAGTTCACGGGAATGGTGTACGTCGCGATCTTTTTTGCCGGATTCATAGCTCTGCTCATTTGGCAGAAGCAGCCCTTGCGAAAATATGTTTACATGGGGGCGCTGGCGCTTGAGCTTGGGACATTTGTATTGGGAATGAATCCCTACGTGTTCAACATTTTCGAAAATGGCCACCCGTTCTACCCATTTTACGGTAGAGGCGATTTCGCCAAAATCACCTTGACCGATACCACTCCTCCTGAATTCTTGCAGGCAAATCGCCCTCGAAACCTCGCCCGGTCGATCTTCTCCCGATCCCGCGAATGGCCGCCCGGGTCAACGCTCAAAGCGCCCTGGCAGGTTGATCGCCGTGAATGGGCCGCATTTGAGGAGCCCGACGCGCTGGTGGGTGGATTTGGCCCGCTCTTCCCAGCGGGCCTGGTGCTATCCCTGGTGCTCCTCACGGCGGGCTTGGCGCAGAGCCGCGCCGGGATGGCGATCAGCGCGGTTGTTATTCTTATCTTGATTGGTTCCGTACTACCCGTTTCCGGCTGCTGGTGGGCCCGCTATGCCCCGCAAGTATGGCTGGTTCCGCTGGTGGCGCTGGCGCCTTTCGGGGGCACATTTGAGAAGCCGCTGATGCGCCGTCTTGCCTGGCTGGTGTTGCTTTTGCTTACCGTGAACGTGATGGGGATAGCCCTGGTCAATTATCGCGCCAATCGGATCGCCACGCGCGAGACCACTGAGAGTCTCGATGATCTAGGGTCTCACGCTCCGTTTAAGGTGGCGTTCGGCTATTTCCACTCCAACCGTATCCGCCTGCGTGAAGCGGGAATCGCTCTTACCGAGGATGAAGGGCACCTGAAGTGCGATCCCGAAGTCAAAGAAAATGACGACCTCTGCATCGAACACCAAGCCGTCCCCCCGGAAAGCTCGATGCGATATCCTGGTGTTCAGTGACACGTCGTAAACGAAGTGACTTCACCGCGAAAATACGTGAAGGGTCCCTCAGGGAGATGCCAGGATGCTTCAACTCGAAGTGCCACGCGGAGCCCCTCCCATACCTTAAACTCCTGGCAGGTACCCGACCACGGCGTCAGCACCGAGTGCTTGCCAACCAGGCGCGGCCGATTCGCCCGGCAGGCGATAGGATGCCCTTCTTCGTCCATCTCTAAATCGACCGTCGCATTCGCCAGATCCCTGCGGTCTTGCAACCGCAGCGTCCGATTTTCCGCGGCGGTGAATTCAAGCGAGGAGTGATTGAGCAGCATGGGCGGGCAGAGGAGAATCTCCCCGAGGTAGCGCTGAATTTCACCCTTGTCCAGGTCCGGCCCCACGAACTCTTTTACTGGAATCACCCAGCCTAACTTCAGCGCCAGGCGGCCTCGCCCATCTCCATAAGCATCGGTCACGACGCATGATGTTAACTTTCCGCCAAAGCGGGCTTCCCACCAAAAGCTGCTTTGGATTGCATCAATCCATTGCTTGGCTGTGAACGGTACCCACCTCGCATTGGGCGCAAGGCAAATTTCGCCTCTCTGGGCGATCTTGACTCCGCGGACAAGGCGCGCGGCATTCTCTCCCCCGGGAAAACAGAATGCTCTCAACTGACCGAGCAGGATTCGGATTTTTTCATCAGGCTGGTGAGAAGTCAATGCATGTGCCACCTTTCGACCCGGCTATTATACGCGCGGGTTAGGTACGTGAAACCTCTTCCTGCTTTTCCACACGGATCCGGCCACTTTGATTAGGGAGAGGGTTCCCATACACAACCCGAATGGGCACTCCGCGGCTTTTCAAGGGTTCAACTCGTTTTGCCCATCTATTGGATTGCTCGCATAACCATGCAGGGTGGTTCGACGCCACTTGCACCATGCTCTGGGTTTTCAAGGAGGCTGCCCGGATCTCCTGCCTCACGGCGTCTCGCGTCTCCTGGAGCGTCGTTCGCAGTATGGCCCGGGGCATACGTTCCGCCAGCGGCTGAATCAGCCAGCGAAACTCCCACGGGATGCCGCGGCTCAAGTCGGTCATTTCCATCTCAACGTACACACCGTCTTCATGCTGTTCGAGGCGCGTTACGCCGAACGTCCGCCAGACATAACCCGGCCCGTGGTCCTGGGGAAGCAAATGCTCGCTGGGCTCTCCATAGTCAGCTACCGTCTGCACCCGGACAGAGGTGCTCATGCTGTATGCCCTGTCGGCGCCCAGCCTCGTGATCTCCACATCGTCGTCCGTCTCCACCGCGCTGGTCACGGAGTAAGCCTTCCCCATCATTCGCAGGGTTACCTTCTCATGGTCGGGGGTCCGTTGGAGCACCGTTGCTTTCACCACCATGGGCCGATAGAAATCTTTGTAGTGTTCGTAGTCATTGAGTACGCCCATCACGTCACCGAGCTTCGCTTTCGGAACGAACACCGCACCGATCCAGTCGTGGATCAGTCCGTTCGGCGCCAAGTGTGGGCTTTCGCCGTTCACGGGTCCCACCAGGATCTCGCCTGCCCGCACCCGCTGAGCCAGGTCCTGCTCCTCGTCCACCCACAGGAATGGCGCTTGTCTACTGGCGCGCTTCTCCATCCGTGTCCTCGCTGCACCGACATAAGCATCCCACTCCTGAAGAGTTTCAGGCTTGAGATCTGCCGCGCTTGACAGCGCGGGGGCCAGCAGAAGAACAAGGATTACGAGTTCCGTTCTGGATTTCACTTGAAGTGGCCTCCTCGGTTTGTTCACTTCAACGATCTTGGTTGAAGCGAGGCAGCGCTGAGTTATTCTGCTTCAGGCGAATTACTCAACAGCTACTCGCGTCTTCAACCGGGACTGCTCCTTCGCATACAAAGAAGAACCAAGTTACAGGAAGACTTCCAGCTAGGGAACCCCCCGGGGACAGTGGCGCAAGTCCCCATCCCCAGGGTCTCCCATTGTCACCCTAACAGCGTTTTAGAGCCAGCAGGCTCAAGCTCCCATGCTCCTGGCCCGTTCCCGCCACTGCTCGTACTGTTTCTTGATTGCCGTCACGCGCGCATCGATTGCGGCTTTGGCATCTCCTTGAGCCTTGGCGGCTTTCTTGTGCAAGGCCTGCACTTTCGCTTCGGTCTCATTCTTGATTTGCTCAGACCGTTGCGCGGCCTGCTGCAACTTCGCTTGTAACCGGGCGTTGAGCCGGTCGATCCTGGCTTGTAACCTGGCCTTATGCTCCGCTTCTTCGCGAACCAGCTCGGCTTTCAACTGGTCAATTTCGGCACGCAACTCGGCGACTTCGCGGGCCCGTTGGGCTTCTTCGAAGCTCTTCCTGGCCGTGCGGAAGGCGGAGCCATTCAGTGCTTCCATTCTGGTGTCCACCGGGGTTACCCATTCTTCGCTGATATCCGCGACGATCGCGCACTTGCCGGGGGTGAGTGAGTTCGAAACTTCGGCAAGGAAATCCGAGTCGACTCCGGCCACGAACAGGTCGGCAAGGCTTCCCCCCATCGTGCCGGCCAGGGCCCCAACGGCGAGTCCAGCCGGGCCCCCCAGCAAGCCGATGAGGCTGCCGATCGCCGTTCCGCTCACCGTTCGAACAGGAAAATCGCCCTCGCCCTGTTTCACCGTAACTGTTCCATCATCGTTTTTGTGGATGACGGCTTCCGCGTGGATCGTAATGCTTCCCTCGGAATCGATTTGATTGAGCGCTCGTGATCCCTCGTACGCTTTGGTTTCATTGTCAAAAACTACCACCAGCATCTTCTCCATGACATCCTCCTTTTCAAATGCTCGCATTCAGCGAGTAGATTGTTGAGTTAGATTCAAACAACTCCTTCGAGTGCGACCCCGGCCAGCCTGTGGAGCGCTGTAGCAAACCCGATCAGCGAGGCCCCATCGAAAATAAGATCCACGCCAATCGCGAAGCCGATGAACCAGACACTCGAGAGCGGCATTTGGGCCAGGAGCATGATTCCCAACCCCAGCGAAACAATTCCCGAAAATACAGACCAACCCCAGCGCGGAAACTTCAACATTCCTGCCCCAATGGAGCGGACGAGACCGCCGACAATGAAGAAGGAAGCGAGGATCAGAGTTAGGCTGGCTGCCCCGGCGAGCGGATACCGGATCAGCAGATATCCGGTGACACCCCGGAACACTGCGCTGAGCAGAGACAGCAGAAAGCCCTGCCAGCTGTGAGTGCGAAAGGCATGTACGAAACCAAGGACGCCACTGAATAGCAGTATCCATCCGAAGACCAAAACCGTGCCAAAGGTAGCGCTCACGTCGCCGATCACGCATACCGCGCCAAGAAGCATGAACAAAATTCCAAGGGTGAGAAACCATCCCCATGAACTGCGAATTTCCTCAATTCCCGCCGCGAGCGGGTTGCCAAACTGCTCGACTGACATTTTGTTTTCTCCTTTTTTGTGAATTGACTTGCGTCCCATCATTCCTCGTGCATTGCTCTGGGCTGATTCATTGCACTCACCGGTTGCGGGCTCAGATGCTCCCTTCGAATCCATTCGCGAATAAACAGCGGACAGTTTCGAAGTTCTGTGCCGGCTGCTTCTGCCGAGGCCAGAAAGCGTACAGCTTCGGCGTCCGCCAGCGTCAGCTCACCGAGTTCGAGGGTCATGGGCGGCGGATGGACTTGCACCTCGATCTGCAGCTCAGCAAGGTTCTCCGCGTCGATCCGCCCACTCACGCGCAGAAGGTGTGAATTCTGACTCCTTTCAAGTCTCAACATTTGTGGACCTCGATCTGGCTCACTACGCCCGGTATAAATGCAAATTGGGCGCCATTCGCAAACGACTGAAACGATTGATGATGGTGGGGGTGCCGGTGGCGGGATCTCGGGAATTGTCGAGTTTTCGGCAACTTGGCTGTCAGGGGGGGTGGAAGGAATTGAAAATTTCAGCTAGGCGGGCCGAAACCGTGACTTGTTGATGTTGAAGCTCTTGATTCGCGATTCCAGGGTGGAGCGGGGGATACCCAGGCGGGCCGCTGCACCCAGGGGGCCGGATACTCGTCCGCGGCTCTGGGATAATGCGTTTTCAATCATTTCCTTTTCCTGATCTTTAAGAGAGGCGAGAGCAATCCCGCTCGGGGCAGGCCTCGGCGATGCTTGCCCCAGCCAGTTCTCATCCGCAGTAAATGTTGCTCCCTCGCACAGGATGACCGCTCGTTCGATCACATTCTGCAACTCCCGCACATTCCCAGGCCAATGATATTTCTGAAACAGCTCCATGGTTTTCTTATCGATCCCGTTGATCTTCTTTCCCATCTTGGTGGTATAGCGCTGAGTAAGGTATGCGACGAGCAGGGGAATATCTTCGACACGCTCCCGCAGCGACGGCATGCGAATTGGGAAGACGTTCAATCGATAGAACAAGTCGCTCCGGAATGATCCCGCCTCCACCGCGGCTTGCAGGTCGTGGTTTGTGGCGGCAATCACCCGTACGTCAATCGGCACTGGCTGGGTACCACCCACGCGCTCAAATTGACGCTCTTGCAGCACTCGCAGCAAAGCGACTTGGGTTTCAGCCGGGATGTCACCCACTTCATCAAGGAAAATTGTCCCGGCGTCGGCAACTTCAAATCGCCCCAAACGCCTTTGGGTAGCGCCGGTAAAGGCTCCCTTCTCATGGCCGAATAGTTCAGAAGCTATGAGGGAAGCGGGAATGGCAGCACAATTGACTGCGACAAACGCGTTCCGGGCGCGGCGCGAGCGTTTGTGAATTGCACGGGCTGCAAGCTCTTTCCCGGTTCCCGTTTCACCTGTGATCAGCACGGTGGAATCGGTCGGTGCAACCTTGGAAAGAAGAACGAGAACCCGCTTGATCGCCTCCGACGCTCCTACAATCTCTTCGAACATGGATGCCTGATCAATCTCTTCCTTGAGAGCCAAATTTTCCTTATAGAGCTGGTCTTTCAGCGTCTTGATTTCATCGAATGCTTTCTTGAGTTCATCCTCTGTCCGCTTCCGATCGTCAATCTCGAGACTGGATCCATACCACATCACGATTTTCCCTTGGTCATCCCACATGGGGACGTTGCGATGCAGGAACCAAAGGTATTGTCCGTCCTCGCGACGCACGCGGGCTTCGTACTGGAACACTTCTCCGTTAGCCAGGCAAGCACGCCACCTTGTCAGCATTTCCCCTGCATCGTCAGGATGAATGAATGTGGTCCATGCCCAGCCTTGCAGGTCTTCTTCACCGACGCCGAGGAATTCAAGCCAGCGTTGATTGAAGAAACCGAAACTGCCGTCAGGGTCAGAACTGTGAAGAAACGCAGGAGTAGTATCAATCACGCGCCGCAGTAGATCTTCGGCGGGAGTTGTTCGCAGAAGCTTGCTTGCATCACGTGTAGCCGTATCGACCTCGTTTCAGGCGTACCCTTGACAGCTCATTGTAGGATACGAAATCCATGGGTCAAGCGAAACCTATAGTTATTGTTTCCCACTGAAAGGTTGAACCCGACTGCGTGGATGGTTGGACAAACGGAAACTGCACAGATACGGGTTTCTGGCACCTCGGGGGTATATATTCCTATTCACTTGGTCGGATTACGCCATGACTTTCAGTCTGGACTGAAACAGGCATGGCACAAAATGTCGCTATCGGAAAGCGGAGTTATGCCCTCTGTGGCTAATATTTGCTATTTATCCACAATGTTTTTTGGCAAGGTCATTACGAATGGAGAAAAAGTCATTTTCGCAAAAGGAAGGTTAAAGCCCGGGAGCAAAGTAGGTCGGATTTACAAAACGATCCGAGCTCCCGGTCTCCACGAGCCGCTTTGATGGACACTTCCTTTACGCGCTCATGAGAAAGTTTCCAGCCTCAGGTCCCGACGTTGTCGTTATCGAAACACGATGCCGCAACGAAGCCAGTTCCTGGGCAAGCAGCCGCAGGTCCTGAGGTTTGGCAGTTCCCTCTGCCACCACCACTTTGACGTCGGCGTCATTATTGCGCAGATGGGCGCGGATGCCGGCAGCAAGGCGCAGCGTACTGGCGCGGTCCATCACGCCTTCGATTTTCACCAGGGTGCTGTGCAAGGCGCGCTCCAGGCTGACTCGAAGTGACCCGAGTTGGCCGGACCTCAGCGCTGAAGGCGTGGTGCGGTAAGGATTGCGAACCAGCTTTGGATGCTGGAACAAATCGTGGCGTAAGGTGAAGCCGGTCCACGCGGCGGCAAGGGGAGCCAGTAACGAACGCACCTTCGGACCCAGTGAGGGCGGGCCAATAGCAGTTTCGATCTCCGCTTCCAGATGCGCCGCGGCTTCCGGCGTGGGGCCAGAGCGCTTCGCCACACGGAAAAGCGGCCAGGCGAAGTGAATCTCCTCTTTCCAACGCTGTGCTTTGGCCCGCAGGTACGGAGAACCGGAATTGTGGTAGCGCTTCCATCCCTGAAACCAGACCTCAACCGAGCGCAGAATCGAAGGCCCATTGGCGCGGAAGTCTGTGTCAAAGCATTCGCGCTGCAAGGCCTCAATTTCTTCGCCCTTCATGGTGGGATGCACCACCATGGAGCTGAACCCGTCGCAGTTGTGATAATAGCGCTCAGGGTCCGCTTCCATTTCCGGGCGAAAGCGTCCTTCCTGCTTGATCCGGTCGTAGAAGGGGGTGCCGGGCGTTGGTCCATAGATAAGAAATTGACCGTAGGTGGGCTTCAGCGCCAGGAATTCCTTCATCTCCTCGCGAATGATCTTCGGCGTGTGATAGTCGAACCCCAAAATCATGGAGGAGAGCACGGTGATGCCGTGCGAACGCAATTCCGGAATCAACTCCTCAATGGGTTTCCCCGCTTGCTTGGAGTAGCCGGAGCGCTTGCCTTCAAACCCCACCCAAACACCATCGATGCCGGTTTCTAAGAGCTCTTGAGGAGTGTAGCGGCTCAGGGCCTTTACGGAAGCGAAGGCAAAAATGGAAAGAGGTGTGCCCCGCTTCAGCACCAGTTCACGCATGCGGGTGGCGCGGTCTTTTGCGAGCAGGAAATCTTCGTCCAGAATCGCCATGCTCATGCGCTCGTCCACTTCAAGGTAGCGCTCAACGACGCGGAAGATATCGTCGCCGGTGGGAAGCAGGCGGATGTGATGGCGCTTGAAGTAATGCGAGGTGCAGCAGAAATCGCAGCCGTTGGGGCAGCCGAGCCCGGCAAAAATCACGCCGGTGCGGTCCATGGGGATGGAAAAAACCTTCAGGTCCAGCAGAACCAGAGGGTGATCGTAAGGCTTGGGACGAGGCGGCTCATTCAGCAGGGAGCGGAAGAAAGCTACCCCTTCGCCACGGCAGATGTGGTCGCCGTAGGGGGCCAGCGTGGCGTCGTCGAGGACGGTTCCGTAACCTCCCAGCACAATTTTGGCGCGCGGCGCGTGCTTGCGCACAAGAGCCACAGCTTCTTTCATGTGTTGGAATAAAACCAGGTTGAAGGAGATGCCCACATAGTCCGGACCCTTCTTCAACTCGCGAACCAGTTCGCGATGCGAAGGATATTGCAGCACCACGGCAGGTGCATCCAGGTTGGCGGCAATGTAATCCAGTCCGTAGGTAAAATTCGTGGAACGGGGGCTGAAGATGCCCTGGGCGCGGGTGATCTGCCCGTGAAGGACTTCGTAGCCGACGCTGGGAGCGTCCCCATGAGCGGGGCCGATGGGACGGCAAACACTGGTCAGAAGAACTTTGGGACTGGGTGAGGGGCTATCCGCGCGCTTTCCGCCCGGTTGCGGCAATTCTACGAGCGCGCATGGCGCTGCCCCCAATTTGGTTTCCATCCTTGCCTCATCTGCGAGGGCACGAGAGGCCAATAGATACTTTACCACGCGGCAGGCTTCGACTGCACGGGATTCTGGCTATCGGATTATTGAGTTGCCGAGTTATCGGATCGTCGAGTCATTTGATCATTGGAGAACTGACGATTGCTGGTTTTGTGTCCGCAGACTTCGACATCAGGACCTCGGACCTCGTCTTTTTGTTTCAAATGGTATGCCGCCACACCAGTTCGAATATCACTTCCCTGCGAGGGGAGAAGCGAAAGAAAATCAGAAATTACCTGGCGGCCTTTCATCCCACGCAGAGTGAGGGCCATAACCCATTTCAATCGGATCCTCGATTTTGGCACTTACCGTGCCCACATCAATCAGATGAATAGAAATGGAAAGTAAAGACCTTCAAGAAGCAAACTGGCTTGACCGCCGTCTGCGATGGCTCTTGTGCCTGTGCTGTAGCCTCAGCATATCCTGCAAATGCGGTCGGAAGTAGGCCGCGTCGAATGAAAGCCCGGTGAATAGGCAGGAACCGAACCGAGGGGAGATAAAGACTGTTGAAAACTTGTCAAACTTTAATGAGGAGAAGAGGTAGACCCTATGAAAATGCTGATTCGCTTAACAATCTTGAGTATTTTGACCGCCACGTGTGTGGGAATGGCCTTCGCCGATAAGCCCGGACGCCATCCCCATTACCTCTACTCACTTTCTGACTTACACCATGCTCGCGGGTATTTGGACAAGCTTGCAATGAATGAGCATCGTGACGAAATGGAACAGAGAGCCATCGAGAAGATTGATGCCGCGATTAATGCGATCAAATCTGCCTCCATCGACGACGGGAAGAATCTGAATGATCACCCGCCCATTGATGCCCATCTGGCAAGAGGAGACCGCTACATGAAGGCAATGGAACTGCTGGACGCGGCGCATCATGACGTCAGCCTGGAAGAAGACGAATCCAAGTCTCAGGGCCTCCAGGGTCGAATCATTGCCGATGTCGATCAAGCGCACCGTATCGTTGAAAAGCTGCAAGCACGATACAATAAGTAAGCTCAAGAGCACTGCTGATTGCTTTAGGGAAGGCCTCGGTTCTTCCGAGGCCTTTTCTTATGTGCCAGACAGGTTTGAGAGCTTGGGGAGGAGATGGATTCTCTCTTTTAACTTTACCCATTGGACTCTGAGGGAAACGTTTGTGATTCGACGACGTTGATGTGCTGCTCGTGATTCGACCAACATCGTGCCGATGCCTGCCACCTCAGATAGGGGGCAAGGAAACGATCTGGATTTCGTCGATGATTCTGAAGAGGCCGGAGCAGGTCTTTGATGTGCAGACAATCGGGCCGCCTCCAGAGTATTGGATTGAGGTGATCAGGCCCGGCGATCCGCACAAGGTGCAAGCCAGCACAGCGACAAATTTGGGCGCGAACGACTCCCGCAGGTAGGTAAAGTCGTCAAGAAAGATGATGTCGCCAGGAGCCATATCCGTAAGCGACGACCGACCTGAGAGGTGGAGGTCGGTGGGTCGATAATCCGCACCCCCCGTGGTTTGACCTCCACCAACACCGTCCTGGGTTGTCCCCGCACCAGTCTTTCGAGGCCTATTGTTCTGTTTCACAACTACCATAAAGTCCCTTTTTGCCGTCAAGAAGCAGATGTGCGAATGGCGGCACCTTTGAGAAACATAGATTTTCAGCAACCGGGTGCCCGGCTTCATCTCCAACCGCTGATTCGGAGAAACGTCTACCCGCACACCCTGTCCAGGCGAAGCCAGAAGCCAACCTGAAAGTTGGATTGCCTGCCTTGCCCTTGCTGGCTCGCTTACATAAGGCTAAGCTAGGATGCCCTAAAATATCCTGCCAGAAAACTTCAGAATCCAACGCCGAGGCACTAAGATGCGTGAGCGGCGCGTATGACCCATTCCAATCGGGAACTTGCGTGCCGTTTCGGGAATAGGCGTAAAAGTCTGAGAATTTCCGCTGGGACTGCCGCCCGTTTCCCTTCTTGTTCAGATACCATGAGCGTGGCCATTACCTTTCGCCCGTCCGAGGTCGATTAAGATTCCACTCTGGGTCGGCGGCTCACCTACGGCATCCAGCTCCCTTCGCTTGGAGAAATGTCAAGCCCTGAGGCGTATTTGCGCAGAGCGCATGCGCACCTTCCTGCTCATAGCTCCACCTTCTTTCCACATGCTATCTATCGGCCACTTTGCTTTTGAGCTTGAGGGAGTGTGCATGGATTTCGTGATAGGGTCAATGGGTTCCATCTCTGATGTCCCGACTGCCGCCGCTCTCCCGTTTTGGAACAAGGCCAGACCTTCACTATCACTGTAAGAGCTGCTCCTAAATATTATTTCAGCTCTTTAAGTGGGTGGGATTTCCCCATTCCCATAGCCCAAGCTCCTGCCCCGCAATCCTTTTCCCTGTTTGCCGCCAGGAATCCGCCATGGCTTTTAAGTAATTGAACAAAGAGGACCTGCTCAATAGAGAATCGCTGGATGAAAGGCTTCCGGCGCGTATCCTCATGCATTGCCTTCCCCCTATTGAATCCAAGCCTATAGTTTCAAGCGAGAGGCTAGCTGATCGCGATTTCTATGTACGGTTCAACCCTGCAGGAATGGCCCATCCTTTGCAATTTCCAAGGTCAGCGCAAGGACCCCAAGGGGCGAAGGTGGCAAAAGAAGCGCGAAGCTGCAAGCCCCACGCCGCGGGTGAAGTGTTCTCCGCCGCCACCGCCGGGAAACAAGCCCAAGGTCAAGTAGGCGCTGTCCGTCAGTCGATGGACATTTGAGAGTGAGTGAGGATTTCATGGCAACCCAATCGATTCCCAGTTATGGACAGTTTAACAAGGCAGCAACGATACCCACGCTTCATCGCTCGCAGCGTTTACCCCGGCACCTGGCGCCTCCAACCGTCCGTCCCTCTGCGCGCAAAGAGGCACGGCTAGCCGAAGAAAGGCAACGGCTGCTGATCGAAATGCTTCCCCTGGTGAAGCGCGTGGCTTTCTCGATTCGGGAGCACTTGCCCGCGCATGTGGAAGTGGATGACCTGATTGCCAACGGGATTCTGGGGTTGGTTGACGCCATCGCGAAGTTTGACGTCACCAAGCAGGTAAAGTTGGAAAGTTACGCCTGCCACCGAGTTCGGGGCAGCATTTTGGACGGCCTGCGCAGCGCTGATCCCGCCTCCCGCGATTTAAGGCGCAAGAACAAGAAAATCCAGAAGCTCTATCGTGAGTTGGAGGTCAAGTTGGGCCGCCCGGTTTTGGATGAGGAAATCGCCGGGGCGATGGGAATGACCCTGACGCAGTGGCACGACGCCTTGAGCGAAATCCAGACATTGGGATTTAATTTTGGCGCGCGCACTATCTCCGCCGGTCCGACCTCAAAGCGGCTGTCGGTTGAGTCGGAGCAATTGGCCGGTGACGACGCTGATCCCTTTGAGCAGTGCTATCACCGCGAGCAGCAGGAAATTTTGGGCCGTGCGCTTTCCCATCTGCGGGAACGCGAGCGCGAGATCATTACCCTCTACTATCAGCAGGAGCTGACGATGAAGCAGATCGGCGAACGCATGAAAATAGACGAATCGCGTGTTTCGCAGCTCCATTCCGCAGCGCTGGCGCGCTTGAAGGGAAGCGTGAAGTCTCTTCTTCACCCGCGCCAAGGCTCTAAATCCCCAGCACGGGCCGCATTTTCGATGGCGGTTGGCGCGGGAGTTTAATGATCGTGCGATCCGGTGGTCGGACAATCGAGAGGCAACTTCCGTGTGCTCCGTTTGCTTCGTGGCTTTACGTCTCAGTGGATACAATGGCAGCAACCGCCAGTGGAAAACTCTTTCACCCACTTGCATCCATGTGACGCGAATGGTAGCCTCAACAAAGCGCTGCCAACAAGTCATTCCAGCGCCGACCCCTCCGCCAAAACTGGCGGGACTGGGAGACTAGGATCTCTTTGAACCGGCATACGACCCGATTGAACTTATGAATCGATTTGAAAATCAGACCTTCGAGAATCAACATGTCATTCTTGATGATGGCGTCTACGTGAATTGCAAGTTCAAGAATTGCAGCCTGGAGTATTCGGGTGGCGACGTCTATGTGCAGAATTGCCAGGGTGAAGGTTGCCAACTCGTCTGGCGAGGTGCCGCCCAACGTACTGTCCTGCTGCTGCAGGGCTTGGGCTTGATGGTGCCACCACCGCCGCCGCCAGGCACCGATCCTCCCAGCCGGGTTAATTGAACAAGTCATGCTGGAGTTTGGAACTTCGGCATAATCCCCATTTGACCTTCACCGCCGCCAGAGGAGGAAAGGGTGAACTTATTACCAAACGCCGACACCTTCATGCTTCCGAACGCCTCCGAACGTGAAATTAGAATCATCTGTTTTTACCCTTACCAGTCTTAAGCATTAGTCCTTTAGTCATAATGAGTTACGGTAACGGGTCGCGACTGGCTTGACCCTTGTGCAATGCATCGAGAGTCCCACTCGCGCCATTTCCCTTGCCTTTTTACTACCAAAACCTTTATATTCAATCGTTTGAACCGCTAGATTTCCCAAGGCTGAGGACCCGGTTTTGGCCAAGCAGAACTCGCCACGCATCTTTGTTAGTTTGGCCGCTCCTACGCTAAGTGCGTTGGAGGCCCTCGCCACCCATGTGGCAGGTGTGCCCGTTGGCTACGAATTGCGCCTTGATCACCTTCAGGACTTCTCCCAATTGGAATCGCAGCTTCACCAGATGCTGGTGCGATTACATTCTCCCCAGACCATTGCCACCTGCCGGATGACAGCCGCCGGAGGGAAGTTTAAGGGAACGCTGGCCGACCAGGCAGCCATTCTCTCTGCCGCGGTACGAGCAGGCTGCCAATGGATTGACATCGAAATCGAATCACTGCAGAAAGGCAGCCAAGCGCTGCTCAAGGAACTTAAGCCGGCTAAGGTCATTGTTTCCTACCACGATTTTCAAAGGACACCTGCACTGGCGTCCATCTATCGCCGCATGGCGCGGCTGCCTGTACAAGCGGTGAAAATCGCGACCACGGCGAGGTACCTGAAAGACAATTTACAGCATCGCCGGCTCTTGAAGGCGCATGGGCGGGAAAATGTGGGGCTGGTGGCGTTGGCTATGGGGTCATCGGGAATCCCCTCGCGGCTGCTCTCCCTTTTGTGGGGATCAGAGTTCACCTACGCATCGCCGCTCAACCATGCTCCTGCCGCGGCGGGGCAAGTTCCGGCGGAGGTCATGCGCTCAATCTACCGGGTTGAGCGCCTGGACAGCCGCACTCATCTATACGGAGTGCTGGGTTCGCACGCATCTCTATCCCTCTCGCCGGCCATGCAGAATGCGGCTTTCCAGGCCAAGCACGTGAATGCCGTTTTCCTGCCTTGCCAAACCAGCAAGCTGGCGGATTTCCTGGCGTTCGCGCGCGGCGTGGAACTGCAAGGGTTTGCCATCACCATGCCCTTTAAGCGCTCCATCCTGAAGGCGCTTGATTGGGTAGACCCGTTGGCGCAGCGGATTGGCGCCTGTAATACCGTCGCTTTGCAGCACGGAAAGTGGTTGGGATGGAACACGGACGCCGCTGCCGTGGTGGAAGTCTTGACCAAGCGTTTGCGCCTTTCGGGGAGCCGCATCCTGATCATCGGCGCGGGTGGCGCGGCAAGGGCGGCAGCTTACGCCGTGCGGGCGGAAGGGGCCCAGGTGGTGATAGCCGCGCGGCGGGAAGCGACGGCGCGGGCACTCGCTCGCGGCGTTGGGGCGCAAGTGGTTCCTTGGGATAGCGAAGAAAGCCTGGAAGTTGACGCCGTCATCAACGCCACCCCGGTGGGGATGTACCCCCACGTTGACAATTTACCCTTCGACCTTGCGCGGCTGCGGGTGAGGGTAGTCTTCGATATGGTTTACTACCCCCTCGGTACCCGCTTCCTAAATGAAGCCCGGCGGCGCGGCCTGACTACAATTTCCGGCCTGGAGATGCTGGTGGCGCAAGGGGCGCGACAGTTTGAAATCTGGACGGGACTTTCCGCTCCCCGGGCGCTGATGGAACAAGCCGTCCGCGCCGCGCTGGGTCATGCGAGTGAAGGGTAGACGTTTAAGTATAAAGGGTAAAGGATCAAGGCTGATGGCTGACCGCCAATATTCTGCCGTCTCGAAGTTTTCATCTACTGCAATTAAGGGATTAAATCAACCGGAAGTGCTTGTCTTTTAGTCTTTAACAGTCTGCAATTACCTTTCATCCTTTACCCTTTAGCCTTTATCCTTTACCTTTAGATTTATGCCTGACTCTTTTCCCACATTCACCGAGTTCAAGAAGCTCGCCCGCTTGGGCAATGTGGTTCCGGTCTATCGAACCATTGTGGCGGACCTGCTGAGCCCCGTTTCCGCGTTCCTTAACCTTTCCCCCCAACATGGACGCGAGCAAAATCTGCACTCGCACAGCTTTTTGCTTGAGAGCGTGGAGGGCGGCGAGAGGGTGGGCCGATACACATTCTTTGGAGTTGACCCTTTTCAGACTGTCTCATGCCGTGGTGACCACATCACCGTGCGGCGGGGGGCGCACCGCGAAGAGCACACGGGCAACGTATTTGAATTCCTGCGCCAAGTGGGTGCGCGTTATCGATCGGTGGAGATTCCCGGCTTGCCCCCTTTTACTGCCGGCGCTGTGGGATACCTATCTTATGAGTCTGTGCGGATGCTGGAGCGTCTGCCCCCGCGCGTTCCCGCCGACGTTGATTTGGACGATGCTGTGTTCATGTACTTTTCCAACGTGTTGGCGTTTGACCACGTTCAGCACCGCCTTTTCCTGATATCGAATGTGCTGACCGAAGAAGGGAAGGGAAGCCTCAAGTCAAAGTACGATGCCGCGTGCCGCCATCTGGATCAATTGGAAAGCCGCTTAAGCCGCCCACTGAAGCTGCCACGGACGCGTAAACCGAATTGCCCTCTGCGGGTGCGTTCCAACATGACGCGCCCGCGCTATGAGGCCATGGTGGAGCGTTCCAAGGAATACATCCGCGCCGGTGATATTTTCCAGGTGGTCCTTTCGCAGCGCATGGAAGTTCCCGTGCGTGTTCCCGCCTTCGATGTTTATCGAGCCTTGCGCGCCGTCAATCCCTCGCCCTATATGTATTTTCTGCGCATGGGTGAATCCACCGTGGTCGGCTCCTCGCCGGAAATGTTGGTGAAGGTGGCGGGCCGCAACGTGGAGTACAGGCCCATTGCCGGCACGCGCCCACGAGGGAAGTCCGAGGAAGAGGACAAACGCATGGAAGAGGAATTGCGCTCTGACACCAAAGAATGCGCAGAGCACATCATGCTGGTGGACCTGGGCCGCAATGATGTGGGCCGCGTCTCCGAGTTTTCTTCCGTACACCCCACCGAAGTTATGTTTGTGGAGCGCTATTCGCATGTCATGCACCTAGTCTCGCAAATCACCGGGAAGCTACGCCCCGATGCGGATACCTACGCTGCGCTTGCCGCTTGCTTTCCCGCCGGCACGCTGACAGGAGCGCCCAAGGTTCGCGCCATGGAGATCATTGACGAACTTGAACCCACCCGCCGCGGCCTTTACGGTGGCGCTGTCCTCTATCTCGACTTTTCCGGGAATCTTACCTCCTGCATCGTCATCCGAACCGTACTCATCAAAGATAAAACCGCCTATTTGCAAGCCGGCGCCGGCATCGTGGCTGACTCCGTTCCCGCCCGCGAATACGAGGAATGCCAGAACAAGGCAAAAGCCGTCCTCCGCGCCTTTGAACTCGCTGAAAAAGGGTTGTAGCTCCGGATTTGCCCTTCCCCATACTGGGCAGACTCAAGGGTGCGGACGAGGCGCGCCCACGTGGCGGGGTGTGGTTACGCACCTCAGTGCTGTTTGCTTTTAAGGACGGCCTGCCGGGGGAGTGGTATGATCACGGGCTTTATTCATTGATTGAATCAAATCTGGCGGAGGGTGGCGTGAGTTTACAATGCAAGAACCTGCAGTCAATCCTTTGCAGGGTCTATTTCATGGGACTGTTTGTCTCATTCCTTGTGGGCGTGCCAATTGTGGCCAACGCACAAATCCACGCGAAGCTGAGCGTCGACCCCGGCACCACTCTTCACTCCATCAATCCGGGGATTTATGGGCAATTCATTGAGCACTTTGGCCGGGTGGTGAATGGCGGTGTTTGGGCGGAACTGCTGCGCAACCGGAAGTTCTATCCCGTTGACCCCGACCGCACCAACCTCGCAGATCCCTGGAAGCCTGAACACGACCGCAACGCGGTGAGTTACGTGATTGATCCGTCGATTTCGCTCGATGGGATTTCCTCGCAACGAGTCACGACTTTCGGGAACACTCATGCATGGAGAGGGATACACCAGACCGGTTTCGATCTCGTAGGCGGAAAGGAATACGTCGCCTATGCCTGGATTCTCTCGCGCCCAGGAGGAGGGAACGTATCGTTTCGGCTGGAATCGGCGGAGGGGGTGATTGCCGCCTATGCGGAAGTTCCTCTTACGGCAGCGGCAGGAGAGTGGAAAAGGTACGAAGTTCGCTTGACCCCCGGTCGCGACGTCCAGCCCGCGGTCTTTCACCTGGCATTTGACTCTACAGGGCAGAATTGGGTGGGGGCGGTTTCCCTGATGCCTGGCGATAACGTGCAAGGCTTCAGGCGGGATGTGCTGGGACTCGTGAAGGCCATGGGACCGCCCATCATCCGCTGGCCTGGCGGTGGCTATGCGGACTGCTACGATTGGCGCAAGGCCATTGGCCTGCGGGACCTGCGTCCCCCGGTGCCCATTCTGCCTTACGGCCAACCTTACGGTTACGATCATGGGATGGATCCCGGCGACTTTGGGACCGATGAGTTCCTGACCTTCTGCCGTTTGGCCGGAGCAGCCCCGTACGTCAACGTCAACTTCGGCTCCGGCACGCCGGAAATGGCGTCGGAGTGGGTGGAGTATTGCAACGGCCCGGCACAATCTGAGTGGGGTTCGCGCCGCGTTGGTAACGGTCACTTGGAACCGTACGGTGTCAAGAACTGGGCCATTGGCAATGAAATCTGGGGGAGCTTTGAAATTGGCGCGACAGCCGCAGAAGGTTATGCCACCTATTTCCAGCCCATTGCCAAGGCCATGCGAGCGGTTGACACTTCCATCCAGATCACCGCCGTGGGGCAGATCCATGACTCCGATCCGACCGTGTGGAATGAGACGGTCCTGCAACAGGCAGGGCAGCAGATCGACCTGCTCTCCGTCCATCACTATTTCACCGGCTCCTTTGCTCCCGAATGGTGGCAGAACAATCCACTTGAAGCTTATCAGGAGGTTGTGGCGGAGCCGACGATGGCGGAACGAAGGGCTCGCGAGGGGCTTGCCATTTTCGATCGCATTACGGGTAGCGGGAAGAAGATCCAACTTGCTTACGATGAGTGGAGCGAATGGGCGTGGCAGATGCCCGCCCCACAGGATTCGCCGGACCGCTCCGGGCAGAACAAATTCATCGACCTGTTGGGATCGACGGGACTGGATGAAAATCAAACCTGGCGCGATGCGATGTTCAACGCGCGCATGCTTCAAATGTTTATGCGCCTGGGTGACCGCATTCCGTTTGCAATTCGTACCCACATGGTGAACAGCATAGGCGCCATCCGCGCTGACAGCACGCGTTCCTACCTCACCGCTCCGGGAAAAGTGATGCAGCTTTATCGCTGGCACTCTGGTTCCAGACTGGTGAAAAGCGAGCAGGAGGCCCCGGAATTCGATGTTCCGGCGCAAGGTTGGAAGGGAGTCTCTTACCTGGACTCGAATGCCACACTCTCCGAGGACGGCAAAATACTTTACCTGCACCTCGTCAATTTGCATGCCCGGCAACCCCTGGACGTCGAGATCGATCTTGCGCATTTCCCCCAAAGCCGTGATGGGGACCTTTACCAGATCGCGCCAGACGATTTCATGTCCGTAAATGATTTTGGGGTTACGAACGTGGACCTTGTGCACCAGGTGGAAAAGGGATTGGGACCCCATTTCACCCTTCGTCTCCCCGCGCACTCGGTCTCCGTCCTGGAACTCCCCTTGAAGTAAATGGCTCCCAAGGCAAGTGCCCGTTCTAACCGGAGGTAGGGCTGAGCTGTCGTGAAGAGGCATCAATCATCGATATTCCCCATGGCGTCATAGCTTATCGTGGCGTCTTTTCTTCCATTTTCGAGATTGACTTAAGTTTCGCTCTCCAGTGAGATTACGCTTGTGAAACCCTTGGAACTACTCGGCGAGACCATCACACCTGACGGCACCGATATGAAGTTGGTCCGGCAGGACACCGAGTACATCATCCTGGCGAATGGCAAGAGTCTGATGTCGAGCCGCATGCACGGTTCGGAGGAGGCTCTGGCAACCTATGGGTGCCGTCGTGCGCTATCACAGGAGCAGCCTTCGGTCCTAATTGGCGGACTCGGAATGGGCTTTACGCTGCGCGCGACGCTCGATCTTCTTCCCCCGAACTCACGAGTTGTGGTTGCTGAGCTTTTGCCGGCAGTGGTGGAGTGGAACCGGGGGCCGCTCGGTCCTCTCGCAGGGAATCCCCTGAAGGATAAGCGTGTCCGGGTTGAGGTCGGTGACGTCAAACTAGCGCTCACTTCGGGCCGCGATAGGTTCGATGCTGTGTTGCTCGACGTGGACAACGGCCCTCGCGCGTTTTCCTCCACGGCCAACTCCGGGCTCTACAATGACGGGGGGCTTGCCACCGCTCACGCCGCACTCAAGATGGACGGGGTGTTGGCCGTCTGGTCCGCCTGGGATGATCGAAAATTTGAACAGCGCCTGCGTTATTGCGGGTTCACCGTCCAGGTGGAGCGTGTCCGCGCCCGCCTGAAGAAGGGCGGCCCACGTCACACGATCTTTCTGGGTTACAAGAAACGATGAGAAACCCATGTCCACGGCTTTCTTCTCCAAAAAATCAGGGCAGGCGCAAAATTCCGTCTTTAGCGTTACAATTGGGCTCCCATAGGAGGGGATACGATCATGGCTATCATTCAAGATCATAAGTTGAACGGGCCGCAGAAGCGATTGCGCGGGGCATTGCCCAAGATTGGTATTCGCCCCGCGATTGACGGTCGCCGCAAAGGGGTGCGGGAATCTCTGGAAGTGCAAACGATGGGTTTGGCAAAAGCCGCGGCGGATTTGCTGACCAAGAATTTGCGTCATCCCAACGGCTTGCCGGTGGAATGCGTGATTGCGGACACCTGCATCGGGGGAGTTGCCGAGGCGGCCGATTGTGCGGACAAGTTCGCGCACGCGGGCGTGGGCGTTTCGCTGACGGTATCGCCTTGTTGGTGCTATGGCTCCGAGACGATGGACATGGACCCGCTGATTCCTAAGGCGGTGTGGGGCTTTAACGGCACCGAGCGCCCGGGCGCGGTATATCTGGCTGCGGTGCTGGCCGGGCACAACCAAAAAGGGCTGCCGGCATTCGGCATTTACGGCCAGGATGTTCAGGATGCCACCGACAAGGAAATCCCCGGCGACGTTCAGGAGAAGCTCTTGCAGTTTGCCAAGGCAGGCCTGGCCGTGGCGGAGATGCGAGGCAAGTCCTATCTGTCGTTGGGCTCCGTCTCCATGGGCATTGCCGGTTCCATGGTGAATTCCGATTTCTTCCAGAACTACCTGGGCATGCGCAATGAGTACGTGGACATGTCCGAGTTCGTGCGTCGCATCGATGAGAAGATCTACGATCCTGAGGAATTCAACCGTGCGCTTGCCTGGGTTAAGGCGCATTGCCCCGAGGGTAAGGATTGGAATCCCCCCGCCCAGCAAAAGTCCCGCGCGCAAAAGGACGCCGACTGGGAGACGTCGGTCAAAATGGCCATCATCGGGCGCGATTTGATGGTGGGCAATCCGCGTCTCGCAGAACTGGGTTATGCGGAAGAGGCCATGGGCCGTAACGCCATCGCCGGGGGCTTTCAGGGGCAGCGCCAGTGGACCGACCATTTTCCCAATGGCGACTTTATGGAAGCGATCCTGAATACCTCATTTGACTGGAACGGCATCCGTGAGCCATTTGTCTTCGCCACGGAAAACGACGCGCTCAACGGGGCCACCATGCTCTTTGGCCACCTGCTGACAGACACGGCGCAGATCTTTGCGGATGTCCGCACGTACTGGAGTCCGGCAGCGGTGAAGCGCGTATCAGGTCACAAGCTGACGGGGAAGGCGAGCGGCGGGATTCTCCATTTGATCAATTCCGGCGCGGCTACGTTGGATGCCACAGGACGCCTGACGAAGGCCGGCAAATCCGTGATGAAGCCCTTCTGGGAAGTGACTCCGGAAGATGTGGAGGCGTGCCTGGAAGCCACCCAGTGGGCGCCGGCGTCTCTGGAATACTTCCGCGGCGGGGGATACTCCTCGCAGTTCCTTACCTGCTGCGAATTCCCCGTCACCATGGCACGCATCAACTTGATCGCGGGCCTGGGGCCGGTCCTGCAACTGGCGGAAGGATATACGGTGTCTTTGCCGCCGAAAGTCAATAATGTTCTCGACGAGCGGACGAATCCCACCTGGCCCACCACGTGGTTTGCGCCGCTGCTGACCGGCAAGGGGCCTTTCCGCGACGTCTATTCCGTGATGAACAATTGGGGGGCCAACCACGGCGCCATCTGCTATGGGCATGTGGGCGACAAGCTGATCAGCCTTGCTTCCATGCTGCGCATTCCTGTGTGCATGCACAATGTCGGCGAGGAGCGAATCTTCCGGCCCAGTGCCTGGACCCACTTCGGCACACACGATCCCGAGGGCGCCGATTACCGCGCCTGCGCCACCTACGGCCCGGTGTACGGAAGGAAATAGGAAAGCCTGAAGGGTAAAGGATAAAGGGTAAAAGGGCAGAGTGACGCTTGATCGGCGTTACTCTGCGCCTGCTCTTGGGGCATACCACAGAGAATGAACCACACCACAAATATCTCCTTTATTTTCAATAATTTATTGGCCTTTTCAGTTTTTAGGGTAACCCCTTTGTTTTCATCAACTAATGGGGAGCACCTTTTCTGGCCCTGTTTTTTCAATAAACTATGAGGAGCAACCTTCATTTTTAACATCTTTTGGCGTGGGTGTATTTCGAGGCCGATTTAATGATTTGGGGAGGGAGTTTGCGTGCTTGGCGGAATTTCGCCTGGTCTTCATCGCATGTCTAGGCTATCAATTTTGGCCCTATTTGTAAAGGATCGAAGTGTCTGCATCCTTTCCTATTGGCTGCCGTCACCATGCACGACCCGCTGTTTGGTCCAGTTTCCTGGCATGGTGGCGTTGGGATTCGCAGTCGGGTCGCTGGTCTGATAGCTGTGCTGGCCCGAGCTGTCGACCCACGTATACGAGTATGCACTCGAGACCTTGCTGAGCTGCCCTGTTCCCGGATCCCTCACGGTTTGCTGGTTCAGCGCATAATCCACCCAATCGGAGGCCGACGTCGATCGAGCATTCATACTTGCTCGCGCCCGGGCCATGGAGAGGTCCGTCCCGTGCTGCATGTTCGCCAGGAATTCGTTATGCATCCGGAGTTGCGTGGCCTGGTTCTGTTGAAACTGCTGTTGCTGAAGCTGAAATTGCGCCTGGAAGGCCCGGTTTTGCGCGTCTCCCCACTGCTGGATTCGTACCCCCCTGGCATAATCCCACTGCGAGTTCATATGCCCGGCCATTCCCGGGCGGTTCCAGACGCTAGTGACCGCTTCGAACTGGTCCTCCGGAGCCACTGTGTACTTTATCCCTGGATCGCATTTGTAAACCGCCGACGGGGGACCGCCCGGCTGATAAGGCCCCGGCCTCCTACCCGGGTAATCGGTCTCCGTGCAATCCACTTCCCCGCCCAGCAGCCCTTTCATCTTGAACGTGCCATTCTGAAAGCGCACGGTAGCCGCAGCCAATTCCGCCGTGTTCCTCACCACGAAGAATTGAAAATTATGGTCCCTGGCCTGCGCGGCCCTGCTCGCGGCTGCACTCTTTTCCGGCGGAATAGGTACGCCTTCGACGTATTCCACTTTCAGCAATGCCGCCAGGTTTTGCAGAAACGTCTCCCCGCTCATGGGGCCCTGGAGGTGTACGCAGGTTCGGGGCACATCCTGAAGATGCGGTCCGGTTCCCCAGGCCCAGCAGAATTGCGGGAGCCGTTCCACCATGCTCAGTCCATCCGGACTCGTCGCCCGCCACACAAAATACGGGATGGCAGGAATCGGGCCCGTCTCCACCAGCCTCCCCCTGAAGTGCCAGTCCTCGGGAATCGTTACCGCCACTGCCTGCATGTTATCCATGATCGGGTCGGTGATGTACTCCACCCGCGTACCCGCTGGTGAAGGCGTGTCCGCATCGCTCTGAGGGCCCGCGGCCGGCGTCTGCCGCACTCCTTGACTGGCAAGGAAGCTCAATCCAACGAGAATGGCTGCCAGTGCACCCTTGGTTGTCATCATTGACGACCTCGTTTTTGAATTTAGTTAGATTTGCCCTTCCGGTCCCGTGGTAAACGGATTATACACCTACAGATTTATCTATTGAAGCAATTTCAGCATTACACATCGAGATTGAACGCTCTTGGTTTTCTTGACGAGTGGCGGAAATGCCGGGCTGGGGCTCCCAGGAGATTGAATCACCTTGAAGTGACGAGGATGTCCCCGAAAAGGGGTGTCACAAAAGCTTATTCCAGGAATTGGTTTGTTTTGACCCGGGGGTCTTAGCGTGATTGAGACACGTTCATGCCATGCGGGCGCTTAGGCGGACTTGAGCGTTTAGATGAGACTTCACTTGCAAAAATTTCTATTCGTACAGATGCCTTTCGTGTAAATACTTTCAGTGTGACCTTGACCCCCAACCTACTTGTATTCAATTCCGGAAGGTATATATTTTGGGCATGATGAGGAGTCTGTGCTCGATCTTCATTATCTGCTGCGCCAGCGGCTAGACTGAGAGGGTGCCCATGCAAGCTGCTTCCTACACCACAGAACGCCGTTCCCAAAGGGTGTCAGCGACGATTCCGATTAATCTCGTGATGCACCAGGATGAAATCAAGATTGAGCACGATGCGTGGATGGTTGACATCTCATCCAAAGGTGCGCGGGTTCGGGCCGGTCTTGTGCTGTTGGCCGGGCAGACCATTGGAATTATGCCCGCAGGAGATCCTGGGCAGGAGATCCCCTATCGTGTCGTGTGGGTTGAACGCGCTTCCTCCGGCTCCCTCGCCGGGCTCGCGTTGTTGGAGACCCCACAAGCTTAGCCCTTACTTTCCCGGGAAACATGCCGACCGTGACAGTCTCGCCTGGCTCTTAATCCGGATTGAGAGTCCTTGCCCAGAAAAATGCAATTTTGAGGAGAGAAGTGAAGTTGGTACGCCCGGGGTGATTCGAAC
>PLSX01000247.1:0-25391 GCA_003165315.1 Acidobacteriota bacterium
TCCTCCTGCCCGTTCTCGTTGTACTCGCGATCATCATGCTTGCTGCAGCGCCCACCCCGAAGGCAAAAGCGGTTGTCGAACGCAAGAAAAATCGCCTACGCTAGCGGGGCACTGGAATCTCCCCCATTCCGCGATTACGTAAGGCACTCTTTCGCGGCCTGAAGGCCATCTTATATAGCCAGCCGGTGGGCAGCCACCAACGCCTGACCCAAGCTAATCCCACCGTCGCCACAGGGGACTTCAGCATGAGTAAACACTTGGAAGCCTTGTTGCTCCAAGCGTTGTTGCAGATGTTGGGAGAGAAAGCAGTTTTGGAATGAGCCGCCGCTTAAACAGATTCGGTCGAGTCCCGTTCGGCCGCGTACCAAATCTGCCGCCCGCCCCATGACATCCACAAAACCCATATGGAATTTGTGGCTGATGATGCCAGTTGCGACACTTTCGCGCATATCCTGGACGAGTGCTTCAAAAAGGGGATGTGAGTCGATGATCCATTCGTCGCCAGCTTCTCGAATCGCAAACGGATAACCAGTGTCTTGCCCCGACTCATCGATCGCGGCCTCAAGCTCAATGGCGGCTTGGGCTTCGTAGTTCACATTCTCTCGAATTCCGATCAGGGCGGAGACGGCGTCAAATAGCCTGCCGGCGCTGGAAGTCAGGGGTGAGTTGACCCCACTCTCAATGAGTTTCAGGAGGTTCTCCGTTCGACGGCGGTCTAGGGCACGGACAAACGGAATCTCAAGCTTCCACAAATCCCGGCCAAAATGGCGAAACAAATAGCTGATCGCCATGCGCCGAGGCTCCAGGATCGCAGCGGATCCTCCCGGCATGGGGACGTAGTCCAGGTGGGCAACGCGTTCAAATTCACCATGATCGCAAACCAACACTTCCCCGCCCCAGACGTGCCCATCCGTTCCATAGCCCGTGCCATCCAGTGCAAAACCGATGACGCGCCCTTCAAGATGGTTTTCCGCCATGCAACTGGCGATGTGGGCGTGGTGGTGCTGAACCCCTACGCGCTCCATTCCCGTCTGCTCCAGCGCCCACCGCGTGCAGAAGTAGTCGGGATGCAGGTCATAGGCGAGAATTTTCGGCTCGACCTGAAGAATGCGCTTGAAACCCGCCACGGTTGAGGTAAAGAACTTGTAGCTTTCAAGATTTTCAAGATCCCCGATGTGCTGGCTCAGAAAAGCCTCGCGGCCCCGGGTGATGCAGATCGTGTTCTTGAGTTCCCCACCCACTGCCAAAACCGGGAGCACCTCTTCCTTTAAGAAAATTGGGGCGGGCACGTAACCGCGCGACCGCCGCACCTGCCGACCGCGTCCGCCAGCAACCCGCATCACCGAATCGTCAGCGCGCAATAGGATTTCGCGATTATGCACAAGAAAGTAGTCCGCCAGTTCGTGCAATCGCTCCACTGCTTCCGCGTTGTCGATGGCAATGGGCTCTTCGGATATGTTTCCACTGGTCATAACCACTGCCGAGAGACGCTCATCCGCAAATAGCAGGTGATGCAATGGAGTGTAAGGCAGGAAGACGCCCAGATCGCGATTGAATGGGGCGACAAACGGGGCAAGCCTTTCCGGCTGTTTTTTCTTCAAGAGAAGTATGGGATGCGCCGGAGATTGCAGCAACCCCCTGGAGACCTCATCCAATTGGCAGAGTTCATCCAACCTTGCAAGTGTGGGCGCCATGATGGCGAAAGGCTTCTCCACACGGCGCTTTCGTTCCCGCAATAGCGCTACGGCGGGTTCATTCATCGCATCGACAGCCAGATGAAATCCTCCCAGTCCCTTCACCGCCACGATCTGGCCGGCAGCGAGCAGTTCCACAGTTTTTGGAATGGGATCACCCGCATCGATTCGTCGCCCCACACGATCCCACAACTCAACGTGCGGACCGCAGTTCCAGCAGGCGTTCGGCTGAGCGTGGAAGCGGCGGTCGCGCGGGTCGTCATACTCGCGTTGGCAATCCGGACACATGGGAAAGGCCGCCATTGAGGTCTTGGCGCGGTCATACGGAATATCCCGCACAATCGTGTAGCGAGGGCCGCAATTGGTGCAATTTATAAAAGGATAGCGGAATCGGCGGTCGCGGGGATTGAACAGCTCCGCCAGGCAGTCATGGCATAGGGCCACGTCGGGCGAGATAAGTACTGTGCGCTCCTCCCCGACGCGGCTGGGCAAAATGCGGAACTCGGTGTCAGCAACTGAAGGGCGATCGGCAACCACCAAGCTGGTGATGTGGGCAAGGGGGGGAACTTCTTTCGGCAACCTTGAAAGGAACGACGCGACAGCATCCGCAACGCCTTCCACCTCAATGGACACGCCTGCCGCAGTGTTGGTGATGAAACCTGTCAGATTGTTTTCAGTTGCGAGCCGATAGATGAAAGGTCGAAACCCCACGCCCTGCACGATCCCGGAAATTTCAACGGCTTTGCGACAAACCATAGGAGCCACGGATCACACGGATTTACACGGATCACAAATAGAAGACTAAAAGAACAAACTGATAAGTGTCCCCGCAAAGACCATCTTAGCCCTTCCGTCTATTTTTTGTTTGATCCGCGTAAATCCGTGTTATCCGTGGCTTGTCTTCTCTTTTCCAGCCATCCAATCCACTCATCGAGCCCCTGGCCTGTGGTGCAGGACACTTCGACGATCTTCATCCCCGGATGAACCTGGCGCGCATACTCTCGCGCTTTGGCCATATCAAATGAGACGTAGGGCAGCAGATCGATCTTATTCAGGATCAGCAGTTCCGACTTGGCGAAAATTGAAGGGTACTTGAGGGGCTTGTCCTCGCCTTCGGCCACGCTCAGCATGACGATTTTTGCGTCCTCGCCGAGGTCGTAGCTGGAGGGACAAACGAGGTTTCCAACGTTTTCGATGATTAGGTAATCGAGACTCTCCAGAGGCCATTCCTCCAAGGCGCGCTCCACACGAAGAGCGTCCAGGTGGCATGTGCCTCCGGTAGTAATCTGCTTGGCGGGAAAACCAAAACGCGCGAGGCGCCGCGCATCATTATCTGTCTGAATATCGCCCGTCAGAACGGCGACGCGTGTGCCTTTGGGGAAGCGCTCCAGAGTTCGTTCCAGCAATGAGGTCTTTCCCGACCCCGGCGAGCTGATCAGGTTTACGCAGAGGATTTTATGGTCGCGAAAGCTGTCGCGCAGCCGCGCGGCGATGCGGTCATTCTCGCTTAGAACTTTTTTCTCAACCTGAATACGTTCCATCAAACCTCCCCCCATAAAAGTCCGAAGTCGTCGCAACTAACTTGGCAAATCAGCGAAAGATTTGCATGTATCACGTTTCGTGGTTGGACTTCGGACTTGGGACCTCGGACTCCGGGCTGTCTATTTCCAAGTAGGCGATATTCAACTCATCGCCACCGGCAAGCTCCGTTTCAATGCGTCCACAGCGGGGGCACGCGAGATCTTCCTCCGCACCCTCAAAAGTAAGGTCGCAGTTGGGGCATCGCTGGCGGCGCGGAACTTGTTCAATCTCAAGCGCCAGTGGGGCAAGGTCCGTCCCCAGCACGAGCGCCGTGAAACCAAAACTGAGCGCCTCCGGCTCGACGCCGGAAAGAGCTCCCACCCGCACACACACCTTGGTTACGTGTGAGCAGGAATGTTTTTGCGCTTCGATGCGGACAGCATCGAGAATAGCATTGGCGATACTCAATTCGTGCATACGGCTATCCATGTCCGAGGTCCGAAGCCTTATTTCTTGGGATCATTTCTCCCGGACTACAATCGCACAGGTCATTTGCTTCGGACTTCGGACCTCGGACTTCGGACTTGTTTTAGCAAATTCTCGGCAACTGGTCCCCCGAAAGCAGGTCAACAATGCGAGTTGTCCCAAGAGACGTCCGCATAATGACCAAGCCCGGGTCCGCCGCCGTCACCTTCCCAATGATCCGCGCTTGTTTTCCCAGTGGATGCGCACGCATGGCGGCGACGATTCGTCCAGCATGGAGAGGATCGACAATCGCCACCAGCTTTCCTTCGTTCGCCACATAGAGCGGATCGAGTCCCAGCAGTTCGCAGGCGCCGCGCACGGCTTCCTGGATGGGAATCGTGGACTCCTCCAACTCCATGCCGACGCGCGATTGCACCGCGATTTCATTCAGCGCACTTGACAGGCCTCCGCGTGTAGGGTCGCGCATGCAGCGAATAGCAGGGCTCGCCTCCATCATGGCAGCCACAAGAGTGTGCAGCGCCGCGCAGTCACTCACAATCGGGCTTTCGAACTCCAACCCTTCGCGCTGGGAAAGAATGGTAATGCCGTGGTCGCCAATCGAACCGTTGAGGATAATCACGTCGCCCGGGCGCGCCTGGTCGGCGGAAAGATTGATGCCGGGAAGCACACGTCCGATTCCCGAGGTGTTGATGAAGAGCCCGTCGCCCTTGCCTTTTTCCACCACCTTGGTGTCGCCCGTGACCACTGCCACGCCCGCTTGCTCCGCCGCCCGGCCCAGCGAAGCCACCACTCGGTGAAGCGTCTCCAGCGGCAGGCCCTCTTCCAGAATGAAAGCGACGCTGAGGTAGAGGGGCTCAGCTCCTCCCATCGCCAGATCGTTGATCGTCCCGTTGACGGCAAGCGAACCAATGTCTCCCCCCGGGAAGAAGAGAGGCTTGACCACGAATGAGTCGGTGGTGAAAGCCAACCGCACGCCATCCACACTCAACAGTGCCTGGTCATTCAGGCTGTTCAACGCGGGATTCTGGAACACGGGCAGGAATATCTTTTGCAGTAAGTCCGCGCTCAGGCGGCCTCCGCTGCCGTGCCCAAGCAAAACCTTTTCCTGCGCGGGCAGCGGAGCGGGGCAAGATAATTGTTCTAAATTCGAGTCCGGGGTCCGAAGTCCGAGGTCCGAGGTCACTGGAACAGAGTCCGGATTCCGGATTCCGGATTCCGAAGAGGAGCCTTCCTTATTTTCAGGTTTTGTCGATTTCATGAATTAGACCCAATCGAGGCCGATTTCGGTGGTTCAGTCATTCGTCAATGACTTCAAGGCTTCGAACTTCTGACTTCGGACCTCGGACTTCGGACCTTGTATTGATGATACGCTGCGCAAGCGCCTTCCGACGAGACCATGGGCGCTCCCAGGGGATTGGACGGTGTGCAGCGTGTGCCAAAGGCAGGACAGTCGGGCGGCTTTTTCAGGCCTTGCAGCACCAGGGCGCTGATGCATTCGGCGGGCTCAGCGGCAGACTGCGCGGTCACGTCAAAAACCTTTTCCGCGTCGAAGGCGGCGTACTCTTCCCGTAACCTCAACCCGCTGCGGGGGATTGTGCCAATCCCGCGCCACTTGCGGTCGCAGACCTCGAACACGCTGGCCATGATCTTTTGCGCCGGCAGATTCCCTTCCCGCGCCACGGACCGGCCGTACTGATTTTCAACTTCGGCGCGACCGTCTTCCAGTTGTGCCACCAACATGGAAATAGCTTCAAGTAAATCGACGGGCTCGAATCCACCGACAACGATGGGAACGTGGAAATCGCGGCAAAGGTCCTCGTATTCGTCCATGCCCATGACGGTGCAAACGTGTCCCGGAGCGATGAATCCCTGCACGCGATGCTGAGGCGAGTTGAGCAACATGCGAAGAGCCGGAGGCACCAGGACCTGCGATGTGAGCATGGAGAAGTTCTTCAAGCCCTCGCGAGCCGCCTGCCACACGGCCATGGCGTTGGCTGGGGCGGTGGTTTCAAAGCCGATGCCCAAAAATACGACCTTGCGGGTGGGGTTGGCGCGCGCAATCTTGAGCGATTCCATGGGTGAATACGCCACGCGCACATCACCGCCACTCGCTTTGACATGAAAGAGGTCTGTGTGGGAACCGGGCACGCGCAGCATATCGCCATAGGAAACCAGCGTGACATCGGGAAGCGAGGCAATCGCCAGCGCCTTGTCAATCACTTCCAATGGAGTCACGCAGACCGGGCATCCGGGACCATGCACCAACTCAACCTGCGGAGGCAAAACTTCATCGATTCCATACCGCATCAAAGTGTGAGTCTGCCCGCCACAGATCTCCATTAAGACCCAAGGCCGGGTCACGCGCTTCGCAATTTCGGCAATCAGGGGCCGGGCAAGAGCAGCGTCGCGATATTCATCGATATATTTCATAGAGGAAAGTCCGAGGTCCGAAGTCCGAGGTCCGAGGTCATCAAAACACATCCCCAATTCCAAGGTTCAAAGTCAAAAAGCAAACGCAGGTCCGGAGTCTAAGAACGGCTCGTCATTTGTCCAGCGTATGGGTTCCGAAGGGAGCAAAAACAAGATGCGGTTCCCACTTTCCTGACTCCGAACCTCGGACGCCGGACTTTCTTGCGGACTTCGGACTTGTTGTCTTGTCACGCAGCGCGGTCCTTCCGTAGGTAAGTTATCAACCCGCTCATAAGTGCAGCCACTTCTGCTGCCATCTTATAGAGCCGGTCAAATTCACTCCTGGCAACATAACCTACATCGAGCGCAACGAACAGCAGCGATTGAACCTCGGTTACCGACCCTTTGGCAATATCCAGGAAGCGCGCAAATTCCTTATCGTTCTTTCGGGCAAATCCCTCGGCGATGTTGCTCATTGAAGAGACTGCGGCTCGACATATTTGATCCCGAAGTCCAAAATCCCGCCTTAGTTTTCCATCCTGGCAAATCTTGTAAATCTCACGCACCAGCTCCCGGGATTTCTGCCGTGCCTGAATCTCCTCAAGACATTTCATATAATCCCCGAGCAAACCTATACGGATAATGGACTATTCCAAGTCCCCTTCCCCGACGTCGGACTTCGGACCTCGGTCCTTGGACTTTGTTTCGACGACTTCGGACTTCGGACCTCGGACTTCGGACTCTCCCCCGGACTCTTCCAACTCCTGCAGCTCTCCCAACTGTTTAAGCAATTCCAGCGTCCGTGCTGCCTCATCCGCATCCAGGCGGCTCAGGGCGAAGCCGACATGCACGATCACAAATTCGCCCACTTCCACCTCGGGGACAAAATCCAACTGAACCTCGCGGATGACCCCGCCAAAGTCCACACGGCCCATCAAGGCTCCGGCGCGGTCATCTATACTTAGGACTTTCCCTGGAATCGCCAGGCACATGTTAGCTCATTTCTGGGTAGGGGGAGGGAGGGAAGGAGACTTTTCCGGGGACGTTATATGACCATAAGCCGCTTCGCGCCCCAACGGGCAGTCACGGTCGCAATGGCCCGCCTGAAACCGTCCCCGGAATCTTCATCGTAGTGCGCGCCGGCTGGTTCCTTGCCATGGACAATTTCCGACACCATGTCAGCAACCAGTTCCACGGCTGATTTCACCGCGTCGTGCATCGCACCACCCAAAGTCAAACAGTCCGCCGCCTCTACCGCCAGGATGATGACATCCTTCGGGACATTAAGTAGCAATTCCCTGGCCAAGTTAAGGGTCTCAAGGAGGCCAACGTAGTGAGGCGAGGGGCCGTAAGCGGACTTCATGTCCGAACTTCGCAGTACATAAAGAGTTCCGGGAGGAACATTGCCAGTCTGAATACTATCAACGACCACCAAAAGGTCGATATCGGTCAAATAGTCCATTAGATGAAAACCTGAATCCGAGCTAGATACTACGTCTAATTGCGGGAAACTCCGCTTTATTCGCTCTGCGGCAATAAACCCGAAGGCATCGTCGGCAAGAAGCTCGTTCCCGAGGCATAGGACACGAAGCATAAAGAAAGTCCCTAGTCCGATGTCCGAAGTCGGAGGTCCAAAGATTCAAGTCCGGTGTGTAAAGTTGTTGTCCGAGGAAAGGAATAAGGTTAAGGGCTTCTGGCGTTTCCGACCCAGGACTTCGGACCGCTGATGGGGACCTCGGACTTCGGACATCGGACTTCGGACTCAGTCTTCAACCCTTTTGAATCTTCCCGTCCCAATCCCGGCGTAACGTCGACTGAACATCGCCTTTGCAATCGTGTACCCGCACCATCAACGGCATGCTTCCCGGCAATGAATGGGTTGCGCACCCGTGGCACGGATCGTAAGCGCGGAAGGCCATTTCCACCATGTTCAGGATGCCTTCCGAGACATTCCCATTGGTGATCAATCCCTTGGCGGCTTTTTCGACGCTCATGGCCATGCGCGCGGCATTGTTTTGGGTGGCCACGATCATGTTGGCTTTGGTGATCAGCCCGTTTTCATCGGTTTGATAATGATGAATCAAGGTTCCCCGAGGCGCTTCCACCACGCCGATCCCCTCGCGGGGAGTTTCCGTGGGTAACGTGCGGATATCGGGGCTGGTTATCTCAGGATCGCTTGCAAGCTCTTCCAGCCGTTCCGCGGCGTACAGCATTTCAATGACCCGAGCCCAGTGGTTCGCCAGGGTGTGATGGACGGGGCTGCCGCCGAGCATCGCCTCGTATTGCGTAAAGGCATCCTGCGCCAGTGGAGTCGCCATCCCCTCTGCCGCATTCAGCCGGGCAAGGGGGGCAACGCAATAGATGCCGCTCGCCGGCCCCTCGCTAAATCCCTTCCAGCCCAGCGGCTTCAGATAGGCAAACTTGATGTAGCTCCAGGGCTCCACATGCTCGGCGATGTAATCAAGGTACTTTTCTGGAGCGAATTTGTTCCACTGCTTGCCTTCCGGGGTGACCACGCGGATGGCGCCATCGTAGAAATTGACTTTGTTGGCCTGATCCACCATCCCCATGTAATAAGTCCGGTGGGTGTAAGCGTCGGAACGGATCATTTCCACATATTCGCCATTTTCCAGGACAAGTTTCTGGAAGGTTTCCAGCGTGAATTTGCCGAAGTCCACCGCCTCCCTGGCCACCTGCTTGATCTTTTCCTGTTCCTCCGCGCTGATGTGCTTGGCGACTCCGCCAGGTAGTCCCAGCACCGGATGGATGGGCTTCCCGCCAATGGCCGTCATCACTTCCCGCAGTTTCCGGCGCATGCCAATCACTTTTTGGCCAACCTCAATACCCACCTTGGCGATGACACCCAGGACATTGCGTTCTGCCGCCGGAGCTTTTGGACCCACAATAAAGTCCGGACCTCCGAGGAAGTAGACGTGAAGGGCATGGTCTTCAACCACAAAGCAGGAGTAGAACAACTCACGAATCTTCCTGGCAGCGGGCGGTGGAGCGACCCGGTACAGCGCATCCAAGGCTTTGGTTGCAGCCATGTGGTGCGCCGTGGGGCAGACCCCGCAAATGCGCGAGGTGATTTGCGGCATCTCCTCCGCTGGCCGCCCTTGCGCAAATTTCTCAAACCCGCGCAATTCCGGCACTTGGAAGAAGGCGCGGTCAACGCTGCCCTGCTCATTCAGGAATATCTCGATCTTTCCGTGGCCCTCGAGGCGTGTAATTGGGTCAATCGTGATGCGACGTTCCATTTTTTCTCCTTCAAGCAACGGATAACACGGATTAACGCGGATTCCGAAGGCCTGATCCGTGTTCATCGGCGTTGATCCGTGGCGTCATCATTCTTCGAACCTTTTCCGCCGCAACATGGACGCTGGCAGGCTGTAGCGGTAGAACGATCCCACCGGATCAGGAAACGTGTGTGCAATATGTTCGATTTCCGCATCATCGTTGCTGTCGATGATGGAAGCGATGGATGACAATGCCTTTGCCCCATAGTCGCGAACGCGGCTGGTGGGCCCAAAGCACCCAGTGCACGGCATATTACCCTTGGGGCAAAGCGCCTCACATCCGCTTCGTGTGGCTGGCCCCATGCAGACGACTCCCTGTGCCAGCATGCAGGTCTGTTCATCGATGATCACGTCTTGCGGGCGCTTGAACTCTCTCAAGGTAAGCTTCTCCGGGCGGGAATCCTTGCGCGGGCACTCATCGCATAGGGCGCGGTCAGGAGCCAGTACTGTCCCCTTGGGCGGTAATTTTCCGCTGAGCAGAACTTGAACCGCATCCCAAAGAATTTTTGCCGTGGGCGGGCACCCGGGCAGATAATAATCAACCTCCACCACCTGATCTAATGTGCGAACGGTCTCAAAGAGCACGGGCAAGGTTACGGAAAATCCATTTTGTTTAAAGGCGGTCTGCGGGAAGCTCCTCTCCGGATTCACCGTCGAGGGCGACTCGCAGTAGGACGACTCCATCACCCCCTGTCGGGACGAAAGGTTGGCCAATCCCGGGATTCCGCCCATCTGCGCGCACGACCCAAACGCCACCAACACCTGGGCTTTGCGGCGAAGCAAATGGGCCATCTCCTCCTGCTCGCTGGAACGGACAGCGCCATTCACAAACGCCGCCAGAATGGACCCATCGGGCATGGCCTCCACATCGTGGCGCTTAAAGTCCAAAGCAACGGGCCAGAAGACGATGTCCACCGCCGCCACGACATCCAAAACCCGTTCGTCGAGGTCAAGAACGGTCTCTTCGCACCCGCCGCACGATGCGCACCAGTAAAACGCGACTTTGGGTTTTTCAATCTTCGCGATGGGTGAAGGTTCCATTATCGTGCCTCCTTCAGCGAGTCCGAAGTCCGAGGTCCGGAGTCGCTGGAAATCGAAACTCGAAAATCGAAATTCGCAGAAGCGTCGAACGATTTACAGGTTTGGAATTTCGAGTTTTGATCTTCGAGTTTCCGCAGTCAGCTTCAGACTCCGGGGCGACTCACGCCGCCACTTTCGCGTCGGGCTCTTCGACTTCGGACTTCGGACCTCGGGCTTCGGACTTTTTCCTTAACGGCCCTAAAGCTCGAACTTTTTCCACCATGTCGTTCACCACAAATTTCAAGCGTTCAGCTTCCGAGGCGGAAATCCACTCCAGGCGGAAGCGATCATCTTCAATCCCCATCTCGTGCAATACCCGGCGCAGCATGTGGACGCGGCGCAGGGCTTTGTAATTGCCTTCCTGATAATGGCAATCGCCGGGGTGACAGCCGCCGATCAGCACGCCATCCGCACCTTTGGCAAAGGCATCCAGCACGAACTGAGGATCCACCCGGCCCGAGCACATCACGCGGATGTCAAGAATGTTGGGCGCATACTTGACGCGGGAGGTTCCCGCCAGATCCGCCGCCAGGTAAGTGCACCAATTGCAAAAGAACGCCACGATTTTGGGCTCAAAATCGTTCGTCTTGACTTGAACCAAAACCGCTTTCGTCTCAGCCATTGCCCCAACCCCCAGTCCCTAGCCCCTACGCAAGCACTCCCTGGAGCTCCTGGAAAATCTCTTCGTCTTCAAACAAGTTCTGCCGGATGGTTCCCGACGGGCAGGCTGCCACGCACGTTCCGCAGCCCTTGCAAAGGACCTCATTAATCTGGGCCACCTTCTTATCCGCAAGGAACGATATGGCCGAGTACGGGCACATCGGAATACACGTCTTGCAGCCGGAACACTCCTCTTCCACAATGTAAGCCGTGTTGGGCTCCATTTCGACATAACCTGTGTCGATCAGAACCATCGCCTCCGCGGCGGCGGAACCCGCCTGCCCCACGGAATCAGGGATATCCTTGGGGGCCTGACAAGCGCCGGCAATAAAAATTCCGTCTGTAAAGGTATTGACCGGAGCAAGCTTGGGGTGGCGCTCCAGGAACCAGCCTTCCGTTGAGCAACTGATATTGAAGAGACGCCGCACATCCTTGGCATCTTCCTGTGGGACAAGCCCCACCGAGAGGACCACCATATCCACCGGCACGCGCCGCACAAAGGAAATCAGCGTATCCTCGGCGCGCATCACCAGCTTCCCTTCCTCTTCCTTGGTCATGGCCCAGTCGGTCACTTCGGCCACGCGCCCTCGAATCATGTGGACGCCTTCCGCCAAGAGCTGGTGGTAGAACTCCTCGTAGGCTTTTCCCGGCGCGCGCATGTCGATATAGAACTGGTACACCTCTGCGCCAGTGCGCTCTTTCAGCAGATGCGCCAGCTTCAGGCTGTACATGCAGCAGACGCGAGAGCACCACTTGTTGGTGTTCTCGTCGCGCGAACCGACACAGTGGATGATTCCGATGGCCTTCGGCTTTCGCCCGTCTCGCAGAATCACCTCGCCGCCCGTGGGACCGGAAGCGTTGATCAACCGTTCAACTTCGGGGGCCGTATAAACGTTCGGGTATACCCCATACCCATAATCGGGAACCTTGCGGGCGTCAAAGGGTTGATAGCCAGTCGCCAAAATAATTGCACCCACCTTGATGGTTTCGTGGGTTGGCTGCTGCTTCAGATCCACGGCATGACGATCACCGCAGGCTTCAATGCAGGTCTTCTTGCAGCGGCCGGTTTTGAAGTCGATGCAAGTTTCGGGATCAATCACAGGGATTTGCGGCACGGCCTGGGGAAAGGAGATGTAAATGGGCTTGCGTTTGCCCAAACCCAGGTTGAATTCATCGGAAACCTTGGCCTGTTTATAGATGCACCCCTCAATGCATTCCAGGCAGCCGACACAGAGGTCTTCAATAATGTAGCGCGGGTGGCGCGTCACCGAGACTTCAAAATTCCCCACGTAGCCTTGCACCTGGGTCACTTCAGCAAGCGTCCAAAGGGTGATGTTGGGATGCTTCTTCACCGCCGTCATTTTGGGCGTCAGGATGCAGGCGGCGCAATCGAGTGTGGGGAACGTCTTGTCAAACTTCGCCATATTCCCACCGATCGTGGGTTGACGCTCAACCAGGTAGACATGCTTGCCGGCGTTGGCCAGCGTCAGGGCGGCATGGATTCCAGCAATGCCGCCTCCCACAATCAGCACATTGGGGTCGATAGGCACGCGCTTTTTCGTCAGTGGTTTGTGCAGTCCCACGCGCCGGATGGCCGCCCGAAGCAGCGACATGGCTTTTTCTGTTGCCTTCTGGTGGTCAAGGTGCACCCACGAGTCGTGCTCGCGAATGTTCACCATCTGGAAGCAGAAGGGGTTCAGGCCGCCCTTCGCCACCGCCCCCCGAAAAGTCTCCTCGTGCAGCAGGGGCGAGCAAGAGGCAACCACGATGCGGTTCAGGTGGTGTTCCTCAATATCCTGGCGGATCAGTTCCTGCCCGGGGTCGGAGCACATGTACTTGTACTCGCGGGCCACCACCACGCCCGGCAGGGTTGCGGCATACTCCGCCACCGCCTTCACGTCCACTGTGGCCGCGATATTGGTGCCGCAGTGACAAATGTACGCTCCAATCCGTAATTCTCCGTTTCCCGCTTCCATCGGTTACCCCTCATTCAGACTAGATAAAAGGTCAATTACAGACATAATGTCCGCACCGTTTACATCGCCAGCTGCCCCTAATTCCCCATAGTGGCGGGAATTTGCCCTTTATCCACAATGGTTCCCGCAAACCTTGCCAATGTCGGTTTTGCCGGCACGATGTTGCGTTCAAGCCCAAGCGCTTTGGGTGTGAAGCCAAATGCCAGGCCAAGAAGCTGGGTGAAGTACACAACCGGCATGGAAATCTCGCCGTACTTCCGGCTGGCTTCTTCCTGAAACGCATCCAAATTGAACTGGCAAAGTGGGCAAATGGTGGAGACAATCTGCGCTTCGCGGCGTCGCGCTTCCTTCAGCAGGATGTGAATTAGGGAAAGGCCCACCTCCGGCAGCGTTCCCTTTTGGCTTCCGCCGCAGCAGCGCGTCTTCAGGGGATAGTCAACCACCTCCGCGCCCGCAGCCCGCAGGAGCTTGTCCATGGTGACGGGGTAGTACATCTGATCGAATGTGGCGTAAGGACGCACGATCTGGCAGCCATAATAAGGGGCCACCTTGAGCCCGGTGAGCGGCGTCTTGATGCGTGCCTTGATTCGTTCCATGCCAACATCGTTGGTGAGGACATCAAGAGGGTGCCGCACTTTGACGGTGCCCTTGTACTGCAGGCCCGCAGCCTTAAAGCCGTGTTCAAGCGTCTGCGCCACCTTGGGGTATTCCTTGATGTACCGTTGAGCTTTGTTAAGCACCAGGAAGCAGGCGCTGCATGGCGCAAGCAGATCGAGATTCTTCTGCTCCGCCATGGCCAGGTTTCTCCCGGCCAAGGCGAACGAGCTCACCTCGTCAATCGACATATAGGCAGTGGCGCCGCAGCAATTCCAATCATCAAGTTCTTCCAGTTCGACGTCGAGCGCTTTGAAGACCGCCAGCAGCGACTCTTCATACGCCTTGCCGGTGCCTCGCAGCGAGCATCCTGGGTAATAGAGATATCGCTTCATGCCGCCATCTCCTTTTTGTGCGCCTCTACGGCGTCCAGCATGGTCTGAAGTTGCTTGCGGCCGCGAATGGTCTCCGGCTTGATGCCCATGCGACCGGTGAGGAAGAGCTTGGTTCCCAATTTGGACATCCCCAGCAACCGAAGGATCGCGGTCTTCAGAAAGACTCGAAACACCAGCCAAGTCTCCGTTACCCGGCCATTCCTTCGGATCATCGCCCCGAATTCGCTGGCCAAGACCGGAATGGGAAAACGCCGCGGGTAGACGCCGTCTTCAATGGCCCGCCGCTTCAACGCATACATGACGTCAGTTACGCGAATCCGCCGCGGGCACTCTACTGTGCAGGAATAACAACTCGTGCAGAGCCAGATGGTAAAGCTCTCCAGCACATCCTTCCTGAATCCTTCGCGCGACATGTGAATCAGGCGTCGCGGAGTGAAGTCCATGTAGGGCGAGAGCGGGCAACTGGCGCTGCACAGTCCACACTGGATGCAGTTGCGAATGCGTTCACCGCCAATGACCCCGGTAACCCACAGCGCAAACGCCGGGTCGCGTTCAACTTCATACTTGATCAGGCTCTTTACCGCCATACAGGTTCCCTCCCCCAGTTAAGGGTGAAACTTGGTGACAGCATTCGAAGATATTGAAGGGGAAAACAGAAAAGGGGGGTGACGGCAAAGGGCAGGTATGCGGGCGTGGGTGAAATCTTCACGGGTCAACACCCCCGACAAGACAAACCTAGAAAAATACTGCAAGCAAGGCGTGGGCCATGAGGGCGGGTGGGTGCAGGCAGTCTGTCAGTTTGTTAGATCTTGGAGGAAGATTGAGGTTTCGGAGGATTTCCCCTGGCACCGGTGCCGCAAATTGCAGAAGACCATGGTCTATTGTTCAAAAATTCTACACGCACAGAAAGGTCTAATGCACGCGCATTGACGCTCTCCAAGACTTGTTGAATTTTGCAGCAGTTAGGTCAATAAAAAGCCAAGCTCTTACTCCACATCGAGAAGAAGACTTTTACGCCAAATCAGCGTTTCCCTCGCTACCTCTGGGTCAAAACCCTCGCTGATTCGCGCACTGTGGGCATACCCTGATGGCCGCAGGTGCCGTACTTGGATGGCCGAATTCACAGCCGCCTCATTTCGCTGCCGGGTACGCCCCTGTCTTATGGGCGTCTTTGTTTTGGGGAACCCCCAACCAATTGCAAACCTGTTCCACCACTTTAGGGAGGGTGGCGGAGACGACAGGGGAGAGGGTATGTCCGAATTCGAACGACTGGGCAGTAACGGTGATAACGATGGCATGGGGGCGGCGACCGTACAAATGCTTGGCGCTGGAAAGAAGGCCGGAAGGCGTGCAGGTGTGGGTAAATGATGAGGATGTGAGAGCTTGGGGCCGGACGGGGCGACGATGGATCGCACCCGGCTTCCCTTCAGCGTCGGCATCGATAAAGGCAACACGACTGCACTGGCTGAGGGGCTCGGCAAGTTCCGGGGTAAGCTGATGGCAGGTGATAACTTCGACGTTCTGTCCCTTGAGCGTTTCAGCCAACAAGCGACTGGCATGCCAGCCGAGCGCGTCATCACTGCGCAGTGGGTTGCCGTAGCCGATGATTAATGTCCGACGTCCGACATCGATCTGATTACTGATTTTCGATATCGGACCTTCCTTTGTCTTGCCCGTCCCCCTGGGCTTTCTGACTTCTGGCTCCGGACTCCGGATTTCGTCCTTTCTCATCAACTCTTCAACTCATCCAATACAACCCCCTCCGGCCCCAGCAACTGAATGTGCAACGGAACCTGGCCGGAAGCGTGGGTGGAACAACTAAAGCACGGATCGTAAGCGCGCACAATAGCGGAGACGCGATTCAGCATCCCCTCTTGCAAGTGTTTGCCGTCGACGAAGTGTTTGGCCACCTGCTCAATACTGCGATTAATTGCCAGATTGTTATGCCCCGTGGCCACAATCAGGTTGGCCCAGGTGATGGCGCCCTCCTCATTCACTTTGTAGTGGTGAATTAGGATGCCGCGCGGTGCTTCAATCATGCCCACGCCTTCAAGGCTGTTCACGCCGGCGTGGGCTCGAATCTGTTTGCCTAGAATCGCCGAATCATTCAGTAAGGCTTCCATGCGTTCCACACCATAGAGGGCTTCAATCAGCCGGGCGTAATGGAAATGGAAGGAACTGGGCACGACCTTTCCCAAACGCTGGTGGAATTCGGCAAACTCCACATCGGCCAAGGGCGTTCCACAACTCTTAGCGGTGTTCATCCGGCCGAGTGGTCCGACGCGGTAAGCGCCCTCGGGAAAACCGATAGGCATGTAATAGGGTGCCTTCAAGTACGAATTGGCAAGCGTGGCTTCCCCGATGTACTTGTGGTAATCACTGGCCGGAATGTGGTCCGCGACAATTCTTCCCTCGGCATCCTTGAAGCGTATGCCCCCGTCGTAGAGCTGGAGTTTGCCTGCCGCATCCACCAAGCCCGCGTACATTGTGGGGAGGTTGCCAAAATTTTCAATCTCCTCTTTGAATTGGTCCAGCACGCCCTTGAAAAACTTCAGTGTTCGGCGAACGATGGTCTTCGCCTCAGGCAAACCGGCCAGAATCTTATCGCGAACGGCAGGTTGAAGTGGAGCGTTCACCCCACCCGGGACTGTCCATGAGGGATGAATGCGCTCCTTGGCGAGACCTGAAATCACTTCCTGCCCGAACTTGCGCAAGGCGATGCCGTCGCGGGCGATTTCCGGAAACTTCTGCAGCACCCCAAGAACGTTACGGATGGCCGGATCAGAATCGAATCCCAGCAAGAGGTCTGGCGAGGAGAGGTGAAAGAAGCTGAGAGCGTGCGACTGCACAAACTGGCCGCAGTGAAGAAGCTCACGCAGTAACGCTGCAGTTTCTGGAATGCGGACGCTCATGATAGCATCGCAAGCTCTGGAAGAGGCCAGCAAATGGCTGACCGGGCAGATACCGCAGATGCGCGCGGTAATGGACGGCATCTCGTAATAAGGACGGCCCTCGGTGAATTTCTCAAAGCCTCGCACCTGGGTAATATGCAACTGCGTACCGGCAACCTGCCCGCCATCATCAAGCTGAATTGAAATCTTGGCATGACCCTCAATACGGGTAACGGCATCAATCGTGATTCGTTTCATCAGAACTCCTTGGACTGAGGATCAAAAGGAATAACGCGGACCAGGAGCAACTCAAAAGGAGCCAAGAACCTACGACGAAACTTGCCCCCCTTGCCTTCATACTACGGTTTGCTTATTTCGTGTTTATCCTGATCTGTGTTCATCCGTGTATTCATGGCTATTCCTAGCCAAATTTCACTTTGGTCGCCAAATCCGGCGTTCGGCCTTCCAGCAACTCTCCCAGCACAAAACCGATGGCGGCGGCGGGGGGGGGGCAACCGGGCACGAAGAGATCCACCTTAACCACCTCATGCAAGGGGACGGCACGCTTCATGAGAGCCGGAACTCCATCCGTGGGGATGCGCGGCATCGCGTCGACGCCCTGAACATAAATCTGGTCCAGCAGCTTTTTGACGGGAATAGAGTTGCGCATGGCGGGCACATTGCTGGTGACGGCACAATCACCGAGTGCCACCAGCAGCCGCGTGTTCTCTCGCACGTGCTTGATCTTCTCAAGGTCATCCTGACTGCTGACCGCGCCCTCGACGAGCGTCACATCAACATCCTCTGGAAACACCTGAGCGTCGACCAGTGGGCCATAGACGATATCGGCCTTCTGCGCCACCGCGGCGATGGCCTCGTCAATATCCAGAATCGACATGTGGCACCCGGAGCAACCGTCCAGCCACACCGTAGCAACTCGTGCTTTCTTCATGTAATCCTCTCAAGAACCAAGTCCTATGTCCGAAGTCCGAAGTTCGAGGTCCAATACTCTTTTTGACGCTCAAAACTTGTTGCCAACATCCCATCCTTCGAAGTCCGAGTTCCGATTTTCCGACTTCGGACTGCGAACTCGGGGTTCGGACATCCATTAAGCATGCACTCCGCGTTTGACCGCCAGCCACTTGATGTTTTCGTGGCTCTTGGTCATCTCTTCCACGCCAAGACCCTTCTCTGCCAGTGCTCCCGTGGGGCAAACCTGGACGCACTTGCCGCATTTCGTGCAGGCCTTCGAACCACCCCACGGACCGTTCAGCTCCGCCACCAGGCGGGAATTGATGCCCCGCCCGCTGATTTCCCACACATTCGCCCCCTCCACCTCCGCGCACACCCGCACGCAACGAGTGCAGAGAATGCAGCGGTTATGGTCGAGGATATAGCGCTCATGCGAAACATCCACAGGCAGCCGGGGGTAGTTGTAAGGAAAACGGACGTGCGTAACGCCAAGGCGCTGGGCCATGGCCTGTAATTCGCAGTGATTATTGCAGACGCAGACGGCACAGTAGTGATTGCGCTCAAGCAGCAGAAACTCCATGGCCATCTGGCGATGTCGTAGCAACTTATCCGAATTGGTATTCACCGACATGCCATTCTGGATGGGAGTCGTGCAAGCCGGAAGCAATCGACCCACACCGGCAACCTCAACCAGGCAGAGCCGGCAGGAACCCGACGGCGTCAAGCCCTCCAGGAAACAGAGCGTGGGAATGTACTTCTTGTTGGCGCGGGCAACATCCAGAATCGTCTGGCCTTCACTGGCCCGGCAAAGCTCGCCATCAATACGAACTGAAATTTCTTGAGGCATGTCGATGTCTCCTTAGCAGGTCCTCAATCATCAACAATTAGTGCGCAGACCCGGGCTACACTGATAACTGACGACTGAGAAATTAAGACTTCCCTTCCTACCGATGTCCAACCACTATGCCGTTCTCTTTGATATCGCAGCGTAGGCAACGGCTGGCCTCCTCCACGGCTTCATCGGCGGTCAGCGGCAGCACCGCCTCCTCAAAATCCTTCACGCGCTGTTTGGCTGGCAGCGGATGAGGATGATGACGCGGACTCTCGCTGATGCGTTCAGGGGGCTGCTGGTCATACTCAAAATGTGGCAGAAACGCCTGAGTTCGAACGTCGTCCATTAATCGTTGGTCGATAAAACGCGCCGCCTTTTTGCCATAACCCATGGCGTTGGAGACATTGGAAGCACCGGAAATCAGGTCGCCACCGGCATAGAACCTTTCGCGGCTTGTTTCCAGAGTGTACCGATCATATTCCAGGGTACCGTTCTCCTTGATACTCAGACCGGACGCCTTGCAGAAGTCGCGGTCCACGGCCTCGCCCACGGCGAGAATCACCGTATCGCACTTGTAGCTCTGAATCTCTTCGGTAGGGATGGGCCGACGGCGCCCGGAAGAATCAAACTCGCCCAGCCGTGTTTTCAATACCTCAATGGCCTTGACGGCGCCGGTCTCGCCCACGATGCGATGTGGTGTGGCGAGAAAAACAAAGTGGGCGCCTTCCTGCTCCGCAGCTTCCACCTCTTCCTGGATGGCCGGCATGTCTTTGCGTTCGCGGCGGTAGATCACTGTGACCGTCGCGCCCCGACGCAAAGCGGTACGGGCGGAATCGATGGCCGCATTGCCGCCGCCGATAATCGCCACCCGTTGCCCGAGCGGCACGGGTTCCTCCTTGGCGATCGCTTCCAGAAACAACAGCGCTGGCATGACGCCCTTTAGTTCAGTCCCAGGCAGGTACACCCATGCTTCCTTCCACGTTCCGATGGAAAGAAACACGGCATCGTAATCTATGCTGAGATCGTTGAGCGAAATGTCCGTCCCCACATTCTTGTTGAACTCAAACTGCACACCCAGCCTGCGGATCAATTCGATTTCCTTGGAGAGCACGGCCTTGGGCAAGCGGTATTCGGGCAACGCGAACCGCAACATCCCACCCGCTTCCGCGTGCGATTCATAAATCCTGACTTCATGACCAAAAAGGGAGAGGTAGAATGCCGCGGTCAGTCCTGTCGGCCCTGCTCCTACCACGGCGATCTTTTTGCCCGTCCCCGCCATCTTGCGTGCCGCAACCCGCGCAGCCATTTCATCAAAACGGTCGGAGAGAAAGATGGAGTCTGCGATCAGCCGATGGACTTCCCGCATGTTCACAGCTTCATCAATGGTGTGACGTCGGCAGCGATTGTCGCAAGGGTGCTGGCAGACGCGGCCGGTGGAAGCCGGCAGTGGATTATCGAGAATCACTGATTCAAAGGCTTCATCAAGCTTCCCCTCTTTGTAAAGTTGCAGGAAGCGCGGAATATTCATGTGCAACGGGCAACTGTTCTCACACGGCGAGAGCGCCAAATCCTGGCACACGCCGGCGCGGCAGCGGTGCGCGCGCAAGTGGTCCTCAAATTCATGATGGAAATGGCGCATGGTCGTAAGAACTGGATTCGGCGCCGTCTGCCCCAGACCACAAAGGGAGGTGTCTCGGATCATGCGTCCCAATTCATCCAAGCTGGTCAAATCCTCTTCCGTTCCCTTCCCTTGAGTGAACTGATTCAGGATGCGGAGGCTCTTATCCAGCCCGACCCTGCAGGGAACGCACTTACCGCACGACTCGGAGTGGGTGAACTCGATAAAGTAGCGGGCGACGTCCACCATGCAGTTGTCATCGTCCATCACCACCATGCCACCCGATCCCATGATGGAGCCGAGTTTGGCCAGCGTTTCGTAATCTACGGGTGTGTCAAACATTTCCTGGGGAATGCAGCCGCCCGATGGCCCGCCGGTTTGCACGGCCTTGACGGGATGTCCGCTGGACGAGCCCTCGCCTACGTCGTAAACGAAATTCTTCAGGGGAGTTCCGAGGGGCATTTCCACCAGGCCGGTATTCTTGACTTTCCCGACCAGGGAAAAGACTTTGGTCCCCGGACTTTTATTGCTCCCGGTTTCCGTATACCATGCCGGCCCCTTGGCGATGATGGGAGCGATGTTGTACCAAGTTTCAACGTTGTTGATGTTCGTGGGATATCCCCACAAGCCTTTTTGTGCGGGGAAAGGCGGCCGCGGCTTGGGACGTCCGGCATTGCCTTCCAGCGAGCTGATCAGCGCTGTTTCCTCACCACAAACGAAGGCGCCCGCGCCCTCCACCAGCTCAATGTTGAAGTTAAATCCGCGGCCGAGAATGTCGTCCCCTAACAGCCCAGACTCTTTCGCCTGCTCAATGGCACGTTCCAGCCGGTGAACAGCCAGCGGATACTCCGCCCGCACATAGATGATGCCCATGGTGGCGCCGGTCAGAAAACCGGCAATCAGCATGCCCTCCAAGAGTGCATGCGGATCGCTCTCGATTTCGTTGCGGTTCATGTAGGCGCCAGGATCACCTTCATCCGCATTGCAAATGATGAATTTTTTTTCGGCAATTGCCTTGCGAAGAAAATCCCATTTCTGGCCCGTGGAAAACCCGGCGCCACCACGGCCGCGCAGTTTGGCTGCCTTGATCTGTTCGATGACGACATCTGGACGGTTGTCAATCAGGACGTTGTAGAGAGATTGATAGCCGCCCACGGCGACATACTCTTCCACGTCATCGGGATTAATCAGCCCGCAGTTGCGCAAGACAATCTTCTTCTGGCCTTTAAAGAACGGAATGTCGCGCCAGGCAGGAATATTGGCGTACCCTGTGCCGTACTTCACCTGGGCGGTAATGTGATCCCACTCCTCAATTTTGCACAGCGCCAGGGCCGTGGGAATGTCTCCCATCATGACGTCATCCAGGATGTCGTCAACGTGCTGGCTCTGCACGCGGCGGAGGATTACCAGTGGGCGGCCGGGAATCCAGACATTCACCAGCGGCTCCTGGGCGCAGAATCCGAAGCAGCCAACGCGTGCCAGATGAATATCCAATCCGCGCTTGTCGATGGAGTCGGCAAAAGCGTGAAAAACCCCTTCTGAGCCATTGCCGGCGCCGCAGGTCCCCATCCCCACGGCGATTCGAGGCCGGAACGGGAGCAACTTAGCCATCCCCGCCCCACGAACGGTGCTGAACGTGCTTAAATCCCGGATACGCGTCATTTCTTTGCCGTCTCCCTTCCCAGGTGCTCCAGCTCGCGTTGCAGCGTCTGCTCATTCATGTGGCCGTACACCTCATGATTGACTTCCACCACCGGAGCAAGCGCGCATTGGCCAAAGCATGCAACCGTTCGAATCGTATACTTGCCGTCACTCGTATTCAGCGAGATTTTGTCTGCCGGTTCTTCATCGGGATTGTGGAACCCCAACTTGAACATCAGGCTCTCCAACAGGTCGCGCGAGCCGCGCGTGTGGCAAGCCGTCCCACGACAGATGCAGATGGTGTTCTTGCCCTGGGGCTCCAGGTTGAAGAGCGCATAGAAGGTCACCACGCTGTAAATCCGCGCCTGTGGCGTCTCCGTCTTGGCAGAAATGTATTCAAGAACTTCGCGGGACAGGAACTTGCGCGGTTCGTGGTCCTGGGCCTTTTCCAGGATGCCCAGCAGAGAGCCGGGGTGGCCACTCTGTCCGGCTATGATTTTGTCGAGGAATAATTGGTCGGATTCTGCCAGCGGGGAGGAAGTCAGCGTGATCATGCAATCACTCCTTGGGGGAGTTAGAAGCTAGAAGTTAGGAGTTAGAAGCTGGTATTTGCCTATTCTCTACTGCTCTCTGGCTTATACCTTCTGCCTTTTGCTTCCTGATTGCGCCTGCTGGCTCCTATCTCCTGACTCCTAACTCCTAGCTTCTATCTTCACCGTTTCAACTCATCCAAAACTTCCCCACCTGGCGCCAGCAGTTGGATTTGCAATGCCATGTGTCCCAATGCGTGGGTGGAACAGCTCAGGCAGGGATCGAAAGCACGCACCACCGCTTCCACGCGATTGAGCATGCCTTCCGATAGCTTCTCACCATTCACAAAATGCTTTGCTACCTGCAAAACACCGCGATTGAGCGCCAGGTTATTGTGGCCCGTGGCGATAATTAGGTTGGCCCACGTGATAAGGCCGTTGTCATCCACCTTGTAATGATGGATCAAGGTGCCGCGCGGGGCCTCGGTGACGCCGATGCCCTCCGGATTGTTGGTACCGGCAAATGCCCGAACATGTTTGGAGAGAATGTCAGGTGACTGCAGTAACTGCTCCATCCGTTCGATGCCGTAGATGATTTCGATGAGCCTCGCGTAATGATAATAGAAAGAACTCAGCACCGCGCCGCGATCAAGCTCGCGAAACTCGGCCCACTCCTGGTCGGCGCGCGGAGTGCCGCAGCGATCCGCAATGTTAAGGCGGGCAAGTGGCCCGACACGGTAAATCCCTTCGGGATAACCGCGCGGTTTGTAATACGGTGATTTCAGGTAGCTGTCCGGTTCGCATGCCTCGCCGATGATATCCGCATAGTTGAGCACATCCAGTTTATCGGCCACGATGTTGCCGCGCGAATCCACTACGCGGAAGAATCCGTTGTAATGTTCCAGTTCACCGGTGGGGCTTACCAAACCCAGGAAGTACGTGGGGAAGTTTGCAAAAGTCCGAATCTCTTCGCGGAATTGATCCAGGATCGTTTTGAACCAATCAAGAGCTTTGGTGGCAATTTGGAGAGCTTCCGGAAGGACAGTCAGGATCTGGTCGCGAGTCGCGACGGACAACGGCTCATTGACTCCGCCAGCCACCACCCAGGCAGGGTGGATTCGCTTACCCGCCATTTTCTCTATGATCTGCTGGCCAATCTGCCGCAAACGCACACCGTCCCGCGCCATTTGGGGGTGGGCTTCCGCCAGCCCGAAAATGTTCCGGCGCGCCGGGTCAGAATCCATTCCCAGCAGAAAATCCGGAGAAGATAGATGGAAGAAACTGAGGGCGTGGGATTGCACGATCTGCGCCAGGTTCAGGACGGTCCGCAGCTTGATGGCGGTGGTAGGAATGCGTGTTGCCAGAATGGCGTCGCAGGCTTTCGCCGAGGCGATCAGGTGGCTAACCGGGCAGATGCCGCAAATTCGCGCCATCAGCGAAGGCATCTCATAAAACGGTCGACCCTCGCAGAGCTTCTCAAAGCCACGGATTTGCGTCACATGAAAGCGCGCGTCCGAAACCTTACCCTGCTCATCAAGCTGGATTGTAATTTTCCCGTGGCCTTCGATTCGGGTCACGGGATTGATCACCAACGTCTGCTTGCTCATTGTTTTCCGTTTCGCCATCCCTTTTCGTCTTTGCACTGATCACTTCAGAATTCAAGATTCAAAATAATCCGGACCTCGAACTGCGGATTTTCGCTTACGCTCCAAATCGTGTCTTCGTGCTCAGGTCCGGGCATCGTCCTTCCAGGATTTCCGCCAGGACGTAATAGATGGTGTCGGCAGAAGGAGGGCAGCCCGGCACAAACACATCAACATTGACAAATTCGTGGATCGGCCGCGCCTTGGCGAGCAGTGAGGGAACAGACTCCTTGGGCGCTCCCGGATTGAGCGTGGTGTTCTCAACGTAAGCCCGGTCCAACACGTCCCGAACCTTATATGGATTCCGCATGGAGGGGATATTGGCGGTCACAGCGCAATCACCCAGCGAAACCAGCAAGCGCGAGCGGGCGCGGACCTTCCGGATTTTCTCCAGGTCCTCGTCGCTGCTCACCGCCCCTTCCACCAGAGCCACATCCACGTTTTCAGGAAACTCCTTCTGATCCACTAAAGGACTGAAAACCACATCAATCTTCCCTGCCAGTTCCAACAATCGCTCGTCCATGTCCAATAGCGACATGTGGCAGCCTGAGCAGCCATCCAACCATAATGTTGCAACCCGTGCTTTACTCACCAGCGTCTCTCCCGCATTAACGTCAGATAGGGTAGGAATTGTCTTTGTTTGGTCATTTCGCGCACCGATTTGCCTTTTTCCACCAGCGCGCCCGTGGGGCAGACATTGATGCACTTGCCGCATCCCGTGCATGTTTCTGAATCGCCCCAGGGTTGGTTAAGGTCCGTGATGACCTGGGCGTTAACCCCCCGGCCCAGCACGTCCCACGTGTGGGCGCCTTCGATTTCGTCGCAGACCCGCACACAGCGAGTGCAGAGAATGCAGCGATTGTGGTCCAACACAAAACGCTCATGCGATCCATCCACCGGCAGGCGTGGATACCGGTAATCAAAGTGCACATGGGTCATATTCAACGTCTGCGATAGGTTCTGCAGCTCGCAATGCCCATTGGAAACGCAGACCGCACACACGTGGTTGCGCTCGGAAAAGAGCAGTTCGAGAATCGATTTGCGGTACTTATTCAGCCGCTCATTGCTCAGGGTCACTTCCATGCCTTCTTCAACGCGAGTGACGCAGGCAGGAAGGAGTTTATTGACGCCCTTGATCTCCACCAGGCAGAGG
>PLSX01000247.1:25422-25685 GCA_003165315.1 Acidobacteriota bacterium
GCTTGGCTCAAGCTGTCACCTCCTTATGTATCTGGCACACGCCGGATGGGCATTTGCCTTCGTTCACATGAGCCTCATACTCGTTGCGGAAATATCGCAAGGTGCTCAGGACGGGATTCGGCGACGATTGCCCCAGGCCGCACAGACTGGTGTTCATCACCAAGTCGCACAGTTCCTTAAGAACCAGCACATCTTGAGCAGAGGCCTTGCCGGTGGTGATTTTTTCCAGCAGCTCGTGCATCTGGTAGGTTCCGGCGCGGCAG
>PLSX01000167.1 GCA_003165315.1 Acidobacteriota bacterium
GGCCAAAAGAAGTTGCCAAACGCATAGGTGAACAAATAGGATGTACCGTCAGGCAAGGAAATGCTGGAAACCAGATTGGCGCTGGTTGGACCGTACTCGCTAATCCCGCTGCACCCGAAGTTCGTCTTAACGGTATAGGCGGTGTAATTCACCTGGTAGGCGTGACCATTCCCGTCTCCGCCTGTGTAGGTATATATGTTGGGGCTGGAAGGGGTGCCGGAGCCTGTTTCCGTCAGGGCCGTTGTTCCGAGGGTATCGGTGTAGGTTCCTCCGCTCGCGCTGATCGTGTTCCCATAAAGGTCTTTAACGGTATTGGTGCCAGCAGTGGAGCCGATGCCGGCACCAATCGTCAGGCCACTCCTCGAAACGAGACTGGTCAAATTGACGGCATTATACGAACTTGTGGTCCCCTGGACAGAAAGCGTAAATCCTGACCCATCGGTAGCCACGCCCGACCCCGATGCCGGCGGAGCGCCGGACCCGCACGGATAATAAGTGAGCGGCCAGGCGGAGATGGTGATGTTGAACGGGTGGGGCGTTCCCACCGCGTCGGTGTAGACGAAATTGCTCCAGACTTGCCAGAAATACCAGTTCCCTTCAAAGCAACTCCCCACACTCGTCTGATAGGTCACATTGCCCGTGTTAGCCAGGGAATTGTTGCTCCATCCAAAGATGCTGGCTGTGGGCAGCGTCCAAGTTGAGGATACAGGAGCCCAAATCGCACTGTTATAGGTCAGCGCAAAGTTAAACGGTATTCCCTGACCTGCTTTGTTCACAATGGGGATCGAAAACGTGGTGTTCAGGTTGGCGTTGTTGATTGAATCAAAACTGGAGGGGGTGAAGCTGGAGAACGGCGGCACGCCGGTAACCGTTTGCGCGAGGACCGGCGTCACGGCCAGGAAGATTCCCACGATGATCGCTGCGAGGCGCGGGAGGCTCAGCAGCCTCCGCATGTAACCACCCCGACCGTCACCCGACGGAAACGCCTTCCGCATCGGAAGGGGACCCTTTGTGCTGCGCGCGTTCGCGCAAGGACTGACAACTGACACCTTGTACCGGATTCCTGTTTTGTTGGTCATTGTGCCCCTCCCGCGGAAATGGCGGGAAGCGCAAACGTGCTGCCCGCTACACCGGAATTCACCAAAGCATTCGTGACGGTCAAATCGAGAATCAGCATGTTATTGCGGTACGTCTGGATACGCGTGGGCGCCCACACGCCATTAAAGGACTGATACGCGCCAAAACGGATCTCCATGGGAATGTTGGTGTAGGCGTCGTAATCAGGATGCGAGTTAAAGTCCAGAATCACTGGACGCAGCGTGACCGCGTCGAGGTAGAGGTCCATGGCGCTGACGGTCTGAATCAACGTCTCCATTCCCGGCGTCTGCCCGGGAAGATTGTGGAGGAAGGTCAGGTGGTAGACCTGCTGCCCCTCATATACCTGCTGGCCCACCAAACCCGCCACCAAGGTGGGATCGGTGGCGAGGGACTGAAGGCTGAGAGCGGGAAAGAACCAATTGGCATCGATAAAGCAGTTGTGCGTGGCCATGGCGGTGGCCGTGCCGCTGGCGCTAACCGTGGCCCCCTGATAGCCGTTGCGGACCTGCTGCCATCCAGTTCCGTCGGTAAAACTCATGGTTTGCAGACTTTGCGTGTTGCCGCGGGCGATCAGCGTCGCCGTACCCGCCTCCTGCGTGGACCCTGAGGAGTACGCGGCGCTAGCCTGAAGACGGACGTCGGCAAGAGCCGTTCCGCCAGCCAGCGACTGGAGAGCTTGACCGGCAAGATTGAGAGCTTGGGGAGAGCTTGCGACAGGGGCCTGACTAAAGGCTTGTCCGCAGGCGAGCGCAAAAAGGCACACGACTACAAAGGTCCGCGGGAACTTCATGTGACCCCCTTATGCTGATATGGGTTATGTGTAATACGGTAATGCAGCCATGAGAATAGGGCGAGATTACCCCCCCCCTTGAAAATTTGTCAAATACTTTTTGATTATTTAGCAAAATATTTTTGTTGGCCCAAAGATTCAATAATTTGGAAAGGTGGAAGGGTGGACAATTTGACCCTATCGCAAATCAGCGAGCTTAGGCCTGTGATTCGGAAAATGATCAAGGCAGCGGGGATTGGAAATGACCTCCGTCGATGAGCACCTGCAAGGTAAGCGCGAACGCGGAGAGCATCGCGAGTCGCATGGCTGGGCTCGCAATGCGCTAGCCGGGCGAATTCCGAGCAAAAAACGCGCCCCCGGGGCCCGGTCACTGCACGAAAAGGCCAAAAAGTCGATGGAGTTACAATTTGGCGTCGAGGCGGCGGAATTTATCCCGATCTCATCGGGACGCCGCCACAGGGCGAGCTAAACTCGCCGCTACATTTCCAAATTGTGCGATTACCAAGAAATCCGCAAGCAGACATTTTGACCATATCTCATCTACGGCTATTTGCTGGCCATGTGGCGAGCTAAACTCGCCGCTACATTTCCAAATTGTGCGACTACCAAGAAACCCGCAATCAGACATTTTGACCATATCTCATCAACGGCGATTTTCTGGCTGGTTGCTGCCTGGTTGCTAGCTTTGATGGGGATTGTTGGAATATTCACAATGAGTCCATGCAGTTCCGTATTTCTGAAGCAAAATGAAATTTGAAATTTAGTCCGCCCATTCGCAATTCCAAGTTCTCAATTCCTAATTCTTAATTCGTAATTGGTCCCGTCCCGCCAAACACTGAGGGGAGGTGACACAGCCACTCCTGGCTGTGTCCGGCGGGCGCGGCCACTGGCCGCGCATGGCCGCGCAAAAAGGCCGGCGCAGGCAGGAGTGCCTCTGCCACTTTTTTTGCCTCGGTTGGAGCCTGATTGCAAACAACACCACGCATTCTTCAGAAAAAGCATCTAAAATGATTCAGAGTGGAAGCGGGAAAGCGAGCGGTCGATGCTCCATTCCGGGAACAGACCGCGCAAATTTCCCAGAGGAAAGCGGACCAACGGACGAGCTTGGGCTTCACATTTGAAAAGAAAAGCGATCAGGAAGGTGCCAGTTTGCAAATCATCATCAAAGACCTTGTAGCAATCGGCGGAATGGGGAACGAGTGGCAGCCCGAGAGATAGGTCAGGGCCAGGCCCGGCGCAAAAAGTGGCTGACCGGACTGGTGGTGGCGGGCTTTTCCGCGGCGGCGATTGCCGTCGTCCTTACCTATTGGGGCGGTTCGAATCACCACAATGGGCCGGTGCAAATCCCCCCCAGTCCGCCTCCTGACGTCAACCAACAGCTTTCCGGCTACACCTTTACCCGCTCGCAGCAGGGCCGCCCGGTCTTCACCGTCCATGCGGCGCGGACGGTTTCCTACCAGGAGAGCAAATCGACCACGCTCGAAGATGTGATGGTGGAAATATACGGGCACAAAGGTGACAGCGGCGACATCCTGCGGACGGACCGCTGCGAATATAATCCCCAATCGGGTGACTTTCTTGCTGCCGGGCCCGTGCAGATTCAGATCGCCGCCCACTCCGCTGAGACTCCCGGCTCCGGCATTCGAGGTAAGCACCGGGTGGTAGTGGATACCTCCAAAGTTGCCTATCACCATGAGGATGACCTGGCGGATACCGATGAACCCGTCAAGTTCCGCATGGGGTCCGCTTCCGGCACCGCGAACGGAATGACGTACGCCATACAGGATGGTTGGCTGGAGCTGAAGCGAAACGTGGCCGTGGATCTGGCTCAGGGGACGGAGAAGAATCCCCAACCGCCCATGCACCTCACCGCCGCCGCGCTGCGCTATGACAAAGATGGCGGCAGCCTCGCCCTAACCGGCCCCGTGGAGGTGACCCAGGGAAAGAGCCGCGCCATTGCCGACAGCGCCAGCGTTCAACTGGATGACCACAATCGCCTCTCGCGGGTGATTCTGGAGGGAAACGCCAAGGCATTCGACGAAAATCCGCTGCGAAGCATGGAGCTTGACGCCCATCGCGTACAGGGAGATTTTGACGCTGGGTCGGGCGAACTGCGCCACATTACCGCTGAAAAGGATGTGACGGGTGAATCCAAAGGCAAAAGAAGCATCAGCCATCTGACGGCCCAAAGGGTTGACTTGGATCTGGGCGGCAAACATCCGCAACCGCTCCACGGCGTGGCCAAGGGAGATGTCCACATTAACCTGGAATCCCAGCCGGTGATAACCCTTGCTGAAAAGACCGTCGCGGCCAAGGCTCCCGAGAAAAAAGCCCTGGCTGCGGACGAGGTGCGATTTGGGTTCTGGCCCGGCGCACATGGCCTGAAAGACGCTGAGACCGGAGGACCGGGAACGCTGACCATCAGCCCCAGCGATCCCAAAACCGGAGAAAGAGTCATAAACGCAGGACAATTCCTCATGACGTTTGATCCCCGTAGCCGGATTGAGTCGCTGCGCGGACAAGCCCCGACCAAGGTTCTTTTCTATCCGCCTAAACCAACTCCAATTCCCGCTATCATTCAGCAAAGCCAGGCAGATTTGCTCAATGCAATTTTCGATCCTGGAACCCAGACTCTGCGCGAAGTCCGGCAGACGGGAAACTTCCAATACCAGGATGGCGACCGTCAGGCAAGCGCCGAGGATGCACATTTTGACGCTCAGGCGCAAACCATGGTGCTGCTTGGCCACCCGCAAGTCTGGGACCCCAGCAGCCGGGTGCGGTCACAGAAGATCACCCTCGACATGCGTAACAATACGGCCACGGGCGAGGGAAAGGTACAGTCTGTCCAATTGCAGAGTCCGGCGCCCGGGTCCCCACCACCGCGCACGCCGCCTTTGCCCACCAATGTGCTAGCGGACAAGATGGTGGCGCGGCGGCAGAGTAAGACGATACATTACGAAGGGAATGTCCGCGCCTGGAATGGCACCGATGTAGTGGAATCAACGGCTTTGGATGTCTTTCGCGCAGAAAAGCGGGTTAGTTCGGGATCACAGGTGGTGACCAGCTTCCTGCAACCGGCCCCAACATCGAATCAACAGGGTGGCACATCACATTCAACCGGAGGGCCCCGCCCCGTAACGGTTCATGCTGATTACCTGGAGTACTTCGATGAGGGCCGTCGCGCCCGGTATCATGGCAATGTGCGCATGGTTACGGAAGGGACCACGATGGAATCCGATCGTCTGGATGTTTACTTTACCCAGGGAGATACGATGTCAAGTTCGGAAGTGGATCGCGCCGAAGCCGACGGGCAAGTAAAGGTCACGCAACCGGGGCGCATTGGAACAGGAAACCACGCAGAATATTTCGCGGGTCCAGGCAAGCTCATTCTCACAGGCGGCCCGCCTTTGTTGGTTGATGAGGAGAAGGGCTCTACGACAGGCCAGCGTTTGACTTTCTTCATTCACGATGATAGGCTTTTTGTGGATGGAGGTGACCAAACGCCCTCATTAACTACACACCGCGTCGCACAATGAGCGACAATGCAGACTCTCTCCACAGCCGATCTCACGAAATCATACAAGGGCCGCAAGGTTGTTGATGATATTAGCCTTAAGATCACGCAAGGAGAGGTTGTGGGTCTGCTGGGACCTAATGGGGCGGGCAAAACCACAACGTTTTACATCATCGTGGGACTGACCAGTCCAGATTCAGGTCAGGTTCAGCTTGACGGAGTGGACATTACGAATTTCCCCATGTACCTCCGCGCAAGAGAAGGCATCAGCTACCTCCCTCAAGAGCCCTCCATTTTCCGCAAACTCACCGTGGAAGAGAATATAATGGCTGTCTTGGAGACCCGGCCCCTGAGGGCGGACCGCCGACGGGAGCGTCTGGAGGAGTTGATCGAGGATCTGGGTCTTCAGCAGGTCCGACGGAGTTATGGCTACCTGCTCTCAGGAGGAGAGAGGCGGCGGGTGGAAATTGCCCGTTCGCTGGTGATTTCACCCTCATTTATTCTCCTTGATGAGCCGTTCTCCGGGATTGACCCATTGACGGTTATCGATATTCAGAAGATCATAGTTAGGTTGAAAGAGTCCGGAATTGGGGTGTTGGTGACGGACCATAATGTGCGTGAGACGTTGCAAGTTACCGACCGCGCCTACATTATCAACAACGGACGGATCTTCCGAGCCGGTTCCCCAACTGAACTTGGCAACGACCCAGAGGTCAAGCGCGTATACTTAGGCGACTCATTTCGCCTGGCAATGTAAGGAAAGAAGCTATAAGCGTTCAGCTCTCAGCAATCAGCCAGAGAATTGGCTGATAGCTGACGGATGAAAGCTTAAAAGAAACTATGGGTGGTCCTTCTCCGAGAATCGGCCTGAATCTGAAGGTGGCGCAGAAGCAAATTCTGACGCCCGGCCTGGTTCAGATGGTCAGCGTGCTCGCGCTCAACAAGCTTGAATTGCGCGAGATGATTAACCAGGAGATGATCTCCAACCCCGTCCTGGAAGAAGTTCCTGAGGATGTGCCCTCCCTCGAAGAAGTGGCGAAGAAGACTGAACCTGAGACTACCGCCACCCCTTCTGCTGAGCATCCCGCCAACAGCAATGAAAAGCAGGACTCTTTTGAAGAGATCGACTTTGGGTCCTTTTTCGATGAATACCTCGATCCGGGGTACAAATCACCCGCCTCCGAGGTCATCGAAAAACCTTCATTTGAAAATTTCCTCTCGCAACCCACATCCCTCTCCGATCATTTGGAATGGCAATTAAGCCTCTCAATTTGCAATGACGAGGTGCGCGAGGCCGGCCATTCCATCATCGGCAATCTGAACGAGGATGGGTACCTCACCGCAACTCTGGAAGAGCTCGCTCAATCGGGCAACCACCTGCCCGAACACGTGGCAGAGGGGCTGACACTCATTCAGTTGTTTGACCCGCTGGGTGTGGCGGCCCGTGACGTTCGCGAATGCCTGCTGATCCAGTTGCGCACGCTGGCCCCTGACAACACTCTGGCACAGCAAATCGTTTCCGAGCACTTGAAGCAGCTTCAGAACAAGCAATATCGCGAGATCGCACGCGCCCTCGACCGTCCGGTAAAGGCGGTGGAGCGCTGCGTGGATATCATCCGCAAGCTCGACCCGCGCCCGGGGCAACGCTTTAATAACTCGCAAACAAGATTAATTGAGCCCGATGTGGCCATTGTACGAACGGGTGAGGGGTATCAAGTGGTTTTGAACGAAGATGGTCTTCCCCAGCTTCGCCTCAGCCATCACTACCGGCGCATGTTGGGTGAAGACGGGACTACCCGCGAGGTGCGCAACTACGTTAAGGAGCGCTTTACCTCAGCCATACAGCTGATCAAGAATATCGAGCAGCGTAAGCAGACCATCATTCGGGTCTGCGAAGCCATCATCCGCCGCCAGAAGGAATTTCTCGACAAAGGCATCGATCAACTGCGCCCCATGATGATCAAGGAAGTGGCGGAAGAAGTGGGCGTGCATCCCTCCACCGTCAGCCGTGCTGTTGCCAATAAATACGCCCATACCCCCCAGGGCGTTTACGAACTTCGCTATTTCTTTTCTGAGGCTGTCCAGGGACCGGCGGGCAACCTCACCTCTTTGATCAATCTGAAAAGGTTGGTGAAGAAAATGATTGAAGAAGAAGAAGCGATGCATCCCTTGACCGACGAACAGATTACTCATCGCTTGCGTGATGTGGGCTATTGTGTTACACGCCGTACCGTGGCCAAATATCGCGAGGATATGCGAATACCGAGTACCCACCAACGTCGGGTTAAAGCATGAAAAACGAAAGTGGATTGTGATTGGTTATCTGGGGCCAGCCCCTGGTAACCAGCCACGAACCACTATTTCTTGGAGGTGTCGTCATGCCCATTGATTATACGGGCCGGCAAGTGGAAATCAGCGCTGACCTGCGCCGGTATACAGAGGAGCGCCTGAAGAAAATTGTTCGTCTGCTGGGCGAGCAATTTGATCTGCACGTCATCCTGACCGCTGAAAAGCACCGCCGCATTGCCGATCTCACCCTGACATTTCGCAAGCACAAGGTGGTCAGCGTGGAAGAGACGGGCGATATCCGGACGGCAATCAGCGGAGCGATTGAAAAATTGTCCCGGCAATCCTTGCGCCTGCTGGAGCGCCGCCGTACCACCAAACGCCGCCCCAAACCCTCATCCGCTGTTGTCCTAAACACTTTGGGAATTGGCGAAGTTGAGCACGATGAACATCGCATCGTCCACTCGGAACTCGTCCCGCTCAAACCCATGAGCATCGAAGAAGCAATCGAGGCGCTCGACCGCTCGCACGCAGGCGCAGTCGTCTTTCGCAACCCTGACAGCGAGCGCGTCAACGTGATCTACCATCGGCCGGATGGACACCTGGGACTGATTGAGCCGGAGCCGTAAGAGCAATCAAGAATTACGAATTTGAATTTCGAATTCGTATGACTTGAATCTTGAATTTTGAATCGGGCCTCCGGCGCGGGATGGGCAGCGAAGCAGTTGCCTGGCGGCTTGGCGGGAACGCATCCATAAAATCAATGGATGTGCCAAATGGCTGATGATCGGCGCGAATCAACTACGGCTCTGCCGTTTTTTGTGCAATCAGCTTCACCAGGCGGACATCGTGCTGTCCCCAATCGGCCAGGCCAACAGCATCCTCGTAATAGAGAATGTTGAATCCGGCAGAGCGGTTCAGCAACTCATTGGACGCGTACCTCACCGCGGGTCCATGAACGTCCTGATGGAACCCCTCCACAACAACCACTCCACCCGGCTTTAGGGCTTCACGAACTTTTGCGTAGCTGCGCTTCTCCATGGGATAGAGCAAGGCGATCAGATCCCACTGCTCCCTGCCAAATTGGAAATCCTCATCCTTTGACAACACGGTATGGATCGTGACCCCTGCCTGCTTCGCATGTTGCTGCGCCAAGTCCAGCGCTTTCGGGGAGAAGTCAAACCCGGTCACATCCCAACCTTGCTGGGCCAGGTAAAGGCTGTTCCGTCCCTGCCCCATCTCCACTTCGAGCGCCTTGCCGGGCTTGATGCCCTTGACGGCCTGAACGAGCAGATGATTGGGCAGGAGGTTGAAAGGTTCAGTAGATTGGGCGTAGATCTTATCCCAGAAGGCGGCTTCATCGGCATCGAGCCTTCGACGTAAACCGGAAATCAGATGATCGACGGCATTCTGATCGAGCCCATCGGCTTTCAGATGCTCGGCGTACCGAACGAGCAAGTCATTTTGGTCCCATGAGGGACTGGGCGGCTGTGCTTTTTCCCAGTCGAGATAGGTCTTATATGACTGGTCGTCGGCAACATTCTGCGCCCGGAGAGAAAGCGCAGTAAGGAAGAAAAGTATAGCGAGTACGGAACGTCGAATGCGTAAGCTTTGACGATCGATCGACGGGATGCGTGGGGACATGATTTCAACCGCGCGAAATCGTACCATCAATATGTGCTCTCAGCAATGACCTGAAGCTCAATGGGGGGAAGTGACGCATCCAGCAGGGTCGGTGTTGGGCGACCCCCCGCCTCTGGGAAGCATATTGGCGTGGCACGGGTATCTTGCCCGTGTCTCCTGCATAGGCAGGATGCCCGTGACACTTCGCCTCAGGATATTCCGGGCGGGACGTCGTTCCCTTATTTCGATGACGGGGGAAGAACTTCAGGTGAGGCTGGAGTAATGCCGTGCACCGGAGGGGCCAACTGGCTCAAGGTTCCCTCCAGCCAGTGTTGCATCACGGCGTTATCGTCGTAGACTTCCTTCAAGGGACGCTCGCGATATTTGCCCCCCAAGCCCGATTGCACGCCAAGTACTGCAAATCCCCGCCGTTTCTTCCAAAGCAACTTGCCTGACTGACTCCACAGATTCATTTCGGCGGTGACGGCGTAAACCCAGCCTTTGCCAAATCCTTCCCACGGGTTCAAGCTGCGCGCCTTTCGCGAGGAAACGGGCTCGGTCATGTCATCCCATGTCGCTATTCCGGAACGAACGGTTGCCTTCACTTTAACCATGCGGATTTCCAGCACAGCGTCCGTGCGCGTTTCATTGGCAATCCTGGTCATCAACGAACGTTGTGGTTCCAGATACTGCTGCATATCCACCTTGCCGCTGTCTGGATCGATTGCGTCAAGGGTCGAGTTAGGACCCTGGGCGCGGCTCGCGATTTCCACTGCCAGCTCCGGCGGCGCCACGTACCATCCCGCATTGTCGGCAAGGTACTGGGAAATGGCTTTCACCAGTCCTTGGGAATCATCCACGCCCTCCGACTTTGGCAGGACAATAATGCGCTTGATGTTTTGCCGAATCAGGTCGGGAGGAACAAACTCCGCTGCCTGCTTTGGGTATACGATATCTTCCAGGTGGTTGACTCCGCCTTCGGATGTATACCATACGGTGACGGGAGCGGCGATGCCGATGAGAGCAGAGTAGTCTTTGTCGGTATGGATTTCGATCATCTGGTTCTTCTTGTCAAACACTGTAATGCTGTCCGGGGTGACGATGGTGGCAAAGCCTTCCACCTTGGTTCCCGTGTGCTGCGGTTTTTGAGCGGCGAGGGTGGATGCACAGATTACAACCACTGCACAACTAAAAGTGGCGGACAAGAATCGACGCCCCCAGAAATGTAAATAATTCCTAGGCGTTTTGGGTTGCAAGCTTGGGAAAGGGGAAAGCTTCCCGCTTATCACTGGGGCGTTTCCCCCATCCCGCGTCACCAGAATTTTCATTTCTTGAGTCTGTAAAAGCTGAGAAATCTGTGGGCTCGCGGTTATTGGATTTCGATGACGTATTTACCGAAAAGGATCTTTGTCGGCTTCCCGACCTCGGTGGCCACGCCCAGAGGTTTAGGTTGCTTAATGCTATCGTCCCTTTTGGCGGGGCCTTCACCGAGCTTCTGTCCCGCCTGGTTATAAATCTTAAATGTAGCATCGCCGGTGCTGTTGGCTGCGGGGCGATCCAATCCCAGGCCATAGCTGCCCACCCCCAGCGTAGTTCCACCAAAGGAGATGCTGGTCTCCGTAATCAAAAAGCCAACATATTTCGCTTTGATTTGGGAACTGTATCCGGTGGTATCGATCAGGCCCACAACGACGCGGCCTCCCGTGGCGTTTTTCAATAAAGCGGAGTTTCGCCTCTCCACAGGAATGCGGTTCCCCTCAAGGTAAAAGTCCCCGGGCACAGCATTTACGAACTCGGTGCCGGAAACCGATTGAAACCTGCCCTGGGCGCGCGCTGTGCCGGGCAAAATGGCTAGAAGGCAAACCATGATGCTAAAACTGATGGCCATCAATTTCTTGTTCATCGATTCTCTCCCCTGAATTCTGCATGGAAATGGTAGGACGGCATAAGGCCATCCGAAACTGGCTCAGTCTATCATGATTGACGAATCCTCTCGCAATAAACATCGGAAACACTTCACTAGAAGCCGATGCGCCAACATGCGTAGAAACCGATGAGGCCCATTGATTGAGGTCTGCCGGTGCCGCGTCATCGCCAAGAATGGGCATGTCAGAGGAAGTACCGCTATGGAAAAGTGTTGCTTTGCCCGGGCTGTGGGGGGTAGGATTCGCGGTCAGCGGCCGAGGAATTTATCGCGGCCGCGAGCCCCCCAGGAGGACTGCAATGACCCACAAGGAACGCCTGCTGACCGCAATCAATCACGAGGAGCCTGATCGCGTCCCCATCTGTGCCTGGTACACCCCGGAGGCGGAGCGGACCATGTTGCGCCACCTGGGGGTAGAGTCCGATCGGACCGAGACCTACAAGGCAGCGGGCGGTCCGCTACCGATTCTGATGGACCACGACTTCCTGATCTCCTGGGTGGGCCCCTGCACCGGCTTCTATGCCAATCAGGCGGAAGAGTACACGGACGAATGGGGAATCGGCTGGAAATGGTTCAAGTTCGCGGACAGCGGCTCCTACACGGAGATGGTGAAGCATCCACTTGCCGATATCGTTGACCCCGCTGACTTCACCATGCCCGACTTCACTCGCGAGGACCGCTACACCGGCGCGTGCCGGCTTGTCCAGGAATACGGAAAAGAGTACGGCATTATGGGCGGGTGTGCATGCACGCTGCTGGAGCTGGCCTGGTATTTGCGCGGCATGGAAAAAGTGATGGAAGACATGGCCAACAACAAGGACTTCATGCACGCCTACCTGGACAAGCTGCTGACGTGGATTGACGAAGCCGGTTCGCGCATGGTCGGACTGGGCGTGGATATCATCTGGATTGGCGATGATTTTGGTATGCAGGACGGCATGATTATTTCCCCCGCACTCTTCCGCGAATTCTTCAAGCCACGCTATGCCTATCTCTTCTCCAAATGGAAGACACTGAATCCCAATGTCAAGATCGCGTTCCATTCCGACGGCAACATCTATCCCATTATTCCTGATCTCATCGAAGTGGGGCTCGACATCCTGAACCCCATCCAGCCCAAATCCATGGACCCGGCAAAGGTGAAGAAATTGTACGGGGACAAACTCACCTTCTGGGGAACGGTGGATATCCAGGAGGTTTTGCCCTTCGGCTCGGTTGAAGATGTTGTGAACGAAGTGAAACTGCGGCTGCAAACGGTGGGGAAAGGCGGCGGGTTTATTATCTCCCCCGCCCATAACATCCAGTCACAAGTGCCGCTGGAAAACATCTTGGCATTTTACGATTCGGCAAAGAAGTTTGGGACGTATCCACTGAAAGGGCATTGAACCCGTGGGCCCGCTTATGAGGAGTTCCGGATCAACAATCTTAAAGGGCGGCCGCGCCCGGATATCAACCTACGGGGTGCCCAACTTTAAAACCACGGTGTTCCTTTCATCCGAGGCGATGATCCGGTAGAATTTCTTCAGTTGATCCGCCTGGCTGACGGGAACACTGAGTTCTTTCACTTCAAAAGAGCGGTGATACCTCAGAACGTTTCCCGCAACTTCCGTCTTCGAGTGATAGCTGGCGAAGCCAAAGTCCGCATCGATGGCGGGGGGCACATCGTCCACCACATAGTTGGGGGGCAAGGTGATTTCAAAATTATCCGTGTCTACCACCGGCCCGTCAAATTCGATGGGATAGCGGCGGGGCTCAGGCGTTTCCAACAAACCGCTGGACTTGCTTCCCAGCACGCGTGGACGCACCAAGAGCAGGTTGCCCGCGTACTTGGCATAATTCTCAGCGCGGAAAGAGTAGTTCCAGATAAATGGGCTCTTGGTATCGTCAGGATTGGTCACGCTGGCCCCAGTGATATGAAACATGGATAAGGAATCGGCGAGCATGTGTTCTACAGGCTTGATCCTATCGGCAGTTTTCTGCGTGGAAGCATACAGCTCGCGGCTACCTGCGGCTCGGTCGCCAACGCGTATTTCTTCCATGTTGCCCTGAAGTTCGCCCGATATGGTAAGGTTCAGTTTGGCGGTTCGCTGGATCCCGTTCATGGCAGTGGGCTGCTCCGGCAATTGAATCAGTTCACCACCGGAGGGTGTAACCAGCATTCCATAATTAGCCTGGAGGTATCCTCCAATCTCGCCAAAGGGAATCTTCTCATTCGTGGGGTCGAAGAACAAAAGTGTTCCCAACGTCGGGTGCTTGATTGTAGCAACCAGCGAGGGGTCGGATAGGCCTTCGGGCAACTTGATTGCAACAATCGCATGGTCAAAGGCACCCACATTTGCCGGTGTCTCGGGAACAACTGCCCCACGCTCATGGTTGATAATCACATAGTACGAATCAATGCCAATTTCCTTCAGCATTGACCGCATGAGCGTAGCTTTGTCTTTGCAGTCCCCATAACGGTGTGCAAAAGTCTGCGCGGCGGGGTGCGGCTGTATCCCTCCGATTCCCAAGGTAATCGCGACGTAGCGAATATTTCGCTGCATGAATTCCGCCAGCTCCCGCATTTTGGCCAGGGGAGTTGGCGCCGATGCTGTAAGCGAATTAACTTCCTGCCGAATCTCCACCGATGGATCCAATCGGTCGCTTGTCAGATGGATATACCACATCCCCAAATCGTGCCAAGTGGGAAGGCTATTCGCTGCCGCGCCTCCGGGAGCGAAGAGGGATACAACCATCTGCCCGGCAATTCCCTGCCAAGGGGGCATGTCCTTTTCTTCCCGAATCTCTTTCACGTCTCCGACGGTCCATTGCCACAGCCCCCCGCCGCCATTGTGAACTTTCACTTCCGGATAGTTGGCCCAGGCGTCTTTAAATTTCCACCCTGCAGGCAAATTCAAGGAATAGTGGCTCTCCTTTACGGGAATGATGTCTTGGAAACTCCAGACATCCTGCAAGACCAGGGGCCGCTCTTCCATGACGTATTCGTAGCCCACGATATTCCCGGGGTCTGGCGCCGGAATCCTCAGGACCTTCACCCGCGCGTCCGTGATCAGGCTTTCGCTTTCCCCCTTCAGCGGCGAGACATCCAGGGCTTCCTTATCGGTCACTTCGAAGTCTTTCCCTTGGGCGGGGATGCACCAGGCATGCATGCTTGTTACTTTCGAATTGAGAGTGTTGAAAAACGCTGCGACTTCACCGTATTCACGTCCCTCGGGTCGCAAAATCTTGTAGGCCCGGCGGACGGTTCGGCGGAATTTTTCGGGAGAGAGGACAGTGAGGTTCTCTTCTGCATACATCAAGACGGCGCTGTCCTTTTCATCATGAGCAGGCAGCGGCACGGCGACCAACGCGTGCATCCACTCGGGCGCATCGGTGCGCGCCGCGAACAGAGGCGTGCAGATCAGGAAGAGCGCAGCAACGGCAGCAATGACTCGCGGCAAAACAAAATTGGCCCGCATGACTCACCTCATGATTAATTTCCCGCCTGTACGGGGCCAGGATCCACCACGACTTGCTGATCGTCGGTAGTCTTAATCCGCTGGAAATAGTTTCTGAGAGCGGAATAATACTTGGTGTCAAGGAAAATGAAGTTTACCGAGACAGTTCTTGTCAGGTGCAGCTTCCCATTGTCGTCCTGCGCTGCAAGAGTGTAGGTAACAACCTTACCGGTGTCTTTCCATCCCGGCGGCAAGCTGGAGACCTTCCAGCCTGAGGGGAGCTGAATCTCAATGTCGTCGGATTCCGTGTAGGGATATTCAACATAAATGGGATGGATGCGAACGGCGTGGTCAAACAAGTGCTTCTCCCGCGCACCAAAAAGGCCGGAAGGTACCAGAACGTGATGCCCGGCCTGCGTCGCCCATCCGGGAACCTTGAAACTGAACTCAGCCACCAGCGGCAAGGCTGAATTTTTCCACTCCGGCTGATTGGTAAGACTCACTTCACTTGCGGCTGGGGTGTACTCCTTAACCAGGTCCTCGAGGTATTTCTTGCGCTCCGTAGCATCCGCATTTCGCTCTTCCTGCCGCAGGCGAGCACCTTCCAGTCCCGTGTAGGTGGCGGTAAGCTTCCCTTCCAAGTCGCCGGTATCCGACAACGTCAGTTGGGCGTGGCGTTCCGTCCGCGCCATCTCAGAGGTCGGAACCAGGCTTGGGGCCCAGGAGACGTCTTTCTTATCCAGTTGCAACCCCTGAATCCCCGTTTCCGGCCATGGCAGCAGGCCATAAGGAGTGTAGGCTGCTCCGGGGTTACAATAGATATTCTTACCGTTCAGTTTGATAACCACCAGATTGGCGCTCAATCGGTCGCTCTGCATGAGGTTGGGATCAAAAAAGTAATTTTCCCTGTCGGCAACCCACATTCCGTAAGCCTCAAATCCTGCTGCCCGCACCATGGCCAAGTAAAGCCAAGTGAGGTCCCGTTTATTCCCGTAACCGCGCTTCCAAACCTCTTCCGCGTTGGCCGGTTCCTTCTCTTTTTCGCGCTTTTCCTCTTCGTCGGTCTTGCGCACTTCATAGGATGTATTGCGTAACTGCTGAACTCGCGCGTAAATCTTTTGCAGTTTCACTTCCGGAGGGTCATTGGGGCTCACGATCCCCGCAACCGCAGATTCCAGGCCTTTGGGCTTTCCCACAAAGCCTTCCACCTGGCCGCTCAATCGCTTGCCAACACCGGCCCAGTAATGGGTGGCGTTGCTTTCAACGATATCCGACGAGTAGATAAAATCCACGCGCCCTTTCAGTTCATTTTCTGGAGGCATCAGGTCTTCCGTTTCGAACGCGGGAACATTGGACACATGCAGCCGGACGATTTTGTCGGGACCTTGTTTGGGTCCGGGCGTCCCGTCCGGCATATTGACCCATGTCCAACGCACATGAAAGTTGTTGTAAACATCGTTCTCGTAAGGCTTCAGCGAAAAATCAGCAGCCTTGCTGAAAAGTTCATCGCTCACAATCCAATGCGAGTCGACAATCCACTGCTCGGCGAAATCGATGGTGTAGTAATACTCAATGACGCAGCCCGGCGTTACCGCAGGGAGGGTGAAGGTCTTCGCCAGGTATTTTAGCCCCTGCCCCTTAATCACCGATTTTGTAAAGACCTTGCCATCAAAATCCACAACAGTGCCATCGGGCTTGATCGTCCGTGCGTGAATGTTGGCGATTTCTGCCAGGGGCTTGTCGAAGCGGATTTCAATGTCTCCATACTTCCGCCCCTCTTCGGTGAGGATCTTGATGCGGAAATAGTTATCCTCATGCGCGGTGTGCCCGGTGTCATCTCGGTACACTTCACGGTATAAAAGGACGGCGGGAGCCCCCGGCGCCCCGGGCTCACTCGTCATCTGAAGTTCTTCCAGCGATACTGGGCGAAACGCCGTGGCGGAGCTCGTCGCGCTGGCCGTCCGCGGGCACAACGCGCAGACTAAAATGCACATCACCAAAAGGGATAGGGAAGTGTAAAGGCTACGATAAATGGACATGAGAGACCCCGGTTAAGGATTTTATTTGGAGGCAGGAAGAGAGGGTACGCATCAAAGAAGCCATGGTCCCAAGTACTAAAGAAATGGAAATGTTGTTTTTCTTGCAAACTACCACCAATTGTCGGTGGGACAATACATTTCCGAATACACCGTGTCAACGGGACTAATTTACTACATACATTTTGCCTGAAAGGAGAAGATTTGGCTTTACCCCGGACTGGGGCTTGCAGGGAACATAGACCCCATGCCCGCGAAGCGGGCGCGGCCGTGTGGCATGGCATTTCTGGGCATGCAGGGGAAGGCTGGGAGGAGTACCTGCGTCACGTCCGGAAGGCGCTTAAGGCATTGCCACAGGCTTCAGCACCGCCGTGTTCCTCTCGTCCAAGGCAATGACTCGATAGAATTTCTTCAGGTCCGCCACCTGGCTCAAGGGCACGCTTACTTCCTTTTGCTCAAAGGTGCGGTGATAGCGCAGCACGTTTCCCACGACTTCTGCTTTGGCATGATAGCTGGCAAAAGCAAAATCCGAATCGATGGCGGGTGGCAGGGCATCCACCACATATCCAGGCGGCAGTGTAATTTCAAAAGTGTCGGTGTTCAGCACAGGGCCGTTAAACTCCACAGGAAAGCGGCGGGGCTCCGAGGTCTCCAGCAGGTTGCTGAAATCGCTTCCCAGCACGCGCGGGCGCACCAGCATCAGGCTGCCAGCCTGTTTCGCATACTTCTCAGCCTGGAAAGAGTAATTCCAAATAAAGGGATTATTGCTAACATCCGGATTGGAAATACTGGCACGGGTAATCTTGAACAATGAAAGTGATCCGGCCAGGAGGCTCTCAACAGGCTTGATCTTGTCGAACGACTTCTCCGCCTGGATATAAATCATCCGCTCAACCCAGGCCGGGTCACCCACATTCGTTTCTTCCACGTCACCCTGAAGGTCGCCGGAAGCGGAAAGGGTCAGCCTGCCGATTCGTGCCCTGCCACTCATGCCGGAAGGCTGCTGGGGCAATTTCACCAGTTCCCCGCCCGAGGGAGCGGCCAGCAGACTGTAATTGGCCTGAAGGTATCCACCAATCTGGCCAAAAGGGGTCTTTTCATTGGTGGGGTCGAAGATCAAAAGCGTTCCCAGGGAGGGGTGCTTTAGGGTGGCAATCAGCGAAGGGTCCGATAAACCCTCGGGCAATTTAATGGCGATAATCGCGTGGTCAAAGGCGCCAACGCGGGGCGGGGTTTCGGGCGTAACGGAGTCCCGGTCAATATTTGTGAGGATCATGAAAGAGTCCACACCAATTTCCCCCAGCATCGATTGAAGAAGCGTGACTTTGTCCTTGCAATCGCCATAACGATGGTCAAAGACTTCCGCCGCAGAGTGCGGTATGAACCCCCCAATTTTTAATGAGATTTGGACGTAGCGGAAATTCCGCTGCATGAATTCTGCCAACGCACGCATTTTGGCCAGGGTGGTTGGCGCGGAGTCTGTCAGCTTGCGAACTTCCTGCTTGATCTCCGGTGAGGCGGCAAGCCGTCCGTTCGACTTTTGCCGGTACCAGTCTCCCACGTCGTGCCAGTTGGAAAGGTTGGGAGCCATACTGTCGCCAGGCTGGATTAAGGTCACAACCATGAAGCCAGCAATTCCAACGGGCGGTGGCATCTGCTTCTCTTCCCGGAACTCTTTGATATCTCCCGCTGTCCACTGCCAAAGCCCGCCCCCCGCCTCCTGTGGCTTCAATTCCGGATAGTTAAACCAAGCCGCTTTCGACGTCCATCCTGGGGGCAGTTTCAATGAATAATGACTTTCCCGGACGGGCACGTCCTCTTGAAGTCCCCAGATATCCTGCATGAACTCCGGACGTTCATCCTCGACATATTCGTACCCAATAATATTGCCAGGGTCCGCCGCGGGAATCGTCAGGAGCTTTGACCTTACGCTGGTTATCAGGCTGATGCTCTCATCCTTCAAAAAGCCCCTCTCGACAACCTCCTTTTCGGCAACTTCATAGTCCTTTCCTTTCGCCGGAATGCACCATGCGTGAATGCCGGAAACTCTGTCCCGGAGGGAGTCAAAATCAATCTCCACCAGGCGGTGGCGCCGACCTTCGGGGCGGAGGATCTTGTAAGCCTCCCGGTAGGTGACCCGAAATTTGTCGGCGGAAATTACCGTGAGGGTCTGCTCCGAATACAGAGCCACAGCGTCCGTCTTCTCGTCATGAGTGGGTACCGGGGCGTTGACGAGCGCGTGCATCCATAGCGGTGCGTGGCCATTTGCGGCAAGCAGGGGGGCGCACACCATGATGATGGCAGAGATGGGAGGAATAATCCGCGGCGAAATCCGCCTAATTCCCCACTTTCGCCACTGGCACGTCCAGAACGAATTGTTGGTCATCGGCGACCTTTATCTGTTGAAAATAATTTCTGAAGGCCGTGTAATACTTGCGGTCCAGGAGGATAAAGCTGATGGTCAATTTTCTCTCCAGATGCAGCTTCCCATTGTTGTTCTGCGCTGTAAGTGAGAACGAGATAGGTCCGGTGACCTTTTGCCATCCCTGGGGCAAACCAGAAATCTGCCAGCCTGCGGGAACCTGAATGTCGACGTCGTCGGACGCAATGGATGGGAAGGACATGTAAATCTGGTAAATGCGGTCAACGTGGTCAAAGGCGTGTTTTTCAGCCCCGCCAAAGAGCCCCGCAGTTATAATGAAGTGATTGCCTGCCGCAGACGCCCATCCGGGCACCTTGAGATTGAATTCAGCCACCAGCGGCGCCTCAGGATTCTTCCACTCGGGTTGGTTCGTAAGGGTAACTTCGCTGGCGGCGGGAATGTATCCCTTTACTTTTTCCTCCAGTAGCTTCTTGCGTTCCGCATCGTCCGCTTGCCGCTCGACAAGCCGCAGGTCCGCAGATGCCATCCCGGTATAAGTCACCGTCAACTTGCCTTCCAAGTCACCGTCCTCCGACAAGGTCAGGGCGGCGTGGCGCTCGGTTCGGGCCTGGTCCGGGCTTGGAACCTGGGTTGGAATCCAAGTGGATTCCTTCTTATCCAATTGCAAACCCTGGATCCCGGTTTCAGGCCACGGCAGCAGGCCAAATGGAGTAAAGGGCACCCCAGGATTGCAATAGATACTCTTGCCGCCCAGTTTAATGAGCACGAGATTGGCCTTTAGCTCCCCGCTTTGCTTAAGAGATGGATCAAAAAAGTACTCCTCACGGTCTGCCGCCTTAATGCCGTAGGCATCAAATCCCGCTGCCCGCACCAAGGCGAGATAAAGCCAAGTGAGTTCCTCGCCATTCCCGAACCCGCGCTTCCAAACCTCCCCCGCATTGGCTTGCGTCTTCTCCTTAGCCCGCTTTTTCTCCTCCTCCGTCTTGACGGCCTCAAAGTCGGTGTTGCGTATTTGCTGCACCCGAGCGTAAATCTTTTGCAGTTTCACCTCAGGAGGATCATCTGGCCCCACAATTCCCGCGATGGCGGCATTAAGGGATTTGGAATTACCAAGAAAACTCTCCATCCGTCGATCCAGCCGCTTGCCGACTTTGGACCAATAACTGGCCGCATCAGCTTCCGGGGCATCCAGTGAGTAACTGAAGTCAACGCGCGCTTTCATCTCATTCTCTGGGGGCATATCCTCTTCCGTCTGAAAGGCGGGAATATTCGACACATGTAAACGAAAGTTATGGTCAGCACCCTCTTTTACGTCGGGCGCCTCGCGCGGCATGTTTCGCGCAACCCAGTTGACAAAAAAGGGGAATTCCTCGGTCCAATAGGGTCTAAGTGTAAAATCTGCGGACTTGGTAAACATTACATTGCTCAGGATCCAACGCGAGAAATAGACCCATTCGGGGTTCAAATCAATGGTGTATGAATACTCCAGGATGCAGCCCACCTGCACCGCCGGCATGGCAAAGGTCTTCGCCAAATACCGACCTCCTCGCGCCTTCACTACTGACTTGTTATAGACCTTTCCATCAAAATCAACGATGGTGCCGTCAGGCTTAATCGTGCGAGCATGAACATTGACAACAGCTCCCTCCTCCGCCACGTAGGGAATTTCAATATCTCCGTGCTTGCGCCCCTCTTCGGTCAGAACTTTGATGCGATAGTAGTTATCTTCGTGCGGGGTCCGGTCGGTTTGATCCGACCAAACTGTGGAGAATGTGGAGTTCGGATCACGCTTGCCCAGGTCATCCCGGTAAACCTCGTGGTACAGAATCTCGGCAGGCGCTCCCGGGGCGGCGGGGTCGATGGTCATTTGCAACTCTTCCTGAGATACGGGGTGAAATGCAGTAACCCCAAGTACCTCGCTGCTCGCGCTCGCCGTCTGCGGGCACCATGCCCACACCCCAAGACTCATCACCAAAAGTGACAGAAAAATTCGAAGGCTACGTTGAATGGACATGAGATACCCCATGAGAGGAATTTTTGCGGAGGGCAGAAGAATAGGCATGCGCCAAGAGGGTCATGGTCCGAAATTTTGTTTGCCAGATAATACGGACGCTGCCACTCAAAATGATGAACGTCCGATAATCGATTGGGAAAGTATACTTCCCAATACCCCGTGTCAAGAGGACTAATATACTACATACTTTTTGTCACAAATAAAAATATCCCTGATTGACGCAAAGGCTACGGCTTTGCAGAAATCGGGGGCAAATTGCCGGCCACGGGGCCCGTGGGGGCAGCAGGAGGAGCGGCGGCGGGAACCTTCGGAGTTGTAACTTCGTTCTTGGGAGGCTCGGGGGATTCCCCCGGTGGCGTTGTCTGCGGCGTGGCCTTTCCCGAGGATCCTTCCGCAGGAATGGGTGCGGTGGGGGCCAACAGGCGTTCCGGCGCTGCGTTGGACAGAATGTCCTGCACCTGGTCAGCACTCTTCAGCAGGGGCGAGTGGGGAAAATCATCCGCTGACTTGTCTGGTATCACCTGCCCCATGAAGTTCAGCCAGATGGGCAACGCCACCTTGGCGCCTTCTTCTTTCACACCGAGGGTGCGATGGTCGTCGAACCCCACGAAGACGCCGGCCGTCAGTGAAGGACTGAAACCCAGGAACCAGGCGTCAGTAAAATCATTCGTGGTTCCCGTCTTGCCTGCCACCGGATGCTTGGTGGCGAAGGCCCTTCCGGAAACCGCTGTGCCGGAGTTGAAGACCTCCCGCAACATGGAAACCATAATTCGCGCGGTCGAAGCGGGAATGACGTCGGTTACCTCGGGCGGAAAATCGTCAATCAGCCGGCCATCGTAATTGGTGACCCGCGTCACCATGCGCGGCGAGATGTGAACGCCATCGTTTGGGAAAGTAGTGAAGGCGGAAGTGTGTTCCAGAAGGGTAAGGTCTGACGCTCCCAGGGCCAGCGGCAGGTTGGGAACAAGCCGCGAGGTCAGCCCGAATTTGCGGCAAAGCTTGATGACCTTGTCCACACCGATGCGCGCCAGGGTGCGGACTGCGGGAACGTTGCGCGACTCGGCCAGCGCGTGCAGAATGGTGATGGTTCCCTCGAACTTGTCGTCGTAATTGTGCGGCGCCCAGATTCCCGAAGAAGTGTGGTAGCTGACCGGGGCATCCACAATGGTGTCAAAGGGGGAGAGTCCGTCCGTCACCGCCTGGGCATAGACGTAAACCTTGAAGGAAGACCCTACCTGGCGCTCCGCCTGCACGGCGCGGTTGTACTTGCTCTCGCTCCAGTCGTATCCGCCCACCATCGCCTTGATCTCGCCCGTGGTGTTGTCAATGGCCAGCAGGGCGCCCTGCACATCGGGCTCCTGATCCAGAGTGGCCTTGGCCGTGTTCCCCTTCACTTCCTTGATCTGAAAGAGGTCAAGATCCCCAGGAGCAAACATGTCTGCGGCAGCCGTCTTCTTGGTCCAGGAAAATTCCGCCGGAGTGACGCGCGCCCTCACCTCGCCGAAGCGCACCTCGGCGTAGTCAGCTTTCACCTCCATCACCAGACCGTTCACCAGGTCTCCCGCGACGATGGGTTGCCTCCAATCGTCGTCAACATAGGTTGCCAGGGTGACAGGCCGTCCGTCTGGAGTCAGCAGGTGCTGCTTGAGAATGTTCTGTGGAGGACCTCTCCATCCCCGCCGCTTGTCGTCGTTGCGCAAGCCTGACTTCAGAGCGTCTTCCGCCTCTTGCTGGGTTTTGATGTTGAGCGTGGTGTAAACGCGCAAGCCTTTTTCGCGCACAGCTTCCGGCCCGTATTTTCTCTCCAGAAACTGCCGCACCTCTTCCACAAAATAAGGGGCAACGGTGTAATTCCAGCGCTGAATATTCAATCCCAGGGGAGCCGCCATGGCGTCGTGGAGTTGGGCTGCGTTGATCGTCCCCGTTTCGTGCATGGCCACCAACACCTGATTGCGCCGCCGCCGCGCCTGTTCCGGATGCACAATCGGCGAATAAGCCGTGGGCGAGCGCGGAATTCCCGCCAGCGTCGCCGCCTCCGGCAGGGTCAGCTCGTTCAAATGCTTGCCGAAGTAGAACTGCGCCGCAGCCTCATAACCAAAGTTTCCGTGGCCCAGATCCACCTGATTCGCGTACATGGTGAAGATCTGCGACTTGGTGAAGAAGCGCTCAATCTGGATGGCCAGCAGCACTTCCTGAATCTTTCGCCGGAAGCTCTTGTCCGGCGTGAGAAAGAGCATCTTGCTGAGTTGCTGTGTCAATGTGCTGGCGCCCTGCGTCTTGCGCCATTCCAAGATATCTTTGGCCGCGGCGCGCAGGATGCCGGAAACATCTACGCCGAGGTGGCTTTCAAAGTGCCTGTCTTCAATGGCAATCACCGCGTTGCGGAGCACCGGAGGAATCTGGTTGTAATTCACAATCACGCGGTGTTCCAGGGCAAAGCTCCCAATGGCCGTGCCGTCGTCCGCGTAGATCTCCGTCATCACATCGGGGCGGTAATCCTCCAACTCGCGCACCTTGGGAAGATCGGAAGAGTACACGAACACCAGTCCTGCCAGCGCGCCCACTCCAGCGGCGAGCAGCACAAGAATCAGGAATACAAATTGGCCAAAGAGCTTCCGGCTGCTCACCGGTGGTCGAGGTTCACGCGGTGGCGGCACGGAGGTGAGGGAATAATTCTCAGGAGCCATCAGTGGTTTGTCCGAACCCCATTTTAGGCGCACCCGGCGCAGCAGTCAAACGAAGGGCAAAGGGGGTTATACGGGTCGGTGGTTCTTCCTAATATCGTTTCGCCGAAAAGTGAAGACCCAAATCGCGTCGATCTCAAGCGCTGAATGGCCAAATTGTTTCGGAGGAAGCTACTCGCTCCTCAGCCAGTATTTTCGTTTTGGGTTGCTGACTGAGTTGACCTGACCTATGATTGAATAAGGTCGGGTTGGCGGGGATGGAAACGTCGCGTTTTACGGCCCAACACTGACATGTACTGAGGATTGGTTCGCGATCCGCATCGTATAGGATGACGCATGGGTCAGGGATTCAAGTCGAAGCATAAGGTCGCTATCGGGGCTCTGCTCCTGGCATCGCTGGCAGCTCCGCTGGCCGCACGCGGCGCGGACTTGACCTTTCAGCCACCACGTGAATACCGGCTCCGTTTTTATAACACTCACACCAACGAACGCATGGAGATCGTCTATCGCCGCGGTGACACGTACTTGCCCGCTGCGCTCGATCGCCTTGACCATTTTTTGCGTGATTCCCTCACTGGAGATATTCACCACTTCGATCCCCGGCTGTTCGATCTGCTGTACGACCTCACGAGCACTCTTCAGAATGTGGACGGCGAGATTGACGTGATCTGTGGCTACCGGACGCCCAAGACCAATGAATATCTCCGCACCCGCAGCGCCCATTCCGGTGTGGCGGTGCACAGCCTCCACATGCAGGCCGAGGCCATTGACATTCGCCTGCCGGGAATTCCCACCTCCCAATTACGCGACGCGGCGCTTCGGCTGCACCGCGGCGGCGTGGGATATTACTCCGCCTCTAACTTTGTGCACGTTGATGTGGGGCGGGTGCGGCAGTGGTAGTGGCATTCCCCGGCGGCCGCCGCGGGCACCCCAATGCCAGCGCCTTTTTCAAATGTGCATCGTGCCCGTAAATATCCTGGAAGAATTTCACTTCTCCATCCGGCAGCACCACCGCTGTCGCGTAGATAATCACCACCGGGCGTTTATGTTTCAGGATTACGGTTTGTGAATCCGGGCCGCTATTCATCGCCGCCGCCACCTTGTCCGTCGTCCACCCGCCGTTCCCTTGCAGGATATATTCCGCCATCTTCGCCGGATCTTCCACGCGAATGCATCCATGGCTGAAGTCGCGCCTTGTCCGGGAAAACAACTCCGGCTCCGGCGTGCTGTGGAGATAGACGTTGTGTTCATTGGGGAACATGAACACCACCAGCCCCAGCGAATTCTTGGGGCCGGGCCGTTGCCTCACAGTTAGCGCGCCGGTATTAAGCTGCGCCAACTGCTGATCGCTCACGGCCCCGGTGGAAACCACGGTTCCGTGCTGGTCGATAATCTCCAACTGATTTTTCTTCAGGTAATCCGGATCTTTCTTGAGCTTGGGCACCATCTCACCGCGTTGAATTGCGATCGGAACATTCCAATAGGGACGGAACACCATGTAGGTCATATTCTGCGCGAACACCGGAGTGTGCGTTCGATAAGACTTGCCCACCACCACCTTCATGGTCAATTCAATGTTCTCGCCCGGGCCGAAGCCGCGCACAACGAATTCCGGAATATTGACCAGTATGGGTGGAGGATCATACACGCGAGGCGCCCATCGCCAGCGCTCCAAAGTGAGCTGCAACTGTTGCACGCGGTCACTGAGCGGAGTATTCAATTGATCCAGCGTGTCCTTTCCGATTCGGCCATCGGAATCCAGGCCGTGCCTCTCCTGAAAGTGCTTCATGGCGTCGACGATGGCGCCCTGGTAGATGGTGGAATCAGGCGCCACGTCGGCGTTGGTCGGAAGATCGCCCACTAGCTTCAACAGGCGAACGAGTCGCGGCACGCCCGGATAATCATCGCCCGGATCGATAGTCTTCTTCTTTGCCGGCGGCGGAAGCTTTTCACCATCGTCCTGGGCGGCAAGCTGCATGTATTTGCGCAGTGCGTCCTCCGTTCGATGGTAGAGGATGTACGGCGGCTCAAGCTGTGAGAGCGCGGGTGCGACATCATTGGAATTGACGATTTGATCCCGGAGGTATTGCGGCAAGTTGAATTTGCTGCGCGCGTCGTCATCGCCCAGACGGACCGACTTGGGTTTGACCCGCCCGAATTGCACCTCGGAGAGGTAGCGCATCGCTGAAACCGTCAGCGCCAGGTCAAAGCGCGCCGCTTCGTCTCCAACAGGATTCTGGTTTCCTCCACTGAACCTCGCGATGCGGTCCTTCCAGTGGGGGCCATCGTAATCCTCGGCGCTCAGACCTACCTGGTCCGCCTGTTCCAAGACGCTGATAACGGCAAGTGCTTGACTGGTGGGGCGCCCATCCTTGAGCCAGGCGAGCGCATAGCTCGACGACTCGTAAAAGCTCTTCACGTCATCGCGGTAGTCCGTAAAGTCGGGCCAGCGCAGGTCCGCGAGCGTTCCTGCCTCAATCAAGGCCTGCAACCCCTGCGGTGTTGAAGCTGGACTTTGCGGCGCGGAAGACGCCCCAGACCTGCCAGCGGCCGGAACAAGAATGGAGAGGACAACAAACAACAGGAAAAACGGGTTCGCCCGGCGAACGAATGGTGGAATTTTCATTTTGTGTCCAAGCCCTCGCGATAACCTCGGCGCAGTTCAATCCCGCGCCCGGGGTTTTCTCAGTTTGCTGCAAAGTTTACCACAACCTGTGCCGGATCGCCGCTGCTTCGAGATTTCATGTTTCGAGATTTTAGGTGGGTTCCTGACGCTGTGTTGATTTGTTGTGGCGGCAATGTAGGGGCCGTTCGCGAACCGCCCTCTGGGCAATCGCCCGCCAATACAGGCGTGGGTGGTTCGCTGGCGCACTGCAAAGCTGTGCGTTCTTGTTGCGAAATTGGCACCTGTTCAATCGCGCGAGTTTTAAGTCGCAGAACCGCGTTCTGCGCCAGCCCGCCCTTCTGCATGGTGATGTCCAGAGCACGATAGCGACGGGATGGTAGCACCTATGCTATCATGGGCATTGCGGCGAATTGTGATCGACACAAACGTTCTTAACGGGGCCTTGCTGAAGCGAGCCGGGCAGAACCGCCAGGTGATTCGTGCCTGCCTCGAGGGCAAGTGGAGCCCACTGATCGGGCAGGCGCTGTTTATGGAATATGAAGACGTTCTCGGACGAAGGGAACTGTTTCGTTCTTGTCCACTCTCGCAGCACGACACCGAGCTGAGGTTCCACGCTCTCGCCGCCAAAGGTTCTGCTGCAAGAGGACTCGCCCTGCTGGCTAAGCTCGATCAAAAACTCCCCCGGCGATAACACTGGAGAACAGTAGGGGCGGCTCGCGAAGCGATCTGGACTGCGGCCGCGAAGCTGCCGCTTTTGCTTTTGGCTTGTCGGGAATCCTGCAGGATTTGGCATTCAGGCCAAGGTTCAAAGCGGCAGCTTCGCGGCCGCAGTCCAAAGGGCCTTCGCCCCTACAAACACCGGTACCGCCCCCGCCCGAGGAATTCCACCAACCCCAGGTCGCGCGTAGAGCGTGCAATTGCCGCCGGATTTTGTCGGGCACGTGGCGGTTGCCAGGGTGCAGCGATTGCAGGTGCGCCGCGAACGCGTAAACGCAATCAAGGTCAAGCTCCTGCTTGTTGAACCGAAGCCGGTGGGACCGCTTGATCGGGTTGAACTACCTCTGGTTGCGGTTAATAACGCCGTTGCGGGCGGGGAAGCTCACAATCAAAATATTCGTTGTTGGGCAGGGTCTGGCTGAGGACTGTTTTTCCCACACGCCGCACCCCCGCCAGCCACACCACCGGCCGCTCCCGCCAGGCGTGTTCAATGATTTGAAGCCAAAAGTGCCGCGTAACCATACGCAGCCATACTTGTATATAGTGTCACTAAATGCAACCCTGCCACCGTTGGGTATCGTGCCGCCCGGGGCCGCAGCGTGACGCCACCCGCAATGGAGCGGCGGCTTTACCCCGCCATTCGGACGTAGGGGCAAGGCTCGAGCATTGTAGCGCAAAGGTGCGTGTATTCTGCACTACTTTGCGGCCCTTCCCCAATTCACTGTGGGTTCATGCGGCTTGCCCTGGTGATGATTGACATTTCCGTTGGAAGAGCCGCGGAGGAGCGCTGAAGGGCGCGCACCTCCTCGCTACTTGCTTAATGGGAAGGCGGGTGTAAGGCCAGGCGCGAATCCTCACATGGCTAGCTGATTCAAGCTTCTATTGGAGATGTATCGGAACGAGGCGAATCTCGAAGATACTCGGCCACAATTTGCCAGTGACAAACAGACGCTTTCTATTTGAATCGTAGGCGATTCCGTTGAGTACAGCGCCCGATTCCAGGTGGTAGATCGGGCTCAGAAGTCCTTTGAGGTCAATCCAGCCGACGACCCTACCGCTTTGCGGAGAAATCCGGGCAATTCGATCAGTCTGCCACACATTAGCGAAAATCTCTCCCTCTACGAACTCAAGTTCGTTCAGTTGTTCGATGGGAGTAGCGCCATCCTGAACTGTGAAATGCCGCTTTTCTATAAGCGTGTCGATGTCCAGAGCGCGGATCGCTGGCGTTCCGTCGCTCATGAAAATCTCACGACCGTTCGTGGTCAGACCCCATCCTTCCCCCGCATAAGAAAGGGGCGCAACAGTCGGAAGTCGCTCAAGTTGTATACAAATCCCGTATGTGACAGCCAGGTGAGCTGTACGACTTCGTTTTTGACGAGAGTCATTCCTTCGCCAAAGAATTCTTGGGCCAAGTCCACTCGTTGGACAACTTCTCCAGTTTCAAGACGAACCTTGCGCAGCGATGATCGACCATTAAGCCCAGTGCTTTCATAAAGGAACCCGTCACGATATGCGAGACCTTGGGTAAAAGCAGTCGCGTCATGTGGGATTGCTTGAATGACCTTGAAAGTATACTCAGGCGGATGTACGGAGTGAATCTGGTGGGAAGACTGGCCGAGAAGTAATTGGGCCAGTGCAATCAGCAGAAACAAAATCGCAAGTCGTCGACGCGGCGATGTCAATTCCATAAGCTCGTGGTCATTGTCGCATTGGCGAGTTGATTCGTGCAAGGTAAGCGCAAGGTAATCGTTCCCAGGCGTTCCTTCGCGTTTCTCACGGTGCCAGCCGTGCCCACAAGCGAACCTGCGCCCTAAATAGTTGACCGTATGCCAGCACATCATTCGGTCGGCGGGTCTAGTCGATTGATCTGGCACTTTTACTTCCAGTTATACATGTGACCAACTCGACAAATTAATTGCAAGACGAAGTACATTTACTGGAGATTCTTGGAACGAAAACCGTACCCGCGTGCTTCATCGTCGTTTCAACGCGAGCGCGAAACGCAAATCATCGTGCTCAAAGGCTGACGCCATGCGGTCAACTTCGGAAGCCGTCAGACCAAGCTTCATTGCCACCTTTCGCCATGCCCCCACCGACTGTCCGACTTGTCCTGCGATTTCCTGCGCCTCAATATGGTTGAGTTCGAAGTATGAAGCGACATCGAGGGCCGCGGGCAGCGAAGCTCTGCCGTCTTCAAGATTGATCGTGGTCGCGAGGACGCGGGGCTTAATATCCGTAGGCACTGGATTGAGGTCATACGCCGGTGAAAGGCGCCACCCGGCGGGACCAGCCCATAGAAAACCGTGATTCCGCAGGTGGTCGTCAGTGTTTGAAATGAGGATGCTAAATACAATTCGACGCCACAGGGCTCGCATATCCTCCTTGGGCTCCGCGCCCTGCTGGCGGAGGATATCGGCAAATTCCAGGTAGCTGTGAACCTCGTTGTCTTTCGCCCCCAGCATGCTCATGGCGGACAAGAACGGCAGGCGCATTCTGCCATTGCGATCAAACCGGCGTAGCAGAAGGACAGGCTTCCCCGCGACAAGTTCAACCCGCCAAGCGGGAACCGCGATGTCCGCATCCGCCGCCAGTGATAGGGCCACAGCCTCCCACAGCACCGTATTCACTTCGTCTCCCTGACTGGGAAATTTGGCAATGGCAAGATGGCCATCGCGATCGTGAACCGAGGCCTTTGGCCGTGCGCCGCCAAGCGATGAGCCCGGAGCCAGAAGTAGACGCAAATCCTCATCTGTAACGGTGTCGCTGGCCGCATGCTCAGCGGCGGAGAGAAGCGCTGGCAGTTCGATCAGAGGCGGAATCTTTGCCGGGCCGTAGGGAGCCAGAAACGGGCCCCCCTCCCTCTCGGCAAAACGGAGCGCTCCCTGGCGGGCTTCGTCGTCCACCATCAGAAGATAATCGATCTCACGGAGAGTACGTGGAGTCTGTCCCGCGCGTTCGGCACGGCGCCGTTCTGCCCGCCGCATCAACACCCGCCCCCAGCGATCTGGGGCAGAGTCGCCGATTGCTCCGAAAAGGGGTTTGTCAGAAGGGGTGTGATACGGGCCTGGCCCAAGCTTCAAGGCCGGCTCAAGTGAGAAACGATCGGGATGCGCAAGCCAACTCCTGTCATATTCAAAGGTCGCGCTTTCCCTGTCCTTGCGCATCCGCGCCCACAGTCGGCCCACCAGGTGCGGTGTGGCTTCAAGGTCCACATAGACGAGCACTTCATTCTCTCTCATTGTGCACCCTCGTTCCTTGGCGCCGAGGGTTCCTTCCGGCGCGCGAGGCGGATGCGTTGCGGCAGGCGTTCCTCTTCCAGCTCAAGCCCCACCGTATCGTCCCGAGGATCAGCCACATCGGCCAGCCGGTCGGCTAGTCCCAGCGAATAGAGAACCGTGGTGTATGCACCCGCAGAGACGCCGGGGTCGCCTTTTTCGATCTTGTTAAGAGTCATGCGGCTGATCGAGGCTCGTTCCGCCAGGATGGCGACGGGAATGCGGCGGCGACGGCGGGCATCCCGAATGTCGTGGCCCAGCTTGCGGAGGGCACGGACCACTGGTACAGGCGTTTGTGAGGACGGTCGGTTTTTTCTCATAACGTATACTATTATAGTCTTTAATTTATTTTATGTCCATTTTTATGGACTTTAATATGATTAATATTGTGGCTAGAGGATCAGCATCACACTGCGGGAGCAGTGTAGCGCAAAGGTGCTCGTATTCTGCGCTCCTTTGCGGCCCTTTCCCAATTCACTGCGGGTTGATGCGGGCTTGCCCTGGTGATGATTGACATTTCCGTTGGAAGAGCCGCGGAGGAGCGCTGAAGGGCGCGCACCTCCTCGCGACTTGCTTTATGAATTCACGGGTGGCCTATACATCAAAAGCGATGTATGCGCCAGCCGCGTAAGTCCGCATCCGCAGGTTCTTAACGCCCTAGAATAAGTAGGGTTTGTAGCGCCTGCTACTGCGTTTGTTGCAGAAGCGTGCTAGAGTGAAGCCGGGTTCAGCAAACCGCGTCGGTGGCGATTGAGCTTGCCGCTGTTCGGCGGATAGCAGCCGACCCAATAACCCGGGCCGCCGTAGTAAGGTCCGGCCATTGATGATCTGGAGGCACTATCATGGTAATCATTCCTAAACATGTTCAGGATTTTCTGCCGGGCAAGCTGGCGTGGGTGGCAACTGCTTCCCGCGACGGACAGCCCAACGTCACTCCCAAGGGATCTCTCAAATTACTGGATGAGCATCACGTCCTCTTCGCCGACTTATTTTCTCTGAAGACCCGAAAGAATCTTGAGGAGAATGCCAAAGTTGCTGTCACGGTGGTGGACGCGGCTACGGCCCAGGGCTACCAGCTCAAAGGAACCGCCGAGGTCATAACTTCTGGCCCGCTGTTTGAAGAGACCAGCAAGCAGCTCAAAGAGGCTCCCCGGAGTCTGCCGCCGCTGCACCACGTCGTGAAGATTACCGTGGAGTCCGTGTTCGACCAGTCCGTCGGCCCCGACGCAGGCAAGCAAATTGCCTAAGCGCCTGGGGTAAGTCCCGGGTGGCCCATTGTTTTGGAGATGGGCAATGCACGAACGGCCAGCGAGATTTGGAAATGGGACGAAACCGGGCTGGTAGCCATCATGGTCAGTGCATTTTTGACCGTGGGTTCTTCCGTTCGGCTCCCTTGGCATTGGGGAATCTGGGGGAACCTGGGATGTTCACCACGTTTCCAGGTTTTCAAAATACCTTGGTGGGTGCGAAGCGGCAAAATGTCATCTACCGAGCAGCACCAGAGGCGACGGTTCGGCGCCGTTCCCCAATCTCAATTTTCGGAGGGCAGGGTTTCGATTCTTATATACTCGTAAGAAAGTTTGCCCTTCAGAGAATCAGCATCACACCGCGGGCGGCGAGACTGATGACAATCGCGAGGGCCAGCAGGGCGGTTGAAGCGGCCAGTGTCAGGCGCCAGCCAAGTTCCTTCATCATCGAGGCCAGCGTAGCCATGCAGGGCAGGTAGAAAGTTACAAAGAGGGTGAAGATCACGATTTGCGCCGCCGTCATCACTCCCAGAACGTGCGTGGTTCCCAGCGCCTGCATCAGCATTAGCAGGGAGAGTTCCTTGCGCAGCACTCCGAAGATCAGCGTCAGGCCCACCGAGCGCGGCAATCCCAACAAGGCCGTCAAAGGCGAAAGCGCGGCATTGATTCCGTGCTGCCAGCCGTAAAAATCTACCAGGCTGAGCACGATGCTGCCGATCACTAAAAGGGGAAACGCCACCAGCACAAACTCGCGCAGCCGCCACCAGGTCTTGAGCAGCACAACCTTGGCGCCGGGCACTCGATAGGCGGGAACTTCCATCAGCATGCCGGGTGAAATCTCCGGCCAGATACGCGCCAGCACGGCTCCGGACAGCGCCACTACGATGATGTTCAAAACGTAGATGCCGAGGGCGTAGTTCGCTCCCAGATAGAAACCCACCAGGGCAAAGATCACCGTCATACGAGCCGAACATGGCACCAGCACCGCCAAAAAGGCGGCAATAAAGCGGTCGCGCCGCGTCGAGAGAATCCGCGTGGCCATGACCGCCGGAACGCTGCACCCATACCCCACCAGAATCGGCAGAGTGGCCGTGCCGTGCAGCCCCAGGCGGTGCATGGCCGCGTCCATCAAGTAGCCGACGCGAGAAAGGTAGCCAATATCTTCCAGAATCGCCAGGCCCGCGAGGAATGGCAGCAGATAGGGCAGCACGATCGCCACCGCTCCGGCTGTGCCCAGCACGCCTCCCTTGGCAGCGGCAAACAGGGCGCTCTGCGGATCCATGTGCCGTGTCAGCAAAGCCACAATGGAGTCGAATACCGCCAGAATGCGGTTCTCTCCCAACTGGCCCACACTGAAAATCAGCCGGAAGAATCCCAGGAAGACTCCCGCCAGCACCAGGTAGCCCCAGATGGGATGCATGGCCACGTGGTCCACACGCTCGCGCCAGTCTGCCTTGGGTTTTGCCACCTTCGCCACACGCTCAAAAAGATTCAGGCAAGCGGCATGGCGCGCGGAACTGACGGCGGCGTCCGCGGGCTGGCCCGTTCGCGCTGTGATTTCCGCCCGCGCCCAATCGATAAAGGAAGGTCCGAAGTCCGAGGTCCGAAGTCCGAGGTCGGAACGGCGGGGGCTGGGGACTGATGGCTGGGGGTTGGGAGCGGAAAGGCTCGCATGGGGTCCGGGGTCGAGAAGGAAGTCCGAGGTCCAGGGTCCGGGGTCCGAAGTCGCGGTGCCAATGGCTACGGCTGCTTCCTTCGGCGATTGATTGGGTTTGCTTTGCAATAACTGAAGCGCACGGTAACGGGCCGGGGGGAAGACCTGGGATTTAGATTTGAGATTTCCGATTTCAGATTTGGGATTTGAGATTTGAGATTGATTTGTCGTGGTTTGAGAATTGATATGTGGCAGTTCTGCTACGGGCCGGGATGGAGGCTCCGCGACCGCCACGCCTACTCCTTGCGAAATCTGCGCTTGGACTTGGCGACCTGATTCCACCTGAGGCGCGGCACTGGCCAATGTCTGCCCTCCGCAGGACGTGTTGCAACACCCTCCCAGGCACTTGACGCTGGCTGCCGGCATGGGGTTTGAGGACAAAACGGGCAGCGAGGCGAACCGGTGATAGGCGGCAGGCCGTTCCGGGGCGGTCTCCGCAAGCTTGTCTGCCAACGCTCCAACCACGCGCTCAACCTCCGGCGCATAGGGGAAGGCTCGGGGACGGGTGCCACGGACGGCGGCTTCCTGCGCCACGCGGAAGGTCTCAACAATGCCACGGCCGCGACCTCCGATGGCCTCAACCACTGGAACTCCCAGCGCCGCGGCAAGAGCGGGAGTGTCAATCGTCATGCCCTTGCGCGCCGCCTCGTCCATCATGTTCAGGCAGACCACCATGGGCGATTCCAGGTCGAGCAGCTCAAGCGTCAATTCCAGGCTGCGGGCCATCTGCGAGGCGTCCACCACGTTAATAATGACGTCCCAATCGCCTTCAAGCAGATAGTCGCGGCTGACCTCTTCCACGGCAGAGGTGGGCGTGAGGGAGTAAAGTCCAGGCAGATCAATGAGATCCAGAACGGCTCCGCCCACTCGCGCCTGCCCGCGGGTGTACTCCACCGTGGTCCCGGCGAAGTTGGAGGTAAGCGAGTGGTATCCCGCCACCGCATTGAAAACAGTACTTTTACCTGAATTGGGTTGGCCGACCAGTGCGACCTTCATGGGAGGACTTCGACGCGAATCTTTTGCGCCAGTTGCTTTCCTACCGCAACTTGCGTGCCCTGGTTGTCAATCACCAAAGGCCCGCCAAACGGGGCATGTCGCAACACTCGAACGCGGTCGCCGGGCTGGATGCCGATCTGGTTGAAGGAGCGGCGAACGTCCCAACCGCCCGTTATTAATAGGATTCTAAGCTCGTCTTGGTCACTGGCTTCGTAGAGGTTAATCGGTGAGCTAAAGTTCGCGTCGTCTCGCATAGGAGTCTTACTAGGGCAAGAGGGGTTCCAGAACCTGAGGATCTTGCCAAAAAGTTGCTAAGGCCGAAAGTGGCTAATTGCAAATGATTTGCAACTGCCCCTGCCCTCATTTTCCTTAAGTTAAGCCATTTTAATGACCTGGGGAGGAGCGGGATTTCACCCCATGGGCATTTTGACAGCGGGTCAGCACCCGCAAGAGCCGGAGCTCGGGGCTCGGAGTTAGGGACAAGGGATATCGGAGTTAGGGACAAGGGATAAGGGGCCGCATTGTGGGGGTTTGACAGTAGGAGGAGGCTCGCAAGGACCAGAATTTCGCGATTCGGACAATTTGCCGCGTTTTGACCCAAATCTCATGTCCCAGGCTCCATAACCCGGACTCCAAATCGCGAGTTGCTAACCCCTAACCCCTGATCCCAAGTCCCATGCCCCTTGTCCCTTAACCCGTATCCCGAGTCCCGACTCCCTAACCCCTTGCCCCGTTTCCCTTATCCCTTGCCCCGAGTCCCAAGTCCCAAGCCCCGAACCTCTACTCCCTTGTCCCAATCTTCTCCAAGCGGGCTTCCACCGACTTATGCCAGGATACATCGGGAATCGCCGACTTATTCGCCCTAACATTCTCGACTCCCCCCCGCCGCGCCGATTCCGCCATATTGGCCGCCACGCTCAGATCCGAGGCGGCTTGGGGAATCGTAATACCGGTGAGGCTCGCGATCTCGTGGGCCACGGCCGCCGCCAACTCCGCCGTCTCTAAAGGCACCATTGAAGCCTCTTTGCTTGCGTCCTCAATCGCGAGGTTGCGGACGCTCTGCTCCGATTCGCTGGATTTGGGCAACTTGAAAGCGCGCATCAGTGCTTCATAACTTTGCGGATCAAGATCGACAAGCTCCATCAACCGCCCGCGTAATCCCGCCAACCGCGCACAGGCTGCTTCCAAAGCGGGGTGATGGGCGGCAAGGGACTTCCGCTTCATCGAAACGCCGCAAACCATCTCCCCCAAGCCCGCCGCCAATGCTCCTGCAAGTGCCGCGACGCTGCCACCTCCGGGAGTCGGCGTAGGATCCGCCACCTTCTTCACATACTCATCCACCATCGCCCGTAGTGGGCCCTGCGGCATTAGCGCTTGGTTATTGGCGATTGGCGATTGGACGAAATTCGAGTTTCGAGTTTCGAGTTTTGTATTTCGATTTTCCAATACTTGCTCCAGCCGGTTTTCCACCACCAATTCCGGGCGGAAATTTTCAACCTTCAGAAAATGGACCGCAGCGGATTCCAATGCCTTGCGGGGAACAAGTCCCACAATCTCGCTGCCCACCACTTGAAGGCCCAGCGCCGCCGCTTCCAGCTCCACCGCCTCGAATACTTTGGCCATTGAGGTGGTCTCAAAATCAGTCAGGTTCATCGATACCTGCGCAAGATTGCGGCTCTTCAAATCCACTCCCATCGCCTTTACGCAGGGAAAGCCGCCACTGGAGGCTCGAATCTTTTTAGCGATGGCCTTCGCGGGCTCGATATCCGGGGTGTTCAGGATGATATTGTAGGCAATCAGGAATTTGCGCGCGCCCACCACCGTAGCGCCCGCCGTGGGATGCAGCGCCGCCTCGCCAAAATCGGGATGGCGATGGGGATTGTTGCCAATCTCGCTGCGCACACCCTCAAATTGCCCGCGCCGAATGTTCTCCAGGTTCACGCGCTCCGGCTTGCGCGCTGCGGCTTCGTAGAGATAGGTTGGAATTCTGAAGCGATGCCAGGTTTCTTCCGCCACCCACTCCGCAATGTGGACGCAGTCCTCCAGCGACACACCCGAGATTGGCACGAAGGGCACAACGTCCGCAGCGCCCAGGCGCGGGTGGGCTCCCTGATGTTTGCTCAAGTCGATCAGCTCCGCCGCTTTGCCGATTCCGCGCAGTGCGGCTTCACCCACGCTTTCGCGGGTTCCGACAAACGTGATAACGCACCGGTTGTGGTCCGCGTCCATCTCGCGATCAAGCAGGTAGACGTCGGGCCCGGCGAGGATCGCCTGAGCGATCGCGTCCACCACGGCTGGTTCGCGACCTTCACTGAAATTGGGTACGCATTCGATGAGAGTTTGCATGGGGGAAATGTAGCACAAGAACAAGTCCGAAGTCGGGTGTCCAAGGTCCGAAGTCTGGGTTTAGGAGTCTTTCGACGATAGAATTCATGGGACCTCAGTATTTTTAGAACGCATAACCATCTTTTTTCCAACAACATTCCGGGAAAACAACGTATCACATTTACTTTCAATAACATTCAGGCTTCGTGGGTGCGCAACGATCCGTAACCATATTCTTTTCATATAGATCTAAAGCAAAACGGTCCATCTCTCTATTTTTCATCAACATGCGAGGTTCAGGCGGGACCGGTTCTTGTGTTTTCAATAACATTCCGGCTTCGTTCGTCGAAAAGAAACCCCCGCGGGGATTCCCAATCTATGGCATCGCCGTAGTTCCATTACCAGCGCACGATCAGTTTCATGAATCATCCGGATCAAGCCCTTGAATAGACGGGAGTCGGCCTCCTCCGAGGTCAGAATTTCCCGCGCGGTGCGGTCAATCTCATCGGGGGGAGTCTCCATCAAGAGCATCATGAAGTCATGATAGAAACGCGACCGCGGCCCTTTGCCCAGCCCGTTCAGGCGCGCCTGAATCTTTCCCCGCGCGGTGCGAGGGCCCGTGGATTTTTGAGCATTCCGGCGATTGGCTTCGATGCGGGCGGGAGTCATGGTGGGGGATTTGCGCAGCGACATGGCGGGGCCTCGTTTCCTACCGCCCCTAAGCATACACGATAGGCTACTATTTGTCAAGAGACAGAATGTCCTACAGCGTTCAAGATCCGATTGCTAAGACCCGTACACGATCATGGGCCGAAGATGCCCAATACATCGCTTTTAGAACCAACCCGGGATTGGAACATGAGGAGGCCGATACATTGTTGTCTGCTTTTGAATCTTGAATTTTGAATTCCTTCCTCTTGGCAGCTAACGCGAGAAAACGACCCTCCCGCGCTTCACCGTCATCACGCAATGATTCACCGCGAAGTAGTAAGGGATTTCGCGGTAATCTTCCACATCCAAGGCAATCAGGTCAGCCTGCTTGCCGGCTTCAAGGGAACCGATGCGGTCGGCGCGACGCAGGGCGTGAGCGGCGTTGAGGGTGGAGGCGCAGATGGCTTCCGCCGGCGTCGTGCGCATCTGATCACAGGCGAGTGACAGGATGAATTGCATGTTCAGCGTGGGGCTGGTGCCGGGATTGAAGTCCGTCGCGAGGGCAACGGCGGCCCCCGCATCGATCAGTTTGCGCGCGGGTGGATACTGCTTTAATCCCAAGTGGAAATTCGCTCCCGGCAGAAGCGTGGCCACAACTTCTGAGGCCGCCAAGGCGCGGATGTCGGCAGGTGAGATCTTATCGAGATGGTCTGCTGTGGCGGCCCCGCATTCGATGCCAAGGCGCGCGGCGCCAGTGCGAGCAAGTTGCTCTGCATGAATGCGCGGCGTCAGGCCGAATTTGCGCCCGGCTTCAAAAACTCGGCGGCAGTCTTCCACACTAAACGCGCCGCGGTCGCAGAAGCAGTCAATGAATTCGGCCAGTCTTTCACGCCCAGCCTGGATCTCGGGCGTGGCTGCCGGTGTAGTGCCCCCCCGACCCTGTCCGAGGGCGGCCTGAACCAGGCTTATGAGGCTGCGGAAAGACGCTCCCATCCTGTCATCCTGAGCAGCAGCGAAGGATCTCGCTCTGCGTGTCTTCAGGACAAGGCGAGATTCTTCGTCGCCTGCTAGCTCCTCAGAATGACAGTGCCCCTGAGTTCTTCCATAACCTCTTTTGCCTTGCACGACGCCAGACGCGACGGATGCACCCGCAGCCACGGGAATCAGCCGCGTGATAATTTCTTCCACGTATTGGCAGGACCTTCCATGAAAACTTGCGGGAAGCGCATGAAGCGCCATCAATGTGGGGATCAAATCAAGAGAGGTCTGCTCTTGCAGTTTCCGGATGGCCCGCAAAATCTTGAGTTCCTGCGCAATGTCCAGCCCATAGCCGCTCTTCACTTCTAAGGTGGTGGTTCCGTGCGCTGCAAATTGCTCCAGAAATCCCGCCGCTTGTTCGACCAGGGGTTTAAGAGAGGCCCTGGCAAGTTTTCGAGCAGAGGATTGAATTCCCCCGCCCGCCTGGGCGATCTCTTCGTAGGTTTTGCCGCGCAGGCGCATTTCGTAATCGTTCACGCGGCTGCCGGCATAGATCAGATGGGTGTGCGAATCGACAAAGCCGGGCATGACGACGCGCCCGTCGCAATCGATGGATTCGGCACGCAGACGCACCGCCTCGCGTTCCAGCAAGCGTGTGGAGCCCACGCGCAGAATCGTTTCGCCCTCTGTCAGCACGCCGCCGCGCGCGATGATTCCCAATTCGCCTAGCGCCGCACCACGGCGCGGAACCCGCGAGCCGGATAGAGTCAACAGTTGGGCGGCGTTTCGGAAGAAGAGTCGAGGTGGAGAAGTCTTTGGCATTGCAAGGCGCTGGTAATAGTTTGCGGCTGATCTCAACCGATTCGTGGGGGCGGTTCGCGAACCGCCCTGCCCGTGTGATCACGTGCCGACGAAACGCGCTACGGGCGTCCGCCCCGATCCATCGGGGCCCTGCCCGTGCCGGAGCATGGCCAGGATGGCCATGGCACTATGGGCGCTTCGCAAAGCGCCCCTACAGCTTGCTCGTCACACGTCACTCGTCATCTTGGGAATCTTTATTCCCGCTTTCTGAGCAAAAGCCACGGCCTCATCGTAACCTGCATCCACGTGGCGGGCGACGCCGATTCCCGGGTCGTTGGTGAGTACGCGGTTCAACCGTTTCGCCATCTCGGGCGTGCCATCGGCCACTGTCACCTGCCCGGCGTGCAATGAATACCCAATTCCCACACCGCCGCCGTGATGGAACGAGACCCAGCTCGCGCCCGACGCGGTGTTGAGCAGCGCGTTCAGGATGGGCCAATCGGCAATTGCGTCACTGCCATCTTTCATGCTTTCAGTTTCGCGGAAGGGAGAGGCCACGGAGCCGCAATCCAGATGATCGCGGCCAATCACGATGGGGGCTTTCAATTCACCCTTTGCCACCAGATCGTTGATGCGCTCGCCAAAGAGGGCGCGCTCGCCGTAACCCAGCCAGCAGATGCGGGCCGGCAGTCCCTGAAACTTCACAAATTTGCGCGCCAGGCGAATCCAGCGACTCAGGATCTGATTGTCGGGGAAAAGCTCCAACACCAGGCTATCGGTTCGAAAAATGTCCGCCGGCTCGCCGGAAAGCGCCGCCCAGCGGAATGGTCCCCGGCCCTCGCAGAAAAGGGGCCGAATATAGGCGGGGACAAAGCCGGGGAAGTTGTAGGCGTCCTTCACGCCACCATGTTCAAACGCCATGGTGCGAATGTTGTTTCCATAGTCGAACGCGGCCGCGCCGAGTTTCTGCAAATCCAACATGCCGGTTACGTGCCGCGCGATGGAATCATATGAGCGCTTTAAGTAATCCTCAGGATTCGTGCGGCGAAGTTCGGCGGCTTCTTCCAGGCTCAACCCGGAAGGAACATAGCCATTGAGGGGATCGTGAGCGCTGGTCTGGTCCGTCAAGAGATCGGGGACGATGCCGCGACGCGCAAGCTCAGGAATAATGTCGGCGCAATTGCCCACCAGTCCCACCGACATGGCCTGCTTTTTGCGCACCGCGACCTTGAGTATGCGAATGGCTTCGTCCAATGAATTGACACAGATATCGCAATAGCCCTGGCGGATGCGGCGCTTGATCCGTTCCGCATCAACTTCAATCCCGAGGAAAGCGGCGCCGTTCAATGTGGCGGCCAGCGGCTGCGCTCCACCCATGCCGCCCATGCCGCCCGTCACCACCAGCTTGCCTGCGAGGTCACTCCCAAAGTGCTTCAGCGCCGCGGCGGCGAAGGTTTCGTAAGTACCTTGAAGAATTCCCTGCGTGCCAATGTAAATCCAACTGCCGGCCGTCATCTGGCCGTACATGGTCAGGCCCAGGCGCTCTAGCTCATTGAACTTTTCCCACGTGGCCCAGTGGCCCACCAGATTGGCGTTGGCAATCAGCACGCGAGGCGCGGCTTCGTGCGTCTGGAAAACTCCCACGGGCTTTCCCGACTGCACCAGTAGTGTCTCATCGTTGCTCAGGCCCTTCAGCGCGCTGACGATGGCGTGATAACAGGCCCGATTGCGCGCTGCCTTGCCCGTGCCGCCGTAGATGATCAGGTCCTGCGGGCGCTCGGCAACGTCGGGATCGAGATTGTTCATCAACATGCGCAGAGCGGCTTCCTGCTGCCATCCCTTACAGCTCAGCGCCGTGCCGCGCGGGGCGCGAACTGGGGAATAGGAATTCAAAGAAGTTGCCGTGCTTTGATCGGCGTCCGGTTGGGCCATGTGGATTCTCTCCCCCGGAATCTTAGCCCAATGGTAGAGGAAGGGAAAGATGGAATGGGGAGATCAAGAAATCCGGTGATGGGGGCCCGGAAAAAAACTGATCATAGGGCCACCTCATCTCCCTATAAGCTGCTAGAATCAGCAGCTTGAGCGGCCGTGGGCGCGGAGGTGTTGTAAGGTTTTCTACAATCCCCCGATCGCCCGATGACCCGATCAACAAATACTATGGGCTCAAGCGAGATCAAGACGCTCAATGAATTATTCCTCAAGGCCGTGGCCACACACGCCAAGCCGGACTGTTTCCTTTACAAAAGTGAAGGGCGATATCAAGGAGTTTCCTCGCAAGAGGCCTTGCGCAAGGTGGCGGCTCTCGCCTCCGTACTGAGCCAATTACATGTTGAACGCGGCGACCGCGTGGCGATTCTTTCTGAAAACCGCGTGGAATGGGCGCTAACGGACTATGCGCTGCTGGGCCTAGGCGCCATCCCTGTGCCGATTTACACGACGCTGCTCGAACCCGATATTGAATACATCCTGCGGGATTCCGGGGCGAAGGGCATCGTGCTGGCGACGGAAGAGCAGCTTGCCAAGATCGTCAACGTGCGCCCGCACCTGCCCGACTTGAAATTTGTCCTGGCCATGGATTGCGCCAACCTGCAAGGAACTGGAGCGGATTGTTGGGAGGGCAGCGTGGCGCTGCAGATGGGTCTCGCGGCCGACGCGATTGAGTCGTTCACCGCGAAAGCGTTGGCCGCACAACCGGACGACATCGCCACGATTCTCTATACCTCGGGCACAATGGGCGGCCCCAAGGGCGTTATCCTGACGCATTCGAACATCACATCCAACGTGCTGGAGTGCGCCCGGATTTTCCCATTGACCCGCGACGATGCCTGCATCTCGCTGCTTCCCCTCTCGCACATTCTGGAACGGACGCTCGACTTTCTCTGCTTCTGGCGAGGGACATCGATTGCCTACGCGGAGAACTTGGACTCATTCCCGCTAAACCTGCGCGAGGTCAAGCCAACGTTGGTGGGAGTCGTTCCCCGCGTGCTCGAGAAGATCCATGACCGAGTCATGGACGTCGTCCGCACGGCGCCACCGGCACGGCAGAAGATTTTCTACTGGGCCCTGGGAGTGGGAAAGCGAGCTTTCCCCTACCGCCTCAAGGGGCAACCGCTGCCCATGGGCTTGCGCCTGAATCATGCTATCGCCGACCGGCTGATATTCTCCAAAGTGCGTGAACAACTGGGCGGACGCCTGAAGATTCTGGCTTCCGGCGCCGCGCCTCTGGCAAAGGAACTGGCCGAGTTCTTTTATGCCATGGACTTGCCTGTTTATGAGGGTTACGGGCTTTCCGAAACGTCGCCGGTGATTTCCATCAATTCATTGGGGAACACGAAACTGGGCACGGTGGGGCGGTTGATCGGCGGGGTGGAAGTGAAATTTGGCGAGGAAAATCCCGATCCGGAAGGTGGGGCAGGACGCGAGATTCTGGTGAAAGGGCCCAACGTTTCGCCCGGATATTATCATTTGGAAGAAGAGAATCGGGCGGCCTTCATCGACGGCTGGTTCCACACGGGCGATTTGGGAACAATGGACGATGAGGGCTATCTCCGCATCACCGGCCGCAAGAAAAATCTTTTTAAGACTTCGGGAGGAAAGTACATTTCCCCTGAAAAGCTGGAAAATCTTTTTCAAAGCCACCCCTACGTGCATCAGATTGTGGTATTGGGGGCGGGACGCAAGTTTGTGGGGGCACTCGTAGCCCCGGTTTTCCAGCGATTGGAGGCCCACGCACACAAGCAGGGCCTGAACTTTTCGAGCCGGGAAGAACTGGTGGCGCTGGCGCAAATCCGCACCTTCATGCAACAACTGGTCGACGAAACCACGCGCTGGTTGCCGCCGCACGAACGGATCCGTCAGATTGTTCTGTTGCCGCGCGAGCTGACCATGGCTGATGGTGAGGTATCACCCACCTTGAAGGTCAGGCGGCGCGTGGTGGAAGAGAAGTTCCGCGATGTCATCGAGGAGATGTTTTCAAGGCACGCGCCGAAAATTCAGGAGTCAGGAGACAGTAGTCAGAAATCGGAATGACGGCCTCTCGATTCTGTCTTCCGGCTCCTATCTCGTGACACCTCTCAAAAAATATGCAACTTGATGGTGAGATACTTCTTGGGGTTCTTGCGGAAATCCGCGAGGAACTCCTTTAAGGAATCAGAGCTTGCGCTGAGATTGTTGAACAAGGTTGGATCCGTCGAGAGCTTCCCCAGTGTTCCCTGCCCCTGATCGATGCGGGCGGTAATTGTATCCACGTGACCCAGGGTGGAGTTCAGGCGGTCGTACATTTGCTCATCCTTAGCAAGCTTTCCCAGCGTCCCGTGGCCCTGATTGATGCCATCGATTAGGGTGTTCCCATTCGTCATCAACCGGTTGAGATTATTAAAAGCGGAGGGATCGGAAATGAACTTTGCCAGACTCCCGTTCCCGTGCTGAACGTCATCAAGGACTTGATTCAGCCGGTCGATCGTCGACACAAAGCGAGTATAAAGAGTATCGTCAGCCATCAGCTTGCCGACTGTTCCCTGGCCGCTTTGGACGCGATCCACCATGGCCTGAGCACCGGAAACCGTGGCGTTCATTTTGTTATAAAGGGTCTCATCGTAGAGCAGCTTGCCCATTGACCCCTTGCCGGCCTGGATCTGAGTGGTGATGTCATCAAGCTTGGAAGACAGCGTGTTGAGGTTCATAATAACTTCGTTGGTGTTCTGCATCACCGCGGCGATGTCCGCCTTCTCGACGGTCTTTACCGAGCCACCATCCCCCATCACTTCGTGACCTGCCGTGCCTCGGGTAATATCCACATAGCTGTCGCCCAGCAAGCCGACAGTTTCCACAGAAGCCACGGAATCGGTGCGAATCTGCTTCTGAAAATTGTTCGCAATCTTTAAGTCAACCTCCACCGCGCGCTGCCGGTCGTCGTAGGGGGAGATCCCGATCTTGGAGACGTTGCCCACCGCGATGCCCGCCAACCGCACCTGGGCACCTTCGCGCAATTCCCCGGCGCTGGAGAGATAAGCCTTCAAGGTGTAATGCCGCGTAAAGAATCCAGCCTGGCCGCTGATAAAGAAGATCGCAATGGCCAAAACAATCAGGCTGACAATGACCATGATGCCGACTCGAAGCTGAGCCCACTGCACGCGTTCGTGTTGAGGCATAGTTGATCTCCTTGCGAAATTCTAAACCCTATTGTAGTTCATCTGCGGCGCAATCGGGACTGAGGATTCGGAACATCGGAAATTGAATATGGGAACCGAACGCCGGATGAAATTTGATTGCATGAAGCATCGTAAAGTCGCACGAACGATTGTTGGAGTCAGATTAAGGTGGGGCAGTAAGTCGCCTCAACTGCACACACGGGATTCCGAGCCCCGTGTCCCAAATCCCTCTCCCAAGCATCTATGCCAGAAACTTGCGCAGATATTGATCCGAAGAGCTGGCAAGTTCCCGCTCACTTCCATTAAAATAAACCCCGCCGTCACGCAGCACCAGGAATCGCGTGGGCGGGCGTAAATTGCCCGCACTTTCCGGTGGCAAGGGAACCAAAGCTTGTGTTTCAGCAGAGAAGATATAATTGGCCAGAACAAACGCATCTTGCAAACGCTGGGTGACCACGACGGAAGTAACGTGTTGCAGGTCGCGCAGCTTGGCAATCAACACATTAATGGTCTGGCTGGTAACGGGATCGAGCCCGCCGGTGGGCGAGTCGTAAAGCATGATGGAGGGACTGCTGATAATCGTCCGCGCAATTGCCACACGGCGGCGCATTCCGCCGGAAAGCTCGGAGGGCATCTTCTCGATGGCCTGCTCCATTTCGACAAAGCGCAACACCTCACGCACGCGCCCTTCGATTTTGGCCTCATCGCCCCAATGTTCTTCACGAAGGCGGTAGGCAACATTATCGAAAACAGACAGAGAATCGAACAGCGCACCCTCTTGAAACACAATTCCCATGCGCAGACGAAAGGGTTGAAGACTGGCTTCATCAAGGGGAACCAGGTCCTGCCCCTCAATCAGCACCTGTCCTCCATCAGGTTTGAGAAGCCCCAGCATCAGCTTCAGCAGCACGGACTTTCCTGAACCTGTCACGCCCAGCAGGATCAGAGTCTCGCCGGCGCCCAGAACAAAAGACACGCTGGCCAGTACGCGCTTGCTATCAAAAGAGAGGGAAACGTTCCGAAGTTCAATGGCAGGCACGGAGTTCATAGTTTTTTTGGATGCAGGATTCGGGTAAGAGGTTTGGGACTCGGGTTATGGTGTACCGGACACGCGAGCCTTAAATTAATTTTGCCTTTGAGGTCAACTGCACACCGATCCGAGTTTCCTAATCCCTCCAGCCGTCGGATGGTTGAGCAAAGGTGTTAAAATCCGGGCACGATATCTCATCCCCGAGAACCAGTGGCACTTGTCCCCTATCCTTTATTCCTTCTCAAAAGAAGCCGATCCCAATCAAGAACTTGGTGATGAAAAAATCGACGACCACGATGAGGACAGAGGCCACCACCATGGCCTGGGTCGTGGCACGCCCCACGCCCTCTGTCCCGCCGGTCGTATGCAGCCCCTGGTAACAACCCACCAGGGCGATGATAACGGCGAAGAAGAAGGGTTTGATAAGCCCCTGGGTAATATCGTGGTAGGTCAACGCCTGATAGGCAGAGGACCAGTACTCTTCCGTGGTCAGGTGAACGGTGTAATAGCTGACGAAGTAGCCGCCCAGCATGCCACAAAAATCCGCCAGAATCGTCAGAAGGGGAAGTGTCAGCACGGTGGCAAACAACCGCGGGATGACAAGTTTGCGGAGGGGGTCAGTGCCGAGCGCCCGCATGGCGTCAACCTGCTCACTCACCACCATGGAGCCGATTTCAGAAGCAATTCCGGAACTGTTGCGGCCCGCCATCATCAACGCAGTTAGCACGGGCCCAAGTTCAAGAACCAGGCTGAGTGCCACCACTTTGCCCATCAATCCAACTTCGCCAAAATTACTCAGAGTGCGATAGGACTGCAAGGCAAGGACCCCGCCGGTAAAGAACCCAATCAGCAGGACAATGGGCAGGGAGCCAAACCCAATCACGTCCATCTGCATGAGCATGTCGACATAGTAGCGGGGCGGCGTGAACGCATGGCTCAGGGAGTCAACGAGTAAGATGGCGAATTCCTGAACCGCCTGCACCCATCGCTTCAAGGCACCTGTGATGGTATCGATCATCGGGATTGGTCAGTCAGCCGTTACAAAGAGAATATGATGACTGAATGGCCACTGTAGCCAGCGGGGTTGGTGAAGTCAAGCGTGAGAATCCGGCGTTGGGGCGGTGAGAAGATCGAATGAGGTAAAAAGACCGGGCGCCCGATTTCCGGATCATGCGATCACCCGGTCTTCAGTGAGCCCACGAGGTCGGCAAGATGGAGTCGCTTGCGCTGGCAATAATCACGAATGCCATTCACAATGCGGATGGAGGTTCCGGGGTCATAAAAATTCGCCGTGCCCACCTGGACGGCGCGCGCGCCTGCGATGATGAATTCAAGAGCGTCTTCGGCGCTGGCAATCCCGCCGATGCCAATGATGGGAATCTTCACGGCACGCGAGGACTGGTAGACCATGCGCAGCGCCACGGGCTTGATTCCAGGTCCGGAAAGTCCCGCCGTGATGTTGGAAATGCGCGGTGTGCGCGTTTCGATGTCGATGGCCATTCCGACAAAGGTGTTGACCAGCGAAAGTGCATCCGCCCCGGCGCCTTCCGCAATGCGGGCAAAAAGCGTAATATCCGTGACATTGGGCGAAAGTTTGACGAACAGCGGATAGCGGGCTGCCTTTTTGGACGCGGCAACAACCTCCTCCGTCAGGCGCGGGTCGCTGCCGTACACAATGCCGCCACAGTGAGTGTTGGGACAGGAGATATTCAACTCATAGGCTGCGATGCCTTCACCCTCGTTCAGCATTTCAATGCATCGCACGTAATCTTCCGTGGAGTAGGCGAACACATTCACCACGATGCGCGCTTTAAGGGTGCGCAGGAAGGGCAGCTTCTCCCCCAGGAATCGCTTGGCCCCGACGTTCTGAAGCCCAATGGCATTCAGCATCCCCGAATCCGTTTCATAGATGCGAGGCGGAGGATTGCCCTCCATCGGTTCCGGGGAAATCCCTTTCACACAAATTGCGCCAAGCTGGTTAAGGTTGATGAGGTGGGAGAATTCCTTCCCGTAGCCAAATGTCCCGCTGGCCGTCCACACAGGGTTTGGGAATTGGACACCGGCAATTTCGATCTCCATCTGCGGCTTGAAAGTCTCCGCAGGAGAGTTCTTTACTGGCTCCGACGCTGGAGCGATCCCGTCGGTGATACCTGTATTGGTTGGATTAAGCAGCGGATCTTCCAATTGGGTTTTCTTCGTCATTGCACTTGCCACGGCTCCACGCTTTCGGTTCTCTCTGCGCGCTGCGGACGCCTATTCCTTAATGCCAAGCTTCTTTTCGGTTTCCCAAACGATTTTATCTGACCAAAACACCGGGCCCTCCGTGCAAACGCGCTGGTAGGCATCGTGGCCCGTTCCTTGAACGCGAATCGAACAGCCCAGGCAAACACCCACACCGCACCCCATGCGATTTTCCATGGAGACCAGGCAGGGATGACGAAATCGTTTGGCCAGTTCCACCGTGGCGCGCAACATCGCCCCCGGGCCGCACGCCATGAGCAAAAACTTCTTATCGGAGTGCTTGGTAAGATAATCCTCCAACGGCCGCGTCACATAACCGCGATATCCCACAGAGCCATTTTCCGTTGCCAGAAGCATTCCCCTTACGAGCGGCTTGAACTCGCTCAAACCCACCAGATCGTCTTTTGTGCGCCCTCCAAAGAAGAGCCTTTGCCGGAACCCCGCATCAGCCAACTGTTTGGCCGGAAGCATGAGGGCTGCGATACCGATCCCCCCCGCCACCTGCAAAATCTCGTCGGAGGCATGCGCCCGCGGCAAATATTCCTCCTCAAAAAAACCGTGGCCGAGGGGCGCCAGCAGGCCCACCTTGTCTCCTGGCTTGAGATCCGCCATTAAGCGCGTTCCTCGACCCACGATTTTATAAAGAAGTTGGAGGATTCGCGCGGCAGCAACTTTATTGGGGGAACCTGACTTTGCACCGGCTGCCGTCTTGACATCAAAGATGCTCATAGGCCGGCGCAGCAGCACGTCAGACCGCCCGAGAATCCGCACCATGGCGAACTGCCCGGGACGCACACCGGGCGCCTGCCGAGGAGCATCCAAACTCAAAAGGAAATGGCCACCGGTGAGGGACCGATTCTCGATAACAGGAACAGTTTCATCAAGCATCTACACTATGGTAGCACAGGAAGAAGGTGTCAGGTGCCTCGAAGCAGAGAAGCTCGAAATCCGAAAGTAGAAACTCGCGAAGGCCGCCGCGAATCTCGAGTTCCAAGCCTGCTGACACTAAGGTACCTGACCCCTGCTACAGGTGGTTCATGATCCAGCGCCGGATGTGCGGCAAGGATTGGCGGGGAAATTTGTGGGTGGAATTGTAAAAGCGGAAGTCGACGGTGGCGGCGCGCTGTGCCAACTGCCGGCGGAACTCCAGATTCTTCTCCTGCGAGTACCATTCATCCTGCCGGGCAGCGATATGCAAGACGTCGGTAGATGCGGGCCGGTAGTGAGGGTTGTCGTTCCAATCGCCGGGAACACCACCGCAAACGGCGACGGCCCCCCGAATGGCCTTGGGATGGGTAAAAACGTAACGATAGTTGGCAGCGCATGCCTGGGAAAAGGCCAGAAGGAAAACGCGTTGCCCGTCAGCGTGGTACTTCCGCACCGCAACCGAAATAATTGTTTCCAAATCGCGGTGGTGGAGATTGATGGAATCTTCCATTTTGTAGGTAGTGCCCCAGCCAAAGACCACACGAAGGCCTTTGGGATTCTTGACGAGACGCCGAAAGAACTGGAAGGGCCCTTGCAGAGAGACCACCACCATTTTGTCATTCGCGATGTGTTTGGCCACGCGCATCATGGAGTCCTTATCCCCTTCGTAACCATGCAGGGCTACCAGTAACGGCCACTTTTTGCGCCGGGAGTGGCGGTGCGGCAACTCAACCTCGTAATAACGTTGAATGGAGCTGCGAAAGGATTTTTCCATAGGTTTCACACGAATACGCGTCCCTCCTATCGATCGATGATAGCAGATCGTGCAGGCCAAAAATCCATCCTGAATCCCGGATACTTAATTACCCTCCTGACAGTCATCCAAGCATGGGGACAGTGCCGAATTGGGGACAAAGGGAAAAAGCCGGCGTCTTGCCTTCCGGCCTGCGCCGCCCCGGCCAGCCAACTGAAGTTTGCCGGAGATGTGCCGATGGAATAGCCGGAGGGCATCTTCGTGAAAGTGCTGTGCCTGGTAGGCAGATGGCTTATTGGTTTGTGTCTGATAGTCTCTTTACCTGGAATGGTATGCGCGGGATCTGACAAGCGTTCGCTACCGGTTGGCGCTTGTGGCAGTCCCCAAACCATGCTGGAGGCAACGCGCATGGGCCAGGCTATGGTCCAACAGGTTTTTGCCCGGGGTATGCCCTGGGGTGATAATGCACTGAATGAGTACGTTAACCGATTAGGTCAGAATCTGGCGCGAAGCAGTGGAAGCCAACAGGTCTTCTCCTTTTACGTTCTCTACAACCCACAGATCAATGCGCAATCGTTTCCGGGCGGATACATCGTGATCAATTCCGGAGTGATCAGCCTGGCGGGAAGTGAAGCGGAGCTTGCATCCGTCTTGTCGCATGAAATCGCCCACGAAAACTCCTGCGATTGGCGGACGGGGCCCTCGAAGGGCAATCTTTTCGAGTTAATCGCAATAGTGCCCGTGGTGGTTTTCGGGGGACCTGCGGGAATTGCCATTGCTGCGGGAAGTGGCTGGGCAGGAACGCTAGCGCGCGCCAAGTCCAACCGCTCGGCGGAGGAGCGGGCAGACGGCCTTGCGGCCCAATACCTGGCGCGCGCCGGCTACGACCCGCACGCAGCGGCACAATTCTTCCAGCGGCTCCAGGCAGAACAGGAACGCACGGGCGGAGAAACTGGCGGCTTGCTGGCCAGCCATCCGCGCACGATTGACCGGGAAAAGAACCTGGAGAAAATCATTCCCAATCTCCCCCCCCTGAATTCGCCGTGCACGACGATGCGGAGTTTATCCGTCAGCGGCAATCTGTTCGCGACTACGATGAGATGTACTCCCGCCTCGTGGGGGTACATGTGCCCGGCCAGGACGATCCTCATCCCGAGCTTTTGCACCGGCCACCCCCAGCGGCAGTTGGCAGTGGGCAGTAGCCGAAAGGCAGAACCCACTGGAGCGTCGACGCAATTCTTAGGTCTGCGCTGTCCTCCCACCCACATTAGCGCGCGGGCCGCTCCCGGAAGGCCCCAGCGATTTGGAGTTTTCACGAGCCTCGCCTACAATAGCTTGCTTCCGGGTGTTCCATGTTAGCCTTGCTGAAAGCCTCTTTGATTACCGGCCTGGTGGCGCTAAATGCTTGTTTTGTCGCCACTGAATACGCCTTGCTCAGCGTCCGCCGCACGCGACTGGAGCAACTTTCCAATGAAGGCAACTCCCAGGCGAAACTGGTCCTTACACTGCTCTCCGATATGGTGGCACTGTTTTCGGGGACGCAACTGGGCATCACTGTCATCAGTCTGTTGATGGGCTGGATGGGCGAAGCCATTATGGCCGACGCCATTGAGCATTCGCTGGAAGGCTATCTGGGCCATTTCGCGCGCGCCGCCGTGGCTCATTCCGTCTCCGTAGGTCTCGCATTCCTCCTAATCACTGTCATGTTGATGGTGTTGGGTGAACTCGTCCCCAAAGCCATGGCCTACGATAACGCAGAGAGGTTTGCCTTGAGTGTGGCGCGGCCCATGTTTCTCTTTCTCCGTTTAAGCCGCTATCCGGTCCGCCTGCTCGATGACCTGGCCAACGGAGTACTTCGCTCTCTACACCATCCTCCGGGCCGTGGTATTGGGCAGGCGCATACGGCTGAGGAAGTGAAACTGATCGTATCGGGAATTCGCAAGCGCGGGTTGCTGGACGAAGAACAAGAGGAGATGATTCACAGCGTTTTCGATCTGGACCGCGTCCGGGTTCGCGAAATCATGGTGGCGTGGAACCGCATCACCTGTCTGCCGGTAACCACGAATTTGACCCTGCTGCTTGACCGCGTGGTAAAAGATCAGCACTCCCGCATACCGATTTATGACAGCCTGCCTGACCAGATTGTGGGAGTCCTCTACACCAAAGATCTACTTTCGGTGCTGGCGGAAAGGGCGCGGGCGGCAACCCCAACCGATGCGGGCTTCGACCTGCGCACGATCCTGCACCAACCGATGATTGTTCCCGAGGGAATGTCATTAACCCAGATGCTAAAGGAGGCACGCCGTCGGCATTCACAAATGGCCCTGGTGGTGGATGAGTTCGGCACCTTTGTTGGACTGGTAACCATTGAGGACGTGCTGGAACAAATTGTAGGCGAAATTCAGGACGAGTATGACCGTGAAGAATCGGCCGTCCGCAAAGTGGGGGAGAACGTCCTGGTGGTAGACGCCTCGATTAGCCTGCGCGATCTAGCCAGTGAACGCGACATTGTCCTGCCGCGCGGGGCAGGTTACGAAACGCTGGCGGGATTTGTTCTGGCCCGGCTGGGATTTATTCCCCAGGGTGGCGAGAGCTTCATCTATGAATTCCGCCGTTACACGGTTATGGAAGTGGAGGGCCGCCGAGTCTCCAAAATCCGCATTGAGACACTTCCGCAGGAGATCAAGGAGTCAGAAGCGAGAAGCCCTCAGTCGGGAGGTACACGGCCCTAAATCGGATCCTGACTTCCGGATCCAGACTCCGTGCTCCCTAATATCACTCCCACTTCCGCCCCCCGATTTACATTCAATGCCTTCGCAGCAGATCCCCGGTTGGTGCAAATTTCGAGATAGCTGGAACTGCCCACGATGGCAAACAACTCTGACGGTTTCCCCATTGAATAGGCAAGGTTCAGGCGGGTAATCTCCTGCTGATTGATAATAATTTTGAAGGGAGGCGGGTTCTCGGCAAACAGTTGTGGAAGATCTTCCGGCCGCAGATTGGTGAGGATGTTCCCGAACTTGTCGACCTTCAGGACCACACCTTTAATAAGGCTCTCATTGACCTGCTTGGGCTTGGGTGAGGTGAACTTGATGAAATCCGTAATGGGATCGCCGAATTTATCGACTTCCACGGATTTGCTCAGCCAGCCCACCACGGGAGCAAAAATATCACGCCCCTGAAATGTGGCACTGACCGGATTGAGGAAGTAATGGTCGGCGGTGATGTGACGAACTTCCACGTTCTCTTCACGTTCATAGATCAGGGAAAGCACACCGTTATCAGGAGCCACAAATTTATGAGCCAAACTGCGGGCCAGCAGCGGCCGGCGCGTTGTTCCCACTCCCGGGTCGACAACCACCAGGTGGATCGTATCAGAGGGAAAGAAGCGATAGCTTTGAGCCAGGGCAAAAGCCGCGTCGAAAATATCGTAGGAGGCGACTTTATGGGTGATGTCTACGATATCCACGTCAGGGTTAATGCTGTAAATGACGCCTTTCATCGTGCCCACAAAGTGATCTTGGGTGTCAAAATCGGTAATCAAAGTAATGATGGGCTTGCGAGGCAATTTATTCTCCTGTTCCATTGCGCCAGCCAGAGCGCAAACAAGCCAAAGTTAGGGAAACCGGCGGAGTTTTGTCAAGGATGCACGTGAGCCGCTTGCGGCCCCGCGAATTTCACATAACCCGCTGGATGCGGGCGAGACGCGTGAAGTCGCATTTGGGGTCCAATTCCAGCGTGCGCAACCAGGCGTGAATGGCATTACCGATCTCCCCCAGTTCGAGGAAGCTGAACCCGAGTGCCTGATGGACGAAGGCATCGGCGACGCGATAACCCAAGGCTTCTTCATAAGCCGCCTGGGCGCCCACCCAATTCTTAAAGTGTATACACTGGTAACCACGTTCACAGGCAGCCGCCCAGGGCTGGAGCTCGGGCGTGATCTCCAGGGCAAGCGGGTATTCCTGCTGTAAAGCCAGCAGGCGGTGCGCAGCTTCCGGCAGGGCATCGCGCGCTGGAGAACTCTCAAAGATGGCGGCGGACTGAACCAATTCGCGAAGGGCGCGGTTCAAGTCATCCTTGGACGGATTCTGGGAGTAGAGCAGGGCCAAGCCTGTGCGGTAATGCTCGCGGCTCTCCAGCAGCGACTCCACCTTCATCAGAAATTCTTCCGCCTTGGCATGGTGCGGGTCAATCTCCAGGGCGCGGCGATAGCAACCCGCGGCCCGGTCCAACTGGCCCGTGCTACCACATGCATTGCCGAGCAGGTAATGCGTATTGGCATTCATCGGTCCGGCCGTCACGGCCCGGGAAAGAGCTTCCAAAGCGTCTGAAGGCCGCTGGGTTTCGAGGTAGCACACGCCAAGTTGGCTCCAGGCAGAGGCGTTCTCCGAATCTTCCAACACCAACTCTTCCAACAAGCTGATAGCCGTTGGAAAATCCGCATTCCCTACGGCGTCCAGGGCGTGCGCGAGACGATCTTCAGGTTCACTTTGGGTCACAGATTTTTCCATTCATCGGGCAATTCAAAAATCGAAACTGGAAAATCGAAATTCGAATATCGGAATCGCATATCGTTTGCGAGTTTCGAGCTTGCTCTCTCCTGCTCGAAACACAGTATCGAAATTTGAAACCAGAGGTTTGACGCGAATTTCGATTTTCCAGCTTCGATTTTCGTCATCTCACCCACCCCGTCATTGGTTGAAAATAGCCTTGAACTGTTCCAGATTGAGTGGCGGCGTCAGTGCCGTACTGAGATTCTCAGCAAGGTGCGCGCTCCGACTCATCCCCACCAGCGCACTGGCAATACCGGGAGTGGAGCGCACAAACTGAATGGCCCTTTGCGCGTCCTTCTCAAGTCCGGGGAACCAGTGGTGAGTTTCTGCCGGCAGGTCATCCGTCAATTTCTGCTGAAGCAGGCTGGCGGAGGCAAAAACCATCATACCGTGGGCGCGCGCCACCTGCAGAACCGGCGTGCCCTTGCCGTCTACCCGTTGGGTTCGAGCTGAAAGGGCTTCCGGCATGGCAAGATTGTAGGGCAATTGAATGGCGCGGAAATGATGGTCCTTGCCACCCACTTCGTCCGCAATGCGCAGAAGGTCCGGCAGCGAAAGGCCCTCGCGAGATTCCTGCCCGACGCGATAGGCATTCCAGGTGGCCATGCCATAAATCCGAATCTTGCCCTCGGCCACAGCTTTCTCCAAGGCGGCAAAGGCAGCGCGAATCCGTCGGTCAAATTCCTCCCGCGCCACGTTGGCGGATTGGGTTTCCGGATTATGCAAATAATAAATGTCCAGTGCTTCGATACCGAGGTTTTGCCGGCTCACATCGATCTGGTTTTCGAGATACTTCGGCGACATGACGTGGCATCCAGCCACAACATCTTCCGGCCGCAAGAAGCCCGGGTCGATAAGGGTTCGCTGAAAGTATTCTGAGGGATCGTCAGGTTCGCTGCCGTCGAAGGTGAGGAAGCCTCCCTTGGTTGCAATCAGCACCTCATCCCGTTGGATTTTACCACTGGAAATCAACGATGACAGGGCCTGGCCAATGGCGCGCTCGCTGCGCTGATGGCGGTAATTCACCGCCGTGTCAATGACGTTAATCCCACTTTCCAATGCTTCTGCAACCGTTTCACGATACTTGGCGTCACAGGCCGCTGTGGGATCACCCAGATAGGTCCCGATGCCGATGGATGAGAGCCAGAGGCCCTGGAACTCGCGGAAATGGCCGGGAAACTTCAGTTCGAAGCGGTGGCGATAGCGATCCGTCCCCACGGATGTGGCATAACCTGGCATCAGCATGTAATGGAATCCCCCAAGACCCAGCACCACTTTAGCACGAAAACCGAAACTCAAATTTCCAAACTCGCCTCCCTCGTCGAGTTTCGGGGTTTGCGTCTCGACTTTCGGCCATGTCAGTCCATCTCGCCTCGAACCAGGAAAATGGGAATATGGCTTTCATGCCGAACCTTGGTGATGGTGGTGCCATGGATGACATCGGAAATCAATCGGTGCCCATGGGTGGTCATGGCGATCAGGTCGCAATGTTCGGCCTTCGAAGTTTTCAAGATAGCGCGGGCAGGCTCGCCGCTTTCATGACGCGTTGTTACACGCAGGTTCTCCTGCCGGAGTTCCGCGCAAACCTTCTCCAAATACTCCCGGTCTTCTCTGATTTCCTTGGAATCGGAAAGGTTCAGGTTCTCCTGCCATTGCGCCGCCCACCCGGTGGAAACGTGAAGAAGGAGAATTTCGGCGCCGGTAAGATGCGCGAGTTCCTTGATGCGCGGCAGGAGGAAGGCATCCGCCTTACCGTGGTCGAGTGCGACAAGAATTTTCTTGAACATGGAAACCTCAAAATATCGTTAGAACGGGAGATCGGTTAAGCAAAAAGCCTCGCTTCGCTCCGGAAGTTGCTTGTTCACCCGATCGCCGAATTATTTCACCCAATCTCGAAACATCATCACCAAAAAATACGCGTTCAAGATTGCGATGACCGCGGCCGTAATCCACGCTAAGCATTTCAACCATCGCGGATTGACAAACTCGCCCATCAGGTGCCGGTCGCTTGTAAACATCACCAGTGGAACGACGGCGAAAGAGAGTTGCAGGCTCAGGATGACCTGACTGAAGTTCAGGAGCTTGGCCGTTCCCGACTGCCCAAAGAAGATCACCGCGATTACGGCCGGGATGATGGCCAGCAGGCGTGTGATGAGCCGGCGCAGCCATGGAACCAGCCGCAGGTTGAGAAACCCTTCCATCACAATCTGGCCCGCCAAAGTTCCGGTCAAGGTGGAGTTCTGCCCGGAACAGAGCAGGGCCACGGCAAACAGGATGGCGGCCAACTTCGTTCCCAGCAGGGGCGTCAGGGTGTGGTATGCCTCCTGGATCTCCGCCACGTGAGTGAGGCCCGCACGGAAGAAGGTTCCCGCCGCCATAATCAGGATTGCGGCATTGATCAGGAAAGCGAAATTCAGGGCGAAGAAATAGTCGAGAAAATTGTAGCGCATGGCCGTCTTCATGCCCGCCGCAGTACGGTCAATGGCGCGCGTCTGCACCAGGGAGGAATGCAGGTAAAGGTTGTGGGGCATCACGGTGGCGCCAAGGATGCTGATGGCGACGTAGAGCATCTCCGGATTGGTGAGAATTTGCGGCGTGGGAACGAAGCCCTTCGCGATGGCCACCATGCTGGGGCGGACGATGAGAAGCTCGATCAGGTAGCATCCGCCAATGACCCCAATCAACGTCACCACTACCGCTTCCAGATAGCGAAATCCTTTGTTCTGCAAATAGAGAATGGCCAACACGTCAAGCGCCGTCAGGCAGACACCCAGCAGCAGGGGAATATGAAACAGCAGGTTCAGGGCAATGGCGGAACCGATGACTTCCGCCAGGTCGCACGCGGCAATGGCAATTTCGCAAAGCACCCAGAGGATGAGGGTTGTACGCCGTGAATAGCGGAGCTTGCAGGCCTGAGCCAAGTCCATCTGCGTGGCGATTCCCAGGCGCGCCGCCAGCGCCTGAACCAGAATCGCAATGAGGTTGGAAAACATCAGCACCGAAATAAGCTGGTAAGCGAATCTCGATCCGCCGGCAATATCCGTGGCCCAATTGCCGGGGTCCATGTATCCCACCGCAACCAAAAAACCCGGCCCGGAAAAGGCCAGCAATTTTCGCCAAAATCCAGCGCCGGGAGGAACAATTACACTGCGGTGAACTTCCGGCAGTGAGGGGCTTGTGGTCGCGTGATGATCAGTGGCGGCAGGTGCGGGATCCATGAAACGACAAGTCTAATGGGTAAAGTTTGAAGGGTAAAGGACAAAGGACGACAGGACAAAGTGTGAAGGGTGAAGGCTAAAGGATGAAGGGTAGTGGAATCGTGCAGGATTGTATTCAAAAACATAACGGAGCTTGAGATCAATATTCTAACTTGGCCGGCAAGTCACTCACTGAAGATAAACAACGCAGAAGGCAGAGGTGGAGTTGTGGGGTAAGATTCCACTGGATCAATTATTTTCGGGAATAAGCCGGCTGGCGGTATTGGTATACAAGCAACCCAGGGGAAGCCCCCGGCAAATTAAATGCACTGCCGAACCTTCACGGGGAGGAGAAACCTCTGCAATGGATTCAGACCCGATACTTCCTCTAGCCGCAATATCGCGACGGAATTTTCTTCAGCTATCCGCCGCGTTGGCGCACGCTTCCTGGCCGCAGGAGGCACCGAGCAAGACTGCGATTTCAGAATCGTTCCATTGTCTCTGGCTGCCTAAGGAGGATGGCGCCGATTCATACGTGGCATTCCGCGGTGGGTTTGAGCTGTCAACAACTGGTGAAGTTGAACTACAGTTTCTCGGTGCGTCGTGGTTTGTCCTCTGGCTGGATGGTTCTTACCTTTCGGAAGGGCCGGCCCGTTTCATCGCCGCATATCCGGAATTCAAGAGCCACCGTGTGCGGCTCAGTCCCGGCAGGCATCTGCTTGCAGCTGAGGTCCACTATGAAGGTCTAGACACCAGGTTGTTGCGTGATATGCCACCGTTTTGGATGTGCCAGGTCTATCGCCAAAGCATGAAAGTTCCTGTTCGATGGAGAGCGCAGCGCCTTGGAGGATTCGAACCCAGAGTGCGCCGCATCAATCCAGAGCTTGGTTGGATCGAATGGGCCGACACTCGCCAACAGCCCTCATCATGGCAAAGCATTGCCTTTGACGACGCTTCGTGGATGCAGCCGGTGGCCGCGAACGTGACCCTGGGGAAATTCGAGCCACTCGACCTCGGTGAACTTCAAGCCATTCCCCATCGCTTGCAAGCGCAAGCACATGGGACGTTGGTGGAAAAGTTTGGATACGCGCTGGATGATCCACCGGCCCGCCTGTTTCTTCGCTGTCTCGATGAATGTGGGTTACCGCCCCAGGGCGTTTGGCGCCGGTATGATCTGGGCAGAGTCCGGCTGGGAAGACCTCGGATGGAGTTGGACGTACCCGCGGGCGCCGTGGTGGAGTTTGCCTATAGCGAGACCCTCGAGTATGGACGCGTGAAGCCATGGATCACCCTTTCCGGGGGCCAGTCGTGCAATATAGACCATTATGTTGCCCGCGGCGGACCGCAGGAATTCTTCCCGCTTACTCCCAAAGGCGGCCGATTCATGGAGGTCCACGTGATCGCGCCGCCTGAAAGCATCCGCTTTGTCCGCGAGGAGTACCTGGAGCGAACCTACCACGGAACTCCGGAGGGAACGTTTGAGAGTGCGGATGAGTTGCTGGACCGCATCTGGATGACCGGCATCGAGACCTACCGCGCCTGTTCCGAAGACACCGTGATCGACAACCCTACTCGTGAGCGAGGCCAGTGGCTTGGCGACGTGGCTTCAGTAGCCATGGAAATAGCGGCGGCCGGATACTCGGATTTGCGCTTGTTCCGCCGTGCGTTGATCCAGTTTGCCCGCTGTGCGCGGGAAGACGGTTTGGTGGCGGGCCTATGTCCCGGGCGGCCGGCCTATCTATCCACATTTGCTGCACAGTGGGTCAGCGCCTGCCTTCGCTACGATCAACTCACGGGAGACAAAGATATCTTGGTTGATCTATTTCCCGCCGCGGAGGGCAATATCGCGGCTTTCGAACGCCGGCTAACGCCCCAGGGCGTCACGAACGAAATTGGGTCGGGTTTTGTAGACTGGGGTTATGTGCGGAATCAGGGTGAAGTGGACATTGCGGTCAATTTGCACTTCCTCGCCGCCGTCCGCAGCATGGTGAAGTGGTGCCAGGTCTTGGGGGACTCAACCCAAGGCGATCGATACGCGAATCTGGCCTCGCAGTTGGCCGCCACGCTGACAAAGTGGTTCGATAACGCCTTATCGGGGCCTGACCCTTGGAATGTGATTGGGTTGCAACGGGCGGTCCTGGGATTGCGGCTTCAACTATTCGCTGGCGCCCGGGAGCGGGAAGCCGTTGCGGCCATCAAACGCCATATCCTTTCATGCTTCCCTCTTGATCCGGAAGCGCCGCGATTAAGCGACCCCGCCGCCGCCAACCCGCGTTTGTTCACGCCCTATTTCGCCCATTTCACCATGCCGGAGTTAATCTCGCGCGGTGAAATGAACTTCGTTCTTGATATCTACCGGAAGGCGTGGGGATGGGCGCTTCAGGATGGGCACACCACGTGGCTGGAGGTCTTCGATCCGCGATGGAGCCATTGCCATCAATGGTCCGGGTGTCCCACGTGGCAGCTTTCGCGCTACGTTCTGGGCCTCGATCCCAGGTTCGACCTCGCCACGCTCAATTTTGCCCTGAGCCTTCAGCCCGGCGGATTGCCGTCTGCGAAAGGGAGCGTCCCGCTGCCTGGCGGGCAGGGAGTGATTCAAGTCCATTGGAGCCGGCAACCAAACGGCATCAACTACCAGTTGGAGACGCCCGTCCCCATCGTTCTCCACCTCGATCCCCGGCAGAGCCATGGGCTTCAGAGCCCCGTTCAAGTAAAGCGCTCATTGAATATCACGATCGCATCTGGGGCTGTTTGATGGAGGAGTGGAACCCTGCGCACTCGTGTTGGGAAAATCTGTCCCTGCCTGATCTGACGCCGCCATTTGCTTCGCCTGCCGACGGAAGGACTCGCCGCCTTAGCAACAATCCCAAGTACTCCTACACTTTGTCTCTTGACAAATCTAGTCTATTAATGTAGTCTTACGGGGTTGTTCATGCAGGTGCCGCCATGTCATTGAGCAAGCCCCTCAAGATGTCTCCGGCCCGGATTGAAGCCAACCGCCGCAATGCCCAAAAACCCACCGGCCCGCGCACGCCGCGAGGCAAGGCGCAGGTGCGCATGAACGCTCTGCGCCAGGGCAGCCGGTCGCCTCTTTATCACAATCTCATCAGGACCCTGCTCTGCGCCCCGCCCAGTGCCGTTGACCGGACCGCCGGGGCGGTCCTCACTCCGGAACAATCCGCGCACCCGTTGTTGGCCGATTTAGTCCAGCTCTTTCGTCAAGCCAAAACCGGTATAGCTCCGGAAACCAGACAAGTAGTCCAATCGCAGGGCGCCTCGAAAAAGAAGAATTCTCTTTTCGACGATCAAAGCCACTAAATATATGAAAACAAACAAGACACAGACAAAATGTCATGTCAATTGTCGGACATTTACGTCGAAATGAGCCTAATTGACGGATATTTTGTGTCGAATTGAGCCCAAGCAGCGGACATTTCCGGTAAATTGTGAGTAATTTGCGTCGAATTGCGTGTCGTTTGGAACGTAGTTGGGAATTACTTCCGCCGATTCGGGTATCAAGGGCCGACACTTCCCCAACTTAACCGCGAGTGACTCGCTGATCGGAAATCCGTCTATCACCCATTGCATCGACGACCCGATTCCCTAGAACGGCCACTTCCAATCACGAATCTCCGGCATGTCTTCGCCGGCTCGCTGGATGTACTGTTTATGTTCAATCAGCCGGGCATGCAGGCGCTGTTTGGAGAGCGCGGCCACGTTGCGCAGACGTGGCACGCGGTCGTAAACGTCCATGGCCAGGTGGAAGCGGTCGATCTCATTCATCACCGTCATATCGAACGGCGTGGTGGTGGTGCCTTCCTCCTTGTACCCGCGCACGTGCAGATTGACGTGGTTATTGCGCCGATAGGTCAGCCGGTGAATCAGCCAAGGGTATCCGTGGAAGGCGAAGACGATGGGTTTGTCGGTGGTGAAGAGCAGATCGAAGTTGCGATCGGAGAGCCCGTGCGGATGTTCGCTCGCGGGCTGCAAGGTCATCAGGTCTACCACATTGATGACGCGAATCTTCAGGTCGGGAGCAGTCTGGCGCAGCAGGGAGACGGCAGCGAGCGTTTCCAGCGTCGGCACATCGCCCGAGCAGGCCATCACCACATCGGGTTCCGAGCCCTCATCGTTCGAAGCCCAGTCCCAAATGCCAATGCCCGCTGTGCAGTGCGCAATCGCCGCATCCATGGAGAGCCACTGTGGCGCGGGTTGTTTGCCCGCCACAATCACGTTCACATAATGACGGCTACGCAGGCAGTGATCGGTAACAGAAAGCAGCGTGTTGGCATCAGGAGGCAGGTAGACGCGCACGATGTCAGCCTTCTTGTTCACCACGTGATCGATAAAGCCCGGGTCCTGGTGGCTGAAGCCATTGTGGTCCTGCCGCCAGACCAACGAAGTGAGCAGATAGTTGAGCGATGCTATGGGGCGCCGCCACGGAATCTGCCGCGTCACCTTCAGCCACTTGGCGTGCTGATTNNGCCAGCCCTGGCACATGTGCTCGCTCAAGACCTCCATGACGCGTCCATCGGCGGTAAGGTGATCGTCGGTGGGAAGGATCTCTGCGGTGGAAACGCGGTTGGTCACTTCAAACAGATCGCCCAAACGATTGGACTCCGTTTCATCCGGCCCAACCACGCGGAAATTGCGGGCCTCGCCGTTCAGCTTCATCACGTCGCGCAGAAAGCGTCCCATGGTGCGAGTGGCTTCAGCTTGCGTGCCGCCGGGATGCGGAACCTTGATGGCGTAGTCACGGAAGTCCGGCATCACGAGATCGCGCAGCAGGATGCCGCCGTTGGCGATGGGATTCGCGCCCATGCGCCGAGTGCCCTTGGGCGCAAGCTCGGCGATTTCCGGCTTCAACTTGCCGGTGGGGTCAAAGAGCTCTTCCGCCTTGTAGCTCTTCATCCATTCTTCCAGCATCTTCAATCGGTCGGGATGTGTGGCTAGGTCAGCCAGGGGAACTTGATGCGAGCGGAAGGAGTTTTCCACGGGTTTGCCGTCCACGAATTTCGGTCCTGTCCAGCCCTTGGGCGTGCGCATGATGATCATCGGCCAGCGCGGCCGCGTGTGGAAGCCGTTTGCGCGTGCATCCTGCTGGATCGCTCGAATATCCGCCAGCGCCGCTTCAAGAGTCGCCGTCATTTGCTGGTGCAGAGGCTCAGGGTCATGGCCTTCCACGAAATAGGGCTTGTAACCGTAGCCGATGAAGAGACTCGTCAGCTCTTCCTTGGTGATCCGGGCGAGGATGGTAGGGTTCGAAATCTTGTAACCGTTCAGGTGCAGGATGGGCAGCACGGCACCGTCACGCACTGGATTCAGGAATTTGTTGGAATGCCAACTGGCCGCAAGCGGTCCCGTCTCCGCTTCCCCATCGCCCACCACGCACGCCACAATCAGGTCCGGATTGTCGAATGCCGCCCCATACGCGTGCGCAACCGCGTAGCCCAACTCCCCTCCCTCGTGGATCGAGCCCGGAGTTTCCGGCGCGACGTGGCTGGGAATTCCACCCGGAAAAGAAAACTGCTTGAAAAGTCGCTGAATGCCCGCGGCGTTTTGCGGAATGTTCGGGTAGACTTCGCTGTATGTGCCTTCCAGATAGGTGTTCGCCACCAGGCCCGGACCGCCATGCCCGGGGCCGGTAACGTAAATCATGTTCAGCTCGTGCTTTTTGATCAGGCGGTTCAAATGGACATAGATGAAATTGAGCCCCGGCGTTGTGCCCCAGTGGCCCAAGAGGCGCGGCTTGACATGCTCGATTTTAAGAGGTTCTTTGAGCAGAGGGTTGTCCATCAAATAGATCTGCCCGACCGAAAGGTAATTCGCCGCCCGCCAGTAGGCGTCCATCAGGCGGAGTTCGTCTGCAGAGAGGACATTCTCTGGAATGGATGAAGGAATAGTGCTGGTCGCTGCCGAGTCCATTGGAACCTCCAGGTGAGACCTTGCAGGTATTAGTAGAAGCCCGCAGGCACCATTTTACCAGCGCTGGAGAGGTTGATGGTTACAAACTGATGAAAGTAGCGATAGGAATTTCACCCAGGCTTCCGAAGCAGCCAGTTGACAGCAGTGGGCCACTTGAAGCTAGTAGAGGCTGCTCTCCGCCAACACCTTGCGCAAAGCCCCATGCCGAGCTACCTCTTTCGCGGATGGCGGGCTTCCACCAACGTGCGCATCCCGCCGCGGGCCGAGAACTCGCCTTTCACCACGGCCCACTTTGGTTTGCAGGCGCGTGCCACATCGTCCAGGATGCGATTTACGGCGTTCTCATTGAAGATCCCGATGTTGCGGAAGGCCACAATGTATGCCTTCAGCGACTTCAGCTCCAGGCAGAGCTTGTTTGGAAGATAGTGAATTGTGATGGTTCCAAAATCCGGCAGGCCTGTGCGCGGGCAGATGCAGGTGTATTCCGGAATGGTGATGGTGATCTCGTAACCGTGGTACTGATTATCCCAGGTTTCGATTTCGGGCAGCTCGGCGCGAACGCCTCCGCGGGCGTGTTCGGACGTGTATTCCGGTTGACGGGTCTTCCTTGGCATGGTTTCCTCCCAAACATCCAGAATAGACTGAATCCGGGTAGTTTTGCACCTACCAATCCCCGGGCAGGGTGTTCTGGGCGAATAAGTCGGAGTATAGCGGCGAAAGCCGGCATAACTCGGGGGAAGTCCCGGAAGCTAATCATTCGGGATAGCCCGAACATGCACGCAATAGACCGAGGCGGACCGACACCTCCAGCCCAAAATACAGACACTATGTCATTAAAAACATGAACTTTAAATCATTACAAAAATTTATGTTGACAACGATACGCTCAACATATATTCTAACCATCGACTAATGGGGAAGCTGGGCTTAGTTAGCTCCTGGTAAGACGATTGAAGCGAGTCTGCACTCATTTTTCGATTAAGAAGGAGGCGGTTAACGTTATGGGCAAGATTATTGGAATTGACCTTGGCACGACAAATTCAGTGGTGGCAGTTATGGAAGGTGGCGAGCCCACGGTAATCACCAATCCCGAGGGTGGCCGCACCACTCCATCGGTGGTTGGATTCACCAAGACAGGGGAGCGCCTGGTGGGCACGGTGGCGAAGCGGCAATCGATCACCAACCCCGACAACACGATTTATTCCATTAAGCGGTTTATGGGGCGCCGCTTTAGTGAGGTTCAGAACGAAATCAAGACGGTGTCCTATAAGGTGGTCGCGGGCCCCAACGGCGACGTGCGTGTGGAAGCCCAGGGCAAGGAGTACCCGCCGCCGGAGATCTCGGCCATCATCTTGCAGAAGATGAAGGACGCGGCAGAGCAGCATCTCGGTGAAAAAGTCACCCAGGCAGTCATCACGGTGCCGGCTTACTTCAATGATGCCCAGCGCCAGGCCACCAAGGATGCGGGCAA
>PLSX01000176.1 GCA_003165315.1 Acidobacteriota bacterium
CCGGCGATGCGGGGAGCCCGCGAAGCGGGCGTGGTCCTGTAGCCCATGGCACGAGCCATGGGCTTGGCGCCACGCCCAATCGTTCCCCGAGCCTCGTGGGGGCGATGTCAGGTTCGGTTTTCCAGCAAAAGTTGCGGCTGAGTAGGATCGCATCTGGTTCACGCATTGATCAAAAAGTGCCGATACCCCATATAAGGGGGGGGCGGAATTGGGCCGGCAAGGCACACTTCACCACTAAGTTTATCATCAGTTTGCGGTCAAAAGTTGAGCCTCAATTGGATCACTTTTGGGCAACGAATTACTTGGCTCACCCGTGCAGGTAAGGTGGCGCTGACCTTGAGGTCAGCATCTGTAGGGCCCAGCAGCGCTGGGCCAGCCGAACGCTGTTCGGCCCTACTACCGACCTGGGCCGGCACGCCGGAGCTCATGCCGACCTCAAGGTCGGTGCTACTACCGGGGCCGCGGGTGAGTCAAGTAAGTCACTCCCCTATTTTGGACAAGCCTGGGTCGAGATAGCGCCGGTCGGGAATGTGCCCGCCGGGAATCCGTTCCGGCCAGTAGGTCGAAAATTATAGCCTCGTTTTTAGTTGACAAAGCTAATACCCAGGTGTACACTCTAGGTGAGGCGATCGTTCGCCTCAGGGTGAGGGTTGGCGCCGTGTGGCGAACCGCACAAACCGCCCGCAAATCCCCCCCCATCCCCTTAATTTTCGCGCAACTAGCCTGAGGAAGAAATCATGGCTTGCCAAGATTTCATAGAAAACACTGGGGGTTAGCGTTTTGGGACAAAACGTCATAAATTTTATCTGATTCCTAGAAAAGGACTTATGAGAGGGCTTGAGGGTGCGAGAGAAAAACGGAGAGTGCTTACCAAGATGTACCAGAAACAAAAGGGGTTAGTCGGAATGCTGAAGAATCGTCCAGAAATCCATGTCATTGAAAATAAATAATTTATTGGATTCAAAAACGGAAACGGCTCGCGAAAAAAAAGGTGGAATTTTTGGGGGTCAAAGGCACCAAGTTATTGAAAACACATGTAGAAAAAATGTCCGAGAAATGCCTTGCCAAGATGTTTATGAAAACAAAGCTACTTACCCGCCGCTTGCCAAGATGTTCATGAAAACACAGGGGTTTAGCCGTTAGGCGCGCCCGGAAGCAAATTATGCCTAGCCTATCAATGCCGGGAACACTCGGGCGCAAAAATGGGGCACACATAAGCTGCCATTTGTCCGTCGTCCATTGCCAGTGTTTCAAGGTGGGCAGGAGCCAGAACCCACTGATTGCCCATCCCCACCCACTGAACACTGGACACTGGTTTCCAGCAGAAGATGAAGGTTGCTCCTCATAGTTGATTGAAAAAAAAGGCAAGAAAGGGCTCTCCTCATTAGTTGATAAAAAAAAGGGGTTACGCAAAACCAGAGCGAAGCCACTATATTATTGATAACACTTGGCAGTGTCGCCTCGCTGGAAACTATCCGTCGCACGGTACACGTCCAAGACCCCTTCTTAAATCCCACTTGGCTTGTGGGCCAGGTCGCGTGGTAAGATTTTCGTGGCGCAGGTGCAATCCACACGGGGAGATAAATGCTGCTCACCGTTTCTAACAAGAGACCGGAGCGGTCTAGCAATGAACCACACTTGGAAACATCCATGGAAACCCCCAATTCCACGATTCTCGTGATTGACGTCGGCAATACCAACACTGTTCTGGGTCTCTATGAAGGGGAGACTTTGCGGGCGCTTTGGCGATTGGCGACCAGCCGGGAGCAGACGGCGGACGAATACGGAGTCGTAATCCACAACCTTTTCGCCCTGGAGAAGCTATCGGCAACTGACATCAATGGAATCATGATCGCCAGTGTGGTGCCGCCCATGAATTTTGTGTTGGCGGAAATGGCCAAGAAATACTTCAAAATGGAACCCGTGTTTCTCGGACCGGGAACGCGCACGGGAATGGCAATTCTGGTGGAGACTCCACAAGAGGTGGGGGCCGACCGCATCGCCGACTCTGTGGCGGCCTTTGAGAAATATGGCGGCCCGTGCATTGTGATGGATTTTGGCACGGCGATCACCTTTGATTGCGTTTCACAAAAGGGTGAATACCTGGGTGGAGTCATCATGCCGGGAATCGGCATCATCGCAGACGCACTTTTTCACCGAACAGCCAAGCTGCCGCGCGTGGAATTTCGCGAGCCCGACCGCGTGATTGGCACCAACACGATTAGCAATATACAGTCCGGCCTTTTCTATGGAGTCGTGGACGCGGTGGACGGCATGCTTGGCCGCATGTGCTCGGTCTTGGGAAAGCAGACCAAAGTAATCGCCACCGGTGGCCAAGCGCCAATGATCGCGGGCGCTTCCAAATACAAGCCCACCCTCGACTCTTCCCTGACGCTGGATGGCCTGCGCATTATCTATCATAGAAATCAAGCCGCCCCGCGCAGAAAGTAGGTATCAGGTGCCAGGTATCAGGTATCGCGGTAATCTGGTTCCTTTGGGACTGGAAGGCGGGAGGGCTTCCAGCAAATCTATCTCCGTGGCAACAGACTCTTGGACTTAACTTGGAAACTTACTTCAACTACTTCACCGAAATCGAGGAGCAATTCCGCAAGTGCCGCTCGGAACCCGTCTTGCTTTCTCCCCTCGATTGGGCACTGGTGGAGTCATGGAAAGAGCAAGGTTTCCCCCTGGAAGCGGTGCTGGCGGGGATCGAACGCTCGTTTGAAAAATTCAAAACGGGAAAACGTAGCTATCGCAAGGTGAATACCCTCGCGTATTGCTCGCAGGAGGTTTTCCGCGCCGTCGAAGAGAGTCGCGCTATGATTGCACAAAGTGGCGCCACTCCGGCTGGCACGAAAGAGGCTGCCAAAACGGCAGAGGAAGCGCCGTTTTCAACGGATGAGATTTCACGTTTCCTCGCCCGTTGTGCGGAAGCGGTGGAAGGAGCAGGAAAGCACGCTCGTGAAGAAGGAAAACAGGTCTTGGCGGACGAGTTGGCAGAGACGGCCACCACTCTCAATGCACTCTCAACGCGTGCGCAACCCGCGGGTGACTTGGAAGAGACCGAAAGAGTCCTGACAGCGCTGGATGAAAAGCTGAACGCCTCGCTCCAGCGCGGCACGCCCGTGGAAGTCCTCGCGCATTTGCGCGAAGAAGTGGATCGAGGCCTGGCCACGTTCCGCCGTAAGATGCCGGCGTCTGAGGTGGATTTGTTGGAAAGGCGATTCCTCAAAAACCGTCTGCTGGAGCACCACAAGATTCCGCGACTGAGCCTGTTTTATATGTAGTTATCGGTTTAGTCCCTGTGCCTCACAGCCGGAATCGGTTAGCGTGCTACAATGTGGCTGGTGTTTCATAGGGTGAACCCATGAGAATGCGGACCCTTCTGACTCTCCTCCTTTCGGTGATACTCTTTACCGCAGGGGCTGCCGCAAAGAAGCCCGCAGGCAAAATCTCTGATCTGGCGGCGTTTTCCCAGATTCATAGTTACTGCGTGGACTCCACCGGACTTGCTGGCGACGAGGCGCTTGACCTTACCAATTTTGTGAATGCTGAGAGCAAGCCGAAGAAGCTCCTCAGCAAACTGCTGTGGGCGCGCGTCTCCGATTGTTCAGCAGGCTCTCCAGACGTGGTGGTAAGGGTAGAGTTCAGCCAGTACTACCCAGTGAATGAAGTGCAAGTTGGCTCACCAACTCCGGGCAATGGTCCCGCACAGGAGGAATTTTACAAAATCCGAGTCGTGCTTCGAGTGTCGCCGCCCGAGTCTTCCGAAGTGCTCTATGAAATTGAAGCGGCCCCGCTCAGCAACTCCCTGACGGGGCAGACGGTGGAGCCGGTTGATGAATCTCTCCCCGTCCAGCGCCGCAATGCCATCTATGGAGCTTTCTGGAAGCTGGTCGACGACGTTCAGCGTGTGTCTCAGACGAACTCAAAACAATAATCCATGCCCTCACCCTTTGAATTTTCACCAGTTAAGTTGGTTTACGGCGGCGAAGCACTGGGCTTCCATACCGGGCACACGATTTTCGCCCCGCTTGTTCTGCCCGGCGAGCGCGCATTAGTGGAAGAAGTTCGCCGGCAAAAGGGGGTCATCCATGCCCGCCCACTGCGCATTCTTCAGCCTTCGCCCGAACGTATCGAGCCCCAATGTCCCTATTTCAGCCGCTGTGGAGGCTGCCAATACCAGCATCTTTCCCCCGACGCACAGTTAGGGATAAAGACCGAAATCCTACGCGAAACCCTGCGCCGTTTGGGCCAGGTGAAATGGGACGATCCCATCACCACACATTCCGGCCCCGCATGGAATTATCGCAATCAGGCCCAATTGAAAATTGGCAAGTTGCAAGATGGCGCGCTGGCACTGGGCTTTTTCGAAGCGGAGTCCAACCGACTGGTTTCCATCGACGCTTGTCCAATTCTTTCCCCTCGACTGAACGCACTTCTATCCGTTTTACGCACCCAGCCGTGGATTACCGACCTGGCAACCGGGACTGAGCTGGAGTTATTGGCCGATGATCGTGACGAAAAGGTCATGCTCACGCTTACCGGAAGCTGGCTTGAGGACGAGGTGGAAGCCCTGGCCGGCAAGCTATTGGCGGAACTTGACGGCGTTTCGACCGTCGCCATCGCGCGTGATGAAAGCCTGAAGATTTTTGGCGAGCCTTACCTTACCTATCGTGTGGGAGAATTTCCTTACCGTGTCGGGCCCACTGCCTTTTTCCAAAGTGCACGATATCTGCTCCCTGAATTTGTGACATCCGTAACGGCAGACATGTCCGGCGCGGTAGCGCTCGACCTTTATGCCGGCGTGGGACTCTTCACCCTTCCCTTGTCGAAGCGGTTTGAACAAGTGATGGCGGTGGAAGTCGCTCCGCAAGCCACGGCGAACCTCGCCGCCAATGCTCGCACCGTACCCGGCAGGAAAGTTCGCGCCATAGCGGGAACAACATTTGACTACCTGAGGCGCAGCGCCCAGATGGACCCCGATTTGGTTGTCCTGGACCCGCCCCGCGCCGGCGTGGGCACCGAAACTCTACAGCTTCTCCTGGCGCTTCGGCCCAAGCGTTTGCACTATGTTTCTTGCAGCCCCCCCACCCTGGCTCGTGACTTGGGCTTCTTACTTAAACACGGCTACCAACTCGACAGTTTGGAACTGTTCGATTTCTTCCCTCAGACCTACCACATTGAATCCATCGCCCGGCTCACTCGAATTGGCCAGGAACGTGCCTAAAACTCACCGTGGTGCGGCGGTGGGCGTGGCTGGAGGTAGAAACTTCTCCCACCTCGCAACTTGCATTGATTCAATCGCATAGCTTCCCTGCAAGGCGAACCCCGCACCTCGGGAACGATTCGTGGAACTCCTGGGAACTAACGGTTCCATTTCGGGACAACGCCGGCCAATGATGGGGTTTCGCCAACCCCGCGGGAGGCAATACCTTGCCTGACCTATCGCCCCAACACCCGCCTGTGGCCAGCTTCAAGTCACCTTTGGCGGTGCTGGCGGCCAGTTTCGCATTGGGAATTGTTTGGGCGCATTCGTTTCGCCCTACTGTGGGAATCCACTGGTTCCTTGCCGGCTCGGCTGTCTGCATCTTGATTGGGCTTATCCTGCTGCGCGCGGACTGGGGACGTACCGCGGTGCTGTTGGTGCTCCCCAGTATGACGCTTACTGGAGTGGCGGCAGCGCGCCGATGGGAGCAGCGTTTTCCGCTCAACCACGTCCGTTATCTCGAAACATTGGGCATTGACCTGGAGGAACCTGTACGGCTGAAAGGAAATGTGATCTCCACTCCTTATCGCACCGGATACGGAATGCAATTCGACGTTGAGGCACAACGCATCGAGCTGCGCAACCATGCCTATTCAGTCACTGGGAAGATCCGCCTGCGGGTGCAGGGCTTCGATTATAGGGATGATCCAAGTGGCAGCCCGCATGAAATCCAATTTGGTGATGAGATTCAAACCCTCACCCGTCTGCGGCCGCCACACATCTATCAGAACCCCGGTGGCTTCGACTTCCGCAATTGGATGGAAGACATCGAAGACGTCTACTGGATGGGAACGGTCAGGAATCCGAGGTTGGTGGAAAAAGTGGGCCACGCCAGGGGTTACCAATTCGCCGAGTTGGTGGAGCACGCGCGCCAGCGATTGCTTCGTGGCATCGATGACATCTATCCACCGTGGTCAGCCGAGGGGCGCAATGGCGCAGTGCTGAAGGCCGTCTTGTGGGGGGACAGGGAGGCGCTCGATTCCACCACAATTGACGATTTTCGCAAGACGGGCCTCTATCACCTATTGGTGATCGCGGGTCTGCACATTGGTTTGCTTACGTTGATGGTGGAGTTTTTGCTGCGATGGGTGGGATTCCGACGGATTGCGCGCGCATTGATAGTGCTCGGTTTTCTTGTGCTATATGGGTGTTTGGTGGAGCAGCGCGCGCCGACACTAAGGGCCACGCTGATGATCGCACTATACCTCCTTGCACGCATCGTGGATCGGGGCCATTCCTCCTTGAATTCATTGGGCGGCGTGGCGTTGATTCTTCTGTATTTTCGCCCGGCGTGGCTGATTGAGTCGGGGTTTCAGCTTTCCTTTTCGGCGGCGTTGCTGATTGTGGGTGTTGCCATGCCGATTCTGGAGCGCACCACAGAGCCTTGTCGGCACGCTCTGCGGCGACTCGACGATGTCCTGCTTGACGACCACTTTTCGCCTCGACTTGCCCAGACGCGGTTGGATCTGCGGGCCCTGGTTTATGCTCTGCGCCGCCGCGCGAATATCTTCGACCATTTCCCCGCCCTCTCACGCAATTTAGTCGTTTTCCCCGTGCGGATTGCAGTTTGGGTAGCCAATATGGTGATCTTCTCCGCCATCCTGCAATTGGGCTTAATGCTACCGATGGTGGAAACTTTTCACCGGGTCACCTTTGCGGGAGTGGGATTAAATGCCGTGGCGATTCCGGTGATGACGCTGCTCCTCGCACTTGGCTTGCCCATCAATTTGTTAAGCGTCGCGTCACCGGCGGCAGCGACGTGGCCGGCCAAGGGCTTAAGCCTGGTAATGGCTCTGCTCTTTGACATGACGCACCTGCCAGGGTTGGCAGCATGGCTTTCGTATCGACTACCGGCGCCGCCACTGTGGGTGGAGTGCGGATTCTGCGCAGCGTTTGTGTTTGCCGGGCTGGCACTCCGATTTGCGCGGCAGTGGGTTGGTGTGGCGCTGGTGGTTTGTGCGGTTTTTGTGGGCCTGGTGGCAGTGGATCCCTTTCCGCCACGTCTGCCGCAAGGCGTCCTGGAATTGACTGCGCTTGATTGTGGCCAGGGAGAAGCGCTGTTTGTTGTGCTTCCAGGGGGCGCCACAATGTTGGTGAATGCGGGAGGCAGCCGCACTTGGTCACCGCGCCAGAGTGGCCTGCAAACCCGGCACTGGGATGCGGGCGAGGATATTGTGTCGCCCTACCTGTGGTCGCGCGGCATTAAGCAAATCGATGTGGTCGCCCTGACCAACGCGACCGCGGACAACCTTGGTGGTATCAAGGCGATTCTTGAAAACTTCCGCGTGGGTGAACTCTGGTATGTACCCGAAACTGAAACCCCGGAGTACGCGACCCTTTTGATGACTGTGGCCAAACACGGGATTCAGACTCGAACTCTAATGGAGGGCGATGAGTTTCCCTTGAGCAAGGCTTCGGTTCACATGATCGGGCCCGATTATGCCAGCGGTATCAACGAATCGTTGGCAATGCAAATCAAGGTGGACAGAATGGGCTTCCTGCTGGCTGAAGATGAGGACGGCAATGCACAAAGGCGTCTGGTTACATTTGGTGAAACATTGGAAAGCCCAATGCTTTGGGGCGTGTATCAGCGGGTCAAGGAGTTAACGAATCCGGGTTTCCCCATGCGTGTCGATCCTATCGTCAGAATTATTGGCTCCGGGAGCCTGTCCCAAGTCAGAGAGGACCTACCAAAGCCAGAATCCTTGGCAATCAGGCAAACCTCCGGCCCCCTCGTTATCCATACTGACATCGAAGGCGCAACCACTTTGGAATGGAAAGATGAATCGTTGGTCGTCCGGACCTACAGGAACCCGCAGGGAATAATCATCCCGAAGGAAGCGCGGATGCCGACTTCAGGGGGGAATAACATGGCCCGACGGCAATAGAAGCCCAAAGGGAGCGGGCGAAGGGATAAAAATACAGCCTTGGCCCCGAAAATGTGGGAACACTACAGAGGCCCTATTCCCGGCTGACAACCGCAGGTCCTTAGCCTACGCATTCTCCAGCTTTTGTGCCAGGGCCTCAAGGTAGTTCTGTTCCAGACCCTCACACGCATGAGTCCACGACTTACTTTCCGCGTAACTACGGCCCTTCTGTCCCAAGCGGACGCGCAAGTCCACATCATCAAGCAAGCGTCGCAGGTCCACCTCAAATTCCGGCTCAGAATTTGCCAACAGCCCGGTACTCTCGTGTCCAACGATGTCGCGCACTCCGCCGGCATTCATCGCCAGGACGGGAACACCGGAAGCCATCGACTCCAGCGAAACCAAACTCAGCGTTTCGGTGGAAGACGGGAGAGCAAAGACATCCGCGGAAGCAAACAGCCCCGCCAGTTCTTCGCCACGTTTCCAGCTTGTGAAGGTTATAGCGGGGCTTTTGAAGGATTTCACCAGTGCCCGCCGGTAAGGCCCCTCTCCGGCTATTACCAATCGAGCTTTGGGATACTCACTTGCCAGCCGCATGAAGGCGTTCAACAAAACCTCCAAGCTTTTTTCCTTCGAAAGCCTGCCCGCATATAGTACCAGCGCGCCGCCTGGTTCAACTCCGAATGATTTTCGAACCATTTCGCTGCGCTTGCCGGGATGGAATTGCTCGCAGTCTACACCGCGCTCAAACACCCGAACATCGTGAATGCCGGCTTTGATCAACTGATCCTTTGTCACCCGGGACGGTACATAAGTTTGTTGACAGTGGTTGTAGAGCCAGCGGAGATATTGCCAGAGTTGTGGCTCAAAGAGGCCAAATCCATAGTAGTGCAGATAGCGGGTGATATCGGTTTCATAGGACCCTACCACGTGGCACCCGTGCCGTCTTGCCCAGAGCTGCCCAAAATAAGCAAGTACGCCGGGGCTCATCAAGTGAACCAGGTCTGGCTTGAAGGCTTCCACTCGCGTAAATTCCTGGCGGTGAAATCTCCAGTGGGGCAGGATAATGGGCATTTCCGGATAGAGGGGAAAGGGAACGGCCTTAAACGCCACCACGTCGTCCTTTGGCGGATTCGATTTGTGGTGAGGAACTCCCAGGAGAATCTGGTGCCCGCGTGAGCGCAGATAGCGGACAAGCTCAATCTGGGTTCTCACCACCCCATTCACCTGGGGCGCGTAGGCTTCTGAGAAGAGAACGATCCGCATGAAATGATGATCCGGGGCAATTGAGCTTACATTTGCTTGCGCTCCGGGCATCTCAGGTTGTCATGGGATTCTGCCATGCAACCGTAGCAACCCTGGATGAGCGCGCGACCATCTCCGTCCACTCATCAGATCGCGGGGCTGTGAAAGACCACCCAGTAGATGGTCACGACCAGTAGAAATGTAACCTGGCTGGAAAAAAAGAATTTGATAACCGGAACTTCCCCGGCCTGTAACCCCGATTTACGTAGCAGATAGGAAAAGCCGAGGCAGGAGATTGCTGTCAGGACAAATCCGATGTGAGTGCAAGCGCCGGCAATGGCGCCGTGGGCGAATAAGAGGCCAAAAAGGGAACCACAATATAGAACCGCGGTTTTGTGCTCTCGGCCGAGATAGGGTCGGCGGAGTTGGCCCAGCATGAGAGCACAGAATAACAATTGCCAGCCAATGTGGGGAAAAACGTGCCCCACCACTTGGCGGATCCAATGAAAATTAGCCCTGAGCCCCACGACCTGTTGATCGGTCAGCTGGGAAACCATCTGTTCGTCAAGCTTGGCGGTAAGATGAATGCCATTGCCAATGGCGACCCAGACGATTGCAGCTACCAGCAGGAGGTCAATGGCACTGTCCGGGACGGAAAAATCCAGGTTCTCTCGATGGTGCCTGATTCCGTAAAGATACGTTAATCCGAAAAAGGGTAATGCAAGAATGGTGAAAAATAATTCCAAGAGGGAATCAGCGGTGAAGCGCGCTTGCCCAAGGGAAACCACGGGGTTGCCAGGCCTAAAAAAATAAAATGCCGCAAAACTCACATAGCAGCATATTCCAAAAGCAATCCCTAGAAGCCGAGGGCAAACCCCCTGTCGGGATTCCGCTGTTTCCACGCCACTATCGATGGACGCCGATGTTTCAACGCATTCGTCGATAGCCGTCATAGTCTCACCATTCATGCAGGGCTCCTCCCAATCTGCTGGCTAACGCTCTCGTCTGGTCGGGGTAGGGATATCTGATGCCTGATATCCCCCGCACTGAACCGTGCGGGCGCCGATTAGCGCGTCTTGTTCTTATATCAGAATTCAACAGGAAAAGCGACAATGGAAATACTGCGGAGGACGCGCGGATAGAGCTTCGAAATACGGCTTTCAAAAGTAGTTAGCTATTCGAATGGTTATCACAGCTCCGCCAGCATTGTTTGGGATGGCTATCTTAAGGGCGGTGTAGCGGGGTCGTCCCACTTGTGCCCATCACGGCCAGGATGGCCGTGATGGGCACAAGCGAATATTGACACCGATCCAAGTTACAATTACTTGTCTTCGGGCTTCTTCTCTTCGTGTTTATTCTCTTCCTTCTTCGGCGGAGCCGGCTTATTCGGCGGGGGCGGCGCCGGGTGTGGTGGCTGCGCCTGCGGACGAACCTGTGGCGCGAGGGTGGGTTCTCTTACCACGGGGGGAGCCGGGCGCACCGGTGGTTGAACTGGTTCATGGACCGGAGGCTCCGGCCGCGGCGACGGTTGAATCTGTTCGCGGACCGGTGGAACCACGGGTGCAGACGGTTGAATCTGTTCACGAACGGGAGGAGCCGGGCGCTCGGGCGGTTGAATCTGTTCGCGGACCGGAGGTACCACAGGTGCCGCCGGTCGAACCTGCTCACGGGCTGGCGGAAAATTTTGTGGGCGTGCAAAGGGACTAGGTTGGGGATGCGGATTATCTATTGCCGGCTTCGCCTGACCAGCTTGGGGCTGGACTGGGCGCTGGGCAAACGTTGGCGCGGGGCCGGGGTGCACGCTCGGCGCCACCGGGCGAACCTGATTCACATTGATCGATTGGACTTGCATGCGTCCGGGCGCCTGGTTCCGCTCGGGAGACTGTGCGCGCAACGTCTGCAACTGGGCTGGCGCCACCGGAGTCCCCGGATGCTGTTGAAGTATCTGCTGCTTGGCCGCGAATGAAACCGGAGGTGGCGGTGGAGGTAATTTGGCGACCACGGATCTGCTGGCAATGGCGGCCGGAGGCGCGGCAACTGATCGACCACTCTTAATCGCCACGATACTTTCACGTTGTGGCGCGACTTTAGGCGCAGCCCCTACCACCTGAGATTGGCGGATCTGATCGGCGGTGACGTGAACCCCGGCACGCTGGACAGATTGAGCCGAGGCGAAGGAATTCTGCGGCATTGCCACCATGGCGTTGCGATTTACATAGTTGATGTTTGTGATGTTGATGTTGGTAACGTTGATGTTGGCGATCCGCGTGTTTGTCACGTTCACTTGGCGAACGTATTCCTGCGACACGCGGTAAGAGGGGTAATACGCCTCGCGTGGACCAAGCGGGAACCAGCCCACCAGACCGGCGCCACCTCCGCCTACAAAAGCGACTAACGCCGGAGCATAATATACACGCTCTGAAACCGCGCCCGGGCACCAACTCCAGCCGTTGTTGATATAAGCCCAGCGCCCATAGTGAAACGGCGCGAACCCCCAAGGCTCATCATCCACCCAAGTCCAGCCCCAGGGTTCAACCCATGCCCAGTAACCTTGATGATAGGGCGTCCAACCCGCTGCCACGCGCGGAGTCCACACTGGACCGTACTCCATCGTGTTGTGCCAATCGCCGTTTTCGTTCAGATCTTCATAGCCCACCATGTCCGGTGAAACATACTGGGGTGGGGGAACATCTTCCATGCGGTCGCGCGCAGAGACAAACGAATCGAAATCGTCAGGTTCGTTGGCATCTTGAAGGTCGGGCGGGTTGCCGGAACTGTCGAAGTATGCTGTCTGCCCGGAATGAACCGGAAAGCTCTGGTCATTGGCGGTTACTTCAATGTCCCCTTGACGGACGGTGACCATCGTCGCGTTGCGGGAGGCATCGGTGTCGATTCGGTATTCGCCCGCACGCAGAAGAGTGACGGCGCCGTTGGGCGTATCAATTTCCCAGGATTCGCCATCGAACAGGTGCCGCACGCGCAAGCTCAGACTTCCGGCATTGACGCTGCACTGAACCACCTCATCACTGAGATTTACGAACTGGAAGTTGGTGTCCGAATTCAGGCGGATGGCATTCTGACCAATCCGAAGCACGGCCCGCGCCCCATCATCGGTGTAAAGGTTGTCTCCAGTGGTCATGGGGTAATTCAGCGGTGCGTCGGACCATGTATCCACGCTGGCTGGTTCGAATGAAACCGGGCCGTAGACATACGCGATGCGGGCCACACGCGAGGGCGGATCTGCGTCCTGGGCAGTGGCATTTCCTGGAACCGTCATTAGTACGGCGAGGACCGACAGGCACCAGAGGATGTTTTTCATTTCCCGTCCATTTCTTGGGTAATCCAACTCCTCAATCCCGCAAATTTATGCAGGACAGGACTTGGTCACCTCATCCGCACATTTAGTGCATTTTACATATTTTACATCTTCCCAATGAGATTGTCTGTTCACTTTTGCTCAACAGAGGGAGGTTTTGAATCTAGAGGGGGTCTACATGACTCTTTCTGAACGCTGGCACGGGGTGATGGTCAATATGGCCATGACACGTTAGAATGAAATAGGCGTAAAATGGTATTGGCAGAACATAAGGGCAATCTTCTGGGGCTTAACCTGGAAGAGTTGGAAAAATTCGCAGTAAGCTCCGGTCAGCCGAAATTCCGCGGGCGGCAGCTCTATCACGGAATCTACGCGCGCCGCGTTCGCGATCTCGCCGGTCTCACCGATCTCGCCCACGAGTTCCGTGATTTCGTCGCGGCCGGGTACGGCATCTTCTATCCGCAGGCGGAGCGTCATTTCTGTTCCCTTGATGGCTCAATCCGCTATCTGTTCCGCCTAGCCGACGGCAATCTGGTTGAAACCGTCTACATGCCGGAGGAGGATCGCATCACGCTCTGCTTATCCAGCCAGGTGGGCTGCGCGGTCGATTGCAAATTCTGCTTCACTGCCTTGCTCGGCTCCAAGCGCAATCTGACTGCGGGGGAAATCATTGGACAGGTTCTGGCGGTGGCCGCGGGGCAGAACGTGCCGCGGGGCGCGCGTCTGAATCTTGTCTTTATGGGCATGGGCGAACCCATGTTGAACCTGCCGCAGGTGCTTAAAGCTGTAGAGATTCTCGCAGATCCGAAGGGCGTGGGCGTCACTTTGCGGCGCATCACGGTTTCCACCGTCGGCATTCTCCCTCGAATTAAGCAAATGTCTCTGGCCCCAGTTCGCCCCAAACTGGCCATTTCTCTGAATGCTTCCAATGACGAGCAGCGCACCGCCCTGATGCCCATCAACCAGAAATACCCTCTGGCGGATTTGATACGCGTCTGCCGCGCCTATCCCCTGCGGCAGTGGGAACATTTGATGTTTGAGTATGTGATGCTGGAAGGATTCAACGATGCCGATGACGACGCGCGCCGCGTGGCCGACCTTCTGCAGGACTTGCGCGCCAAGGTAAACCTGATTCCCTACAATAGCGGCCCGGGCCTTCCCTATCGCGCTCCACGGTTCGACCGCGTGCTGGAATTCCAGAAGATCCTGATGGACCGCAACATTCCCACCTTCATTCGCATTTCCCGCGGCCGTGATATCAGCGCCGCCTGCGGGCAGCTCAGCCTGGCAGAGAGCGGACAGGCAGTGGCGAATATTGGGTAATCTACTACACCTCGGCGCACAGCCCCTTTCAAATGACCACCTGCAAATCACTACCATCCACTAACCACTAGGCACTGGCCACAGCTTTTCTGATTCCGACTGCCGCGACCTGCCGTCCGGTAACTCCACCTTCATGACGATGGGAGAAGAAGAGGTCGGTGCGGCACGCCGTGCAGTAGTCAGTAACCAGAACGTTCGCGGGCTTAACGCCGGCGCTGGCAAGCTGATTCTGCGCCACGGCGATCAGATCGAGGCGCGCGGCGGGAACATGTTCAGGAGCGTGGCCGGGTGGGTGGGCGCTGAGAAAGAGAATCGTGTGCCGGTCAGTCAGTGAGATCGGGCGTTCGGGGATGTTCTGAAAAAACCTTTCTGCACCAGCAAATTTCCCATGAAATGCTTCCACAACCTCCTCACCCACTTCGTAGCAGCAGGATCGAATCGATGGCCCCAGTGCTGCAATCAGGTTTTGCGGATCGGAACCGAACACGCGCCGCATGTCCCCCACGGCTTTCTCAATCACACGGTCCAGCGAGCCACGCCAACCCGCATGGACAGCAGCCACCAAGCGCTTCTGGGGATCAACCAGCAGGACTGGAAGGCAGTCGGCAATTCGGATGGTCAAAAGGATGCCAGGCTCCGCCGTCATCACCCCATCTCCTGCCGGCGGGTTCGCCGATAAGGGAACGGGAACCTCAATACCAGGCATGTGATAGGTCAACTCTCCCGCGACGTCACGAGCAATTACGAACGAGTGCGCGGAATGAATCTGCCGCACCGTGGCTGGCGTAAAATGCTTCCCGCCAAGCTGATGAAAAAACAGGCGGCGATTCTGCTCCACCCGCTCACGCTGGTCGGACTCCGTGAAACCGAGGTTTAACCCGGCGCAGGGAGGTTTGCTCACCCCGCCCTTCCGTGTGCTGAAGGCATGCACCAACCAGGGAAATTTGCTCAATTGAACCGATTCCAGCCAGCGGATGTCCCCCTGCGAGATTGTTTTGAAAGTTTGTGCGCTCAATCTTTAAATATAGCATATCGGCACCTGCCCGCATCCGAGCAGGGCGGATTGGTGGAAGGCAATCGCCAGGAGTACGGCGCCCTTCCATGCGGCAATTTCAAGAGCATCGATGCCAATGCGGTCAAATGCCGGCATTGGTTTTCGATGGTAATATTTTGGCACCTCGATGATAGTGCTTACAAAAAGAGACGAAAATAAAGCTGCCCGCATCGGCTTACATGCACCAAATCTTATCTTCAGTCCTCCTTAACCTCAGGCTCGTGAACCCCGGATGGGAGTGGCCCATCTAAATATGAAGTGTGGCAGGTCGCCTCATAACTCAGCCAGCCCTTGATCACATTTTTGGATCTGTTCACTATGCATCGATCAGAGTTGATTCGTGCTGGCATGATCTCATAGTCGGGAAGAGAATTGACGAGATAACATCAGCCGCCGGTCTGCCTGAAAGGACCTGAAGGATTAATCTTGTACCAGCTTGCTATTTTTGACGAATTTACCACCCCAATGACTATGGTAGGTTGGATGGTTCGTTCTGTCGCCACTTTGATTTCCGTTGATCATTTCCATAACACAAACAGGGGGGAAGCGGTTTGAGAGGAATAGGAAAACTGGGCAATTCTTTCAATAGCGATCCCAGTGTGGGCAGGATTAAAAGGTATTTCAAAATCCAGTACAACAGGGTGGAATTGAGGTAGTCGTTTCTTGCGAGGGGAGGCTTGCGACGGTAGTTGACGCCAGAGGGAGCGCGGATGGCGCAATACGGGCGGCTATTGACCGATTCCCAGTGGGGAAAGATTCGGCCGATGCTCCCCAAGCCACCGTCGCGCCCGCATTGCGGCAGGCGTCCACA
>PLSX01000140.1 GCA_003165315.1 Acidobacteriota bacterium
CAGGGTTTTGAAATAGCTTCTAGTCCTATGGCGGCACAAAAGCACAAGGAACTCAAAACGAAATTCGCTACAGGTTCCGGGTTGGAGCTCAAGCAGTTCTATAGTCCTCGGGACCTTGTCGGCTGGAACTACGAAGATCAATCCGGCTATCCGGGTGAGTTTCCCTATACACGCGGCGTGTACCCATCACTTTACCGCAGCCGGCTCTGGACGATGCGCCAGTATGCGGGCTTCGGCTCAGCCCGTGAATCGAATGCGCGCTACCGTTATCTGCTCTCGCAGGGGCAGACCGGCCTCTCTGTAGCGTTCGACCTTCCCACGCAAATTGGTTTGGATTCCGACCATCCTCTGGCGTGCGGTGAGGTCGGCCGTGTGGGCGTGGCTATCGATTCGCTTGAAGACATGGAAATGCTCTTCGCCGAAATCCCCCTTGAGCGTGTCTCCGCCTCCATGACCATCAATGCCACGGGAGCGATTTTACTTGCGCTCTATTTCGCCGTGGCGGAAAAACAAGGCGCGGATCTCACCCGGCTGTCAGGGACCGTCCAGAATGACATTCTGAAGGAATACATCGCTCGCGGAACCTATATTTATCCGCTCGTCCCGGCCTTGCGCATCGTGACGGATATCTTCGCCTTTTGCCGCGAGCGCGCACCGGAGTGGAACACCATCTCCATCAGCGGCTACCACATTCGCGAAGCGGGCTCCACCGCAGTGCAGGAAGTGGCATTCACCCTGGCCAATGCCATCGCATACGTGGAAGCAGCAATACAGCGGGGCCTATCAGTGGATGATTTTGCCCCGCGCCTTTCCTTCTTCCTGAATGCACACAACGACCTGTTGGAAGAGGTCAGTAAGTTTCGCGCGGCGCGGCGCCTGTGGGCACGTATCATGAGGGAGCGCTTCCAAGCCCAGGACCCGCGCTCGTGGATGTTCCGCTTTCATACGCAAACCGCCGGCTCAACCCTCACTGCTCAGCAGCCCAACGTGAACATCGTGCGCGTAACCCTGCAAGCTCTGGCGGCGGTGTTGGGCGGAACCCAATCGTTGCACACCAACGCTCGTGATGAAGCGTTGGCTCTGCCCACTGAAGCCTCCGCGCTGGTGGCTTTGCGGACGCAGCAGATATTGGCTACGGAAAGCGGGGTGGCCAATACAATTGATCCCGTGGGCGGATCTTATGTTATTGAAAAGCTCACCGATGAAATTGAAACCAAGGCCCACGAGTACCTGGAAAAAATCGATGCTATGGGTGGGATGGTGCGTGCCATCGAATCAGGCTACCCGCAGAGGGAGATTCAACAGTCAGCCTACGAATATCAGAAAGCCATAGAGCGGGGTGACCGCGTCGTCGTGGGTGTTAACCACTACGTTGACCACACGCGTTCCACGCCTCCCCTGCTGCGCATCGATACCGAAATTGAGCAGAACCAGGTGGAGCGTCTTACGAGACTGCGCGCCCGCCGCGACGCCGCGCGTGTGAAATCAACCCTCCAAGCCGTGGAAGAGACTGCGCGTACCGACCGCAATCTGCTGCCCGCCATCCTCGACGCGGTCAAAGCTTACGCTACCGTGGGGGAAATCTCCGACACCCTCCGACAAGTGTTTGGCGAATATCAGGAGTCTGTGGTGATTTAGTCACCGGTGGTTCGATGAGGGATGAATCCGAATTCCACATTTCCGCAAGCGCAAGTATGACCGATGGGTTGCCAAACGAAACGCACACCGTCCGCCCCGGGGCGTGCTGAAGATCTTCGGATCGGAGCGAAACAATGCGTTGATGGTCGTGCTCGGTTTCTTCTTCGTGATCGTCATGGTGTGTATGGCAATAGTATTCCTGGGCCCTCTGGTCGGCAAATGAGCCCATGTTCTTAGCCAAACCTCGGAGCTATAACTCTCTAAGTATGAGGACAACTAGTGTCTACCCTAACTTTCCTCGGCGCGACGGGTACAGTAACCGGCTCAAAGTATCTACTCGAAGCAGGCGGAGAGCGCCTGATGGTGGATTGCGGCCTGTTTCAGGGCGAGAAGGAGCTGCGGCTGCGCAACTGGAATCCTCTGCCTGTGCCGCCGTCGAGTATTCACTGGCTTCTTCTGACGCACGCCCATCTGGACCACGTTGGTTATATTCCACGCCTGGTTAAGGGCGGATTTCGCGGCCAGATTCTGGCTTCTGCGGCCACCGTGGACCTCGCCAAAATCGTGCTTCCGGATTCCGGCCACCTTCAGGGAGAAGATGCGGAGTTCGCGAACCGGAAGGGCTTCAGCAAGCACGCCCCCGCTTTACCCCTATACACCTATGAGGAAGCTATCAAGTCGCTGGAATACATCCACGCCATAAACGCTCAGTCACCGGTGGAGATTTCTCCACACTTTACCCTTCGCAGTTTTTTTGCCGGCCACATCCTGGGTGCGCGGATGCTTGAAGTGACAGTAAAGGAAAATGGAACTTCCAAAAGGATCCTCTTCTCCGGCGACGTGGGCCGCTTCCCGCAGTTGGTGATTCCTGAACCAGCCGTGCCTGAAGATGGATTTGATTACATGTTGTTGGAATCAACTTACGGTGACCGGTTGCATCCCAAGGAAGATATTGGGTCGCGGCTGACGTCAATTGTTGAAAGCACCGCGAGCCATGGCGGAACGGTGGTGATTCCTTCTTTCGCCATCGGACGCACGCAGGAACTGCTCTACCTGTTCCGCGAATTGATTGAAGACCAGAAATTACACTCAGTGCCGATTCATGTGGATAGCCCCATGGCGATCGATGTTACCCACCTTTACGAAAAACACAAGGAAGACCACAGTCTGGAATTGGATGCCATGGAAGCGCAGGGAATCAAGCCGTTCTCCCCACCCAACCTGCACTTTGATAAAACCGTGGATCAGTCGAAGCGGCTCAACGACGCGCACTTCCCAACGATTATCATTTCCGCCAGCGGCATGGCAACAGGCGGTCGCGTACTTCACCATCTGGAGCGCTGCTTGCCGGACCATCGTAATACCATTCTGTTTGTTGGATTCCAAGCGGCAGGAACGCGGGGCCACGCCATTCAGTCAGGCGCCAAAGTCATAAAGATGTACGGACACGAAGTATATGTGCGCGCTCGAATCGAGACCATTGAAAACTTGAGCGCCCATGCGGATTATGGCGAGATCCTCGCCTGGCTTAAGCGATTCAGCAAGGCCCCCGGCTGCACATTTATGGTGCACGGTGAGCCGCGGGCCAGCGAAGCATTGCGGCAGCGCATTACGGAGGAGCTCAACTGGAACGTGGCGGTGCCCACCTATCTTCAGCAAGTTACGTTGTGACACCGCGGATTCAGGTTTGATGAAGTCAGGGAAGACTATGCGCTTGCTGGATCTCGATGGTGCCCCACGGCAGGTTCCAGGCCTAATTGATCGGCAATTTCGCGCATTGCCACGATGCAGAAGGAGATGTGCTCCTCCAGCGGGACACCCAACTCCTCCGCGCCTTGGCTAATGTCCTCACGGCTCACGGAGCGGGCAAAAGCCTTATCTTTCATTCGCTTCTTCACCGACTTTGCTTCCAGGCTCGCAATCCGGTCTGGCCGGACCAGGGAACAAGCAGTAATGAACCCGGCCACCTCGTCACAGGCAAAGAGAACTTTGGCTAGAAGCGTGTCGCGCGGAACGCCGCTGTAATTCGCGTGACCCAGGATGGCGCGGCGTATTTCCTCCGACACTCCCTTTTCCTTCAGAATCTCGCTCCCCTTCATCGGGTGGTCAGGGGCGATGGGATACATCTCGTAATCGAAATCATGGATCAGTCCAACCACGCTCCACTTCTCCTCATCCTCGCCGAACTTTCGGGCATAGGCGCGAACGCAGGCTTCCACCGCCAGCGCGTGCTTCCGCAGGCTCTCGTTTTTCGTATACTCGCAAAGAAGTTCCCACGCCGTTGAGCGATCCATGGTTTTCCCTTTCAACAAGCGGTTGATTATACGCCGTCCGGTCCTGTATCGAAAACAATCATGTGCTGGGCCGGATGCAATAAATGGCAAATCGCACCCACCTGGCATCAGTGCTTGTCTGGCTGCTTGTAGATGACCCCCTCTTTCATCACGAAGTTTACATTTTCAAGAACTTTGATATCGCTCAAGGGGCTACCTGTGACGGCGTCGAGGTCTGCCAACTTGCCGGGCTTTACCGATCCGAGTTGGTCCTTCATGCCCTCCAATTCCGCCCCGGAAACCGTGGCCGCGCGCAGGGCTTGGGCGGGCGTCATGCCGTACTCCACCATCAGTGGGAATTCGTTCGCCGGGTTGATGGTCCATTCGAAGCCGCCCACATCCGTACCGAATGCGATCTTCACGCCCGCCTTCAGCGCCCGCCGGAACGTTTCGGCGTGAATCCCCACACCACCTTCCCATCCCGGAAAGCCGCCCGCCTGATGGATTTCATCAGCATAAACAAAGATGTAGAGGGTCGGTACGTACCAAACCCCACGCGCCACCATGGTCTTCAAATCATCGTCGCTAATGTAGGCGCCATGCTCAATGGAATCCACGCCCGCCTCCAACGCGTTATGCACACCTTCCAGTCCCATAGCGTGCGCAGCCACCTTGTGATTTTGGCGGTGCGTCTCATCTACAATGGCGTGGAACTCTTCCGGCGTAAAAGTCGGCGTGCTGTGCACCACGCCATTTCCAGTGGCTACGCGCTGGTCCGCGTAAACCTTGATCCAGTCGGCTCCGTTGGCAATCTGTTCGCGGACGGCTTTGCGGCACTCGACGGGTCCATCCACCACCTGAACGCCGTGGGGGAAGGTCCAAGCCGGATCATATCCCTCGATGGCGTAGGCGCCGGTCACATTGAGTGCGCGCGTGACGACGAACATTCGAGGCCCGGGAATAGCTCCTTCTTTGATGGCGTCGCGAATGGAGACATCCGCGTAGTAAGCGCCTTCGGTTTCGAGGTCACGAATTGTTGTGAATCCATACTCCAGAGCACGGCGCGCCGCTTGCGTCCCCATGATGGTGCGGTAGGGCAACGACCATTTCAGAATCTGTTCTTCGTACTGCCCAGGCTTCTGGTCGCCTTGCAACAGGATGTGCGTGTGGGAATCCACAAGACCGGGCAAGCACGTCTCCGCCCCAAGGTCGATAAAAGCCGCGCCGGCAGGCTTGGCAAAACCCGCCGTGTAATTTGTGATGGCGCGGAACTTGCCTCCCGAAATTTCCACCAGTACATTCTGGCGGGGCGCATCCGACACCTCGTCAATCAGTGTGCCGCAGTGGACATAAGTAACCGCGTAACTCTTCCCAACCTGCGCGTCGGAAGGCGGGGCAGCCATGGCCGCAGTGCTTATCCCCGCGAGCAATGCAGAAAGCAAGAACAGCCGAGCCGGACTCACCAACAGAGTCGATTTCATTGGATCCTCCAAAGGGGGGTTGATCCATTGCATGGAAGGCAAGAGTATACCAAATGCGATGCGACATCGCTGGGGGTCAGCGCCGCCGTGAGACCCCAATTGATATGGAAAGGTCATGGGAAAGAAGGCGGTGCTTTTCCTTGTTTCCGGGCGTAGAATCACTAGCCCGATGCTTGGGGAGATTTCTGTTGCCTGGCAATCTCGCACACCGACCTAGTACTTACTTGAATTAATAA
>PLSX01000124.1 GCA_003165315.1 Acidobacteriota bacterium
CCGTCGAAACCGGGACGCCCCCACTGGTTCTAGGGTACGCCACGCCGTGGGGGGTGTCAAATAGGACGGGGCTGGGGACTGGGGAGAGGCAGTTGGCAGAAGGCAGTAGGCGGAAAGCAGTAGACGGTAAGCAGCAGGCGGCAGAGTTTCTCTGCTATATTCACAATCGAAGAACTACCTCCTGGGAAGGCAGAGCAAGATGACGACGGAAGCGGAACTCCGTGAGAAGTTGCGCAAAATCTATGCACTTTTCGAAGGCGCTACCACGCCGGGCGAACGCGACGCCGCGGCAGCCGCCATCAATCGGGTAAAAGCAGCCCTTGCGGCCGAACAGAAGCGCGAGCAGACCGTGGAGATGCGGTTCTCGCTGCCCGACCGATGGCAAAGGCGGCTGTTTATGGCGCTTTGCCGCCGCTATGGCGTTGAGCCCTATCGCTACCGGGGCCAGCGCGATTCCAGTTTGATGGTGAGGGTCCCCCGATCATTTATCGATGGCGTGCTCTGGCCGGAATTCCTGGAGATCAAAAGAGTGCTGGATGAGTACCTGAATGAAGCTACCGAGCGAATTATTCGCGAAGAGGTGTATCAGAACGCCGGGGAAGCGCAGGAACGGTCTGGGTAGCGGATTACGTCGCCAAGGTCCCAGGTCAGCGAAAAACCCAGCGGACCAGCAATCCTATTCCAGCGAGGAGTTTGATGCCATCCAGTGATGTGAAGGCTCCGTGCAGCATCCAGAAGCGCGGCATGACGGGTGGGGGCGGATTGCGCGGCAGGAAATCAATGCTCCGTCCGACTGAAGTCACCAGTGGCGTGATGCCCAGGGTCAGAACCAGGGAAAACACCAGCATGGCCGCCACCAGACTGATATCCAGCGTGTGGCGCGGCGTCTGCCTTAATACCAGCAGTAAGAGAAGCGCTCCAAATACGATTTGGAGGATGCCGTAACCACGAAAGAGCGAGCGATTGAGTTCCGACGCCATGTGGCGAATCACCATGCGCGTCGAAACCTCGCCTAGGGGTTTGGTGATTTCTACAAATTCCGGCTGGCCACTTTTCATAACCCGCTCGACGGTGGCAAAACTTCGCGTCGCCGCAAACCACATGCACAGCGTGGACATAATCCACGCGGCTAGAATTGCTACAGCCAACACTTGCGAACGTGCCATATAATATTCTCCACCTCAGATACTTGCTTCCACCGCTCCTGCTCGGATAAGCTTGCCCCCGGATTATAACCTAACGTTCTGGTGCTCCATGTCCAATGAATACGATGTGGTGATTATCGGCGCCGGCCACAACGGCCTGGTGACGGCTGGATATCTGGCGCGCGCGGGACTGCGCACCCTGGTGCTGGAGAGCCGGCACATGGTGGGCGGTGCGTGCGTGACGGAAGAGATTTTCCCCGGCTACAAATTTTCCACCACCTCTTATCTGTGCAGCCTGATGCAGGAGAAGGTGACGCGCGACCTTGAGCTGGAGAAATTCGGCTTCACGGTTTATCCCAAAGATCCCGCCTTTTTCAGCCCGTTCCCCGATGGCCGCTATTTGATGATGGGGTCGGACACGCTCGCTACGTGCAAAGAGATCGGCAAATTCTCCACCCGCGACGCGGAGCGCTATCCGCAGTACGAAGAGTATGTTGACCGGCTGGCGGGCTTTGTTGAGCCGCTGCTGCTGGAGACGCCGCCCGACATTACGGGGCGTGGATTCGGCGACTGGCAAAAGCTCGCCAGTCTCGGCCGCCGCGTGATGAACATGCTCGAGGAGGAATTGATCGGCCACGTTCATATCCTTTCGCAAAGCGTGAAGGATTTTCTCGACCCGTGGTTTGAGTCGGAAGCCCTCAAAGTCGCGCTCGCCACCGATGGAGTGATTGGCACCAAGGGCGGCCCGTATACTCCTGGCACCGCCTACGTGCTGCTGCATCATGTGATGGGCGGCGTCGGTGGCAAGCGCGGCCTGTGGGGATTTGTCCGCGGGGGCATGGGCGGCATTACCCAGGCGATGGCGTCGTCGGCGCGCTCCGTCGGTGTTGAAATTCGCACTGGCGCTCGTGTCGCAAAAATTTTGGCCAAGGACGGTCGTGCGACCGGGTTGGTGCTGATTAGCGGGGAAGAAATTCGCGCTCGGGTCGTCGCGTCGAATGCCGACCCCAAAGTCACTTTCCTCAAGTTGTTGGAAGAGAGGGAGTTACCCTCGGATTTTCACGCCGCCATTCGATCCCTTAAAATCGAAGGTGTTTCCATGAAGATCAACCTGGCGCTTGATGGTTTGCCCGACTTCACCTGCATCCCCGGTTCAACCCTCGCGCCCCACCACAAGACCACCATCCACATCTGTCCCACCATGGAGTACATCGAGCGCGCCTATGACGATTCCAAGTACGGCCGGCCCAGCGCGCAGCCCATGCTGGAAATCACGATTCCCTCCACGTACGACTCCACGCTCGCCCCGCCTGGCAAGCATGTGGTGAATATCTTTCTGCAATACACGCCTTACACGCTCTCACCAGACGTGGCTCCAAGCTGGCACGCCCTCAAGGAGAGTTACGCCGATCGCGTGATGGACATCATTGAAGAGTATGCGCCGGGATTCAAAAGCCGCGTGCTGCATCGCCAGGTGCTTTCTCCTCTCGATCTGGAAGAGGAGTATGGACTGACGGGCGGCAACATCTTCCACGGTGAAATGAGCGTGGATCAGCTCTTCTTCATGCGTCCCGCGCCCGGCTGGGCCAAGTATCGCACACCGATTCGCGGCCTCTATTTATGCGGCTCCGGCGCCCATCCCGGCGGCGGAGTGATGGGAGCCCCCGGCCACAACGCCGCTCGCGAAATCCAGAAGGACTGGAAGAAACTCAAGAGGGGGTAGAGGCGGCTTTACGCCGCCATGGCTTACCCCTTCGCCAATATGGCGAGGTAAACTCGCCGCTACATTGCCGCCGCGAACCGCTTCGGCCACGCTTCACGGCGTGCCCGGGGGCACAAATAAAGGCGCCGACACGGAGAGACCATGTCGGCGTCATCTTCAAACTTAAACTCCCAGGATCGCGTGCTCAAAATCTTGAAACCTTGCCGGTCTTCTTATTTCACGTCAACGTGGACATCAACTCCGTGGCCCTGCTGGTAGCCGGCTTCGTAAGCTCGATTGTCTTCGTCTTTGACAAAGTGCCTCTTTCGGGAATGGTCCCGGTTATGCGCGCGATCATCCTTGCCTTCGCGCTGCCCTTGTTGATATCGACTGTTCTTCGAGTAATCCTGGTCTTCGCCCGTGGCGTTCGCCGCTGGAGCAGCCACTGTGCGTAGCGTGGTTCCAAGGACACCCGTGCCCATCACTACCGCCAGAGCCCATACATAGGGTTTGAATTTCATTCGCATAAGAACTCCTCATCCTGCTGATCCCCGCCTCCGTCTCTGAAAATGGTGGGTCAGGACGAGGAACGCATATCCGTTATACCTCCAGTAAATGGACGCGTCGATTCCGTATTGCTCATTGCTGTGGTCAAAACAGCACTCCGAGGCGCAGGTTCATGCTGTACTTGCCACGAATTGAGATTGTAAGTTGAATCGCGGTGGGTTTTGTCTTTTCATATCAACCTCAACCTTCCATGACCTATTGAAAAGCCGTAGAGGAGTTACAAAAGGCGGTAAAACTCTGCCACCCGGCCTGGACTCATGAGACGTCCGTCGGTTCTTTTCTGAAGGGAAATGAATGGCGGAAAGGACCAAGGCCGGAAGATCGCCGACCGTGGCAACCTCCTAATGCAAATTACATTCAAGTAAGTATCTATTCACCCAGTCTCAGTAATTGTGTCCTTCCGCCAACATTTGGGTTGCCGCTCGGGAATATCTCACAATTGGGATGGTCCCCCAACTTCACTTCACCAACATCGAAGCTTCCGGGCCCTTAGCGAATATCAATTGCGTGCTAACTCTCACCCCGCCGCGTTAAGACCCACATTATAATGGTGTGGTTACGAGCTTTCCCAAACTCGCAAACGAGCAAAATTTAGTGGCGTCAAGGAGATACGGTGATAAACAATATCCACCCTTGTAAATGCAACTCAATTGCAAGAAGGCAAAGTGGAATGGGTCCTGGTCGAGCCCTCACTCGGGGCAACAGGAATTGGGACTTCCGAATTTATGCAAGCATGCGCCTCGCTTGGGCGCAAGCAAGAAGGAACAGAGGCAGATGTCCGGATCGAAAAGGAGCCTAAGAATCACCGTCGCAAGTACTCTGGGGCTGCTGGTCAATTTTTCACTCCTGGTCGGCACAGCGGCTGGGGCCGGCCGAACCGGTGGCATCGCGGGCACGGTCGTGGACCCCAGCGGCGCAATCATTCCCGGTATTGCCATCGTCATCTCCAATCAGGCGACTGGGCGGCAGCAGACCATTTCCACGAGCTCAGATGGAACTTTCACTTGCCCGGAATTGGAGCCCGGGAGCTATCAAATTGAAATCCACGCCACGGGATTCCGGCCGCTGCTCGAAAGCGATCTCAAGGTTGAAGATGGCCAGGTCCTTGCGGTTAATTTGAAACTGGAACTGGGCCAACAGGCGACAACCGTGACGGTGACGGAATCGAGTTCACGCGTGGAAACCACCGACGCGGCCACAGGTGAAACGATCACTGCGGCCAAAATGGCATCCATTCCATTAAACGGGCGAAGCTTCACCGATCTGCTTGCGCTTCAGCCGGGGATTGTTCCCGCCAGTTCCAGGCAGCCGAATGCCGTGAACATGTCCGGCTGCACCAGCACGCCCCCCTCCGGCGATCTCAATCCCGGCAACCTCTCTGTCGGCGGTCAGCGCGAAACCAGCAACGGATTCATCCTGAATGGAAGCACGGTGGAAGAAGATTTCAATATGGGCGCGGCGCTTGTCCCCAATCTTGACTCGATTTCAGACTTCCGTGTTCTGACGGGTAATTTCGACGCCGAATATGGCAATTATAGCGGCGGACAGGTGGTGGTCTCAACAAAGGCGGGAACCAACGATTTGCACGGCAGCGGCTTCGAGTTCCTGCGCAACACCAACCTCGATGCACGCAATTATTTCTCCGCCGACCGGGCCCGCTACGATCAGAACCAGTTTGGCGGCACGTTGGGGGGCGCCATTAGGCGCGATAAGGTCTTTTTCTTTGCCGATTATCAGGGAACGCGCCTCGCCGAGGGCATCGAGACCGGATTGATTGCCGTCCCCTCGCTGGCCGAGCGCGAGGGCGACTTATCCGGCGTGTCAAATTTGCTTACCGGCAACGTTAACGGCCAGGCATGGGCCAATCTGCTCTCGCAAAGTCTGGATGATCCGGTGTCGGTTGGAGAGCCTTACTACTTCTCAGGATGCGCGACCACGGCGCAGTGCGTGCTGCCCACCGCGCACATTCCCCTCGGCGCCTGGTCCGCCCCGGCCCGCGCTTTACTGCAATCCATTCCCCTGCCCAATCAAGGTTTAAATTCCTTCTCCACTGCAGCCTTCGATGAATCCCTTCGCGATGACAAGGTTTCGGCGCGCATCGATACTCGCCGGGGGCGGAATTCGCTGGCGCTCTACTACTTTTTTGACGATTACGCGCTCGACAATCCCTACCCAACGGCCCAAGGCGGCGCGAGCGTACCCGGCTTCAACGCTCTCACTCAAGGGCGCTCGCAATTCGTCAGCGCGGGGTTGACCACAATTTTGAGCGCGACAATGATCAACGAATTTCACGTCAGTTATCTCCGCGACGCCAACAACGTTGGCCAACCCCAAGGTGGAGTGGGCACCAGCCTCGTCTCGCAGGGATTTGTGGATGGCGCCGGGAAATCCACCATTTACGCGTTGGAGCCAAAAATCGAAGGCATCGAGAACGTGTCGTTCAACGACTTCACCATGGGCGTGGACACAACGGGTCTCATTGAAGCCAACAACACTTCCCAGATTTCCGATAACTTCTCCAAAGCTGCGGGGACTCACACCTTCAAGGCAGGCACGGGATTTCATTTCGATCAGGTCAACATCAATCCCGACGCCACCTTCAATGGCGCCTTCACCTTTACGGGAGCGGAAACGGGACTGGACTTTGCCGACTTTCTTTTGGGCGTGCCCAGCAGCTACGCGCAAGGTGATTCCCTGGCCTTCTACCTTCGCAATCGGTACGCGGGCCTCTTCGCTCAGGATAGTTGGCGGGTGCGGCCGAATTTGACTTTGAATTATGGCTTGCGCTGGGACATGCTTCCTCCCTGGCGGGAGAAATACAATCAGCTTCAGACGCTCGTGCTGGGTGAGCAATCGCGAGTTTATCCCGGAGCGCCCCAGGGCCTGGTGTTTCCCGGCGACCCGGGAATTCCTTCCACCCTGGCCCCAACCCGCTACACCGATTTTTCCCCGCGCGTCGGGGCAGCCTATTCACCGGAATTCTCGGGCGGATGGTTCGGCAGGATTTTCGGGGGTGCGGGCGCCAGCAGCCTGCGCGCCGGTTGGGGTTTGTTCTCCACAGCTTTCGAAGGCTTGTCAGCCGGGATCATGAGCGCCAACCCGCCCTATGGCTACGATTACACCAGCCTTGCTCCGCCCCTGTTTTCCAATCCCTTCGTCACGGCGGCGAGCGGACAGGACATCGGTCAACGCTTCCCGGAGCCCATTCCTGTTTTCGGAGCCTCCTCCGCGCATCCCAACTCCAGCGTCAACTGGGCGCAATATCTTCCCATCACCGGAGTTCCGTCCTTCTATTACAAGAACGTTCCGCCTTATAGTGCAAGCTACTCGTTGACCTTTGAACGCCAATTAACCCCCGGCACGCTTCTGACCTTCAGCTACGCCGGCTCGCAAGCGCATCATCTTCTCGTACTGGTATCCGCGAATCCTGGTAATGCCTCGGAATGCCTTGGCCTCAGCCAACCCGGCGAGGTGATGGCGGGAACCGCCACGTGTGGGCCATTTGGCGAGGGGGGCACGTACGTTCGTCCGTCAGGGCAGGCGGTGCAGGGAACTCGCGGCCCTTTTAGCTCGCAGTTTGACGCCGTCACGGATCAGAAAACCATTGGAAACTCCAATTACAACGCGCTGGAAGTCAAATTGCGGCACCACCGGGGGCCTCTGGAATTGCTGCTCGGATATACCTACAGCAAATCGCTTGACCAGTCTTCCAGCCTCGCGGAAGCGGTGAATCCCATCGACCCCGGGCTTAGCAAGGCCTTGTCCGCATTCGACATGCGCCAAAATTTCGTCCTGAGCTATAAGTACAATCTCCCCGTGGACGGCCTCGTTCGCCGCCATAACCGGCTCACCGACGGCTGGAGCTTGACGGGCGTGACGCGCTTCAGCACCGGCTTCCCTTTGACCCTTTACAATAACAATGACACTTCCTTGCTGGGCTCAATTCCCAACGGCATCAACAACAATGGCGTGGACACACCCGATGTTGCGCCGGGCAGTCTGGGGATCAACGACAACCCGAGAAGCGGTCATCCGGCTTTTAACCAGGCGCTCTTCAGCCTTCCGGCGCTTGGCCAATTGGGCACCGCTTCACGGCGTTTCTTTTCCGGCCCCGGAATCGATAATTTTGATATGGCACTGCTGAAAGATCTGCCCCTCGGCGAAGCGAGACGCGTTGAATTTCGAGTTGAGTCATTTAACGTTGCGAACCACGCCCAGTTTTTCGGCGCCGCCGCTGTCAACGGAAACATCAGCAGCCCCTCGTTTGGGAACATTGTGAGCGCCGATCCCCCGCGCCAGGTTCAACTGGCCGCCAAGTTCTATTTCTAACCATGAACCGAAATTTGGTTGGGCGAAAAGAGGTATCTGGGCGGAAAAGGGACTGACGCCCTTTTCCGTCTTCACATCAACCTCACGTTGCCCGGAAATGAAGCAGGCGTACCGCTGAGTAATTTTTCCCGGAGAAAAATAACTCATCGCTACGCCGCTCTGAAAATGGTGGGTCAGGACGAGGAACGCATATCGCTTATACCTTCAATAAAGGGACGCGTCGATTCCATGTTGCTCACTGCTCAGGTCAAAACAGCACGCCGAGGCGAGGGTATATGCTGTGCTGGCATGCTGCTCCACTCCTGGCTTCCGTAATTCACAATGCTCCTTCTGCAGGGGCTGGCTTCATGCTAAAATCACCTTATTCAGTGTTTTAACATTCAAGTTGATTGACTGTGCGGCGAAATCGAAGTGCCCCCAGCTCTTGGGCGGACTTTCGGTGGTCGGCCGCCCCTTTTCCATCCCTTTGCACGGTCAGGGGGGAGGGTGTTTAAAGAGTGAGGGAGAAAAACGATGCTGCGAAAAGGTTTTCTGGTTGTAATCAGCGTTCTGGTTTTGGCGTGTGCAGGATTCGCCGCGGGCACCCGGGTTGTGCTGGTGGGCGTGATGAGTGATTCGCATTGCGGATTGAAGCATTCCGTGGCCGGCGACGATGCCGCCAAGTGTGTCATCGGATGTGCCACCAAGGACGCCGATTACGTGCTGGCGAGCGAAGGAAAGCTCTACAAGTTTGAAAAGAAAAATCCCTTCTACAAAAACTTCGCGGGCAAGAACGTGGAGGTGGTCGGCAACCTTACCGACGGCACCTTTGCCATGATGGATCTGAGCGTGGTGGAATTGGATGCCAATCCGCCCAAGGGCCTGCAACTTTTTGAGGGCACGCTGAAATCAGCGGCGGGCCAATACACGCTGGACGCAAACGGCAAGATCTACCAGATCGATACGTCAGCCTCCGGGGATGTGAGCTATCTCAATAATATGGTGGGCCAGCCGGCGGATGTGGTGGGAACCCTTGAGGGAAATACCATTCACCTGCACGATGCGCAGTCTCACTAGGCGGACCTTATTGCCCCATATCGAGGCCTTGGCCGGCAGAAGAGCGGCTACCGGGTCACTTTCTCGGCCCTGACATATCATGGCCTCCCTGATGAATGGTCAGCGATGTTGCCTCGCCCTTTGGGTTCCTTGTGAACTCGATTTCCGGCACCTCAGGATCCTTGACGAAGAATCTGGTCTCTGACTCGGCTTGGAGTGAATACCTTGACCGCCCCGATTGGGCTATCAATTGGTCGCCCTCCAGGCTGATGGCCAGGTTGAAGTCTGGAGCAAGTTGGTACGTGCCCACATACTTGGCCAGGATGTCGCGAGAGACGTGGACCACCTTCATGTCCGAGAGCAAGATCACCTTTTCGCCGTGGATTGCTGAGGCGATCTTCCCGGTGATCACCCGTGGTGCACTTCCGTTGAGGTTACTCAAGACTACGATGATCAGCTTGTCGTCAGGGTAAAAGGCCAGGTCGGTGTCAAAGCCGTCGATATCACCGCTGTGTTCAATTATGGTATGTCCATTCACAGTTTTCGCTGTCAGGCCGCATGCATATTCGTCCTTGAAGGGCGTGATCATCTTACGGAGGGACGCATCTGACAGCACCTTGCCTCCGAACAATCCCTGCTCCCAGCGCAAGAGGTCGCCGGTGGTGGAATAGAGGCCGCCGGCCGCGAAGGGAACACTCATATCAAGGTAGTCGGCATTCTCCGGACCGATTGGACCGGACGTATACCCCGACGCACGGTGCGGAAGGATGGCGGCGTGTGAGTCGTAACCTGAGTTGGCCATGGCCAATGGTTTGAAAATATTTTCCTGTACGAATTCCTGGTAACTCAGCCCCGAAACCTTCTCCAGAAGGTATCCGAGCAGCGCATAACCGGAGTTACTGTACTGGAACTTTTCTCCGGGCTGAAAATCCAGCGGCTTGTCGCGGAATTTCGCTACAAGTTGGGCGGGGGTGATTGGCATCACCTTGCTTGTGGTGTAGTCGGGAAAACTGGTGAAGGCCGGAATCCCCGAGGTGTGAGTCAGTAAGTTGTAAATCGTGATTTTATCCCATGCCGCAGGGGCATCGGGCAGATACTTCTTTACCAGATCGTCCGTTTTCAGCTTCCCACGGTCTTCCAGCAATAAGATGCTGGCCGCGGTGAACTGCTTGGTGATGGAACCCAGCCGAAACTTTGTAACCGAAGAGTTAGGAATCTGCCATTCGAGATTGGCATATCCATAACCTTTGTCGAGGATTATAGTTCCCTCCTTCGCCACCAGTACTGCCCCCATGAAAAGGTTGTCATCGACGTATGATTGCACGATTTGGTCGGCGCGGCCCTCCGGTTCCTGGGCAAGTAAGAAGTTCGCCGACGTCGCCGTGAAAATCGCCAACGCGGCGACAAAGGCAAACCATCCGCTTACTGAACGGTATCGCAGCCTTGAGCATGAAGGACAACTGGCAACATAGGATTGCGCAGCAGGTTCTTCAGGGGAATCGAAAACGTGGGCTTTTGGCAAGTTAACGAAGCGCATGGTGACACACGACCCTTTCCCAAGCAGCGCCTGGATTTCAAAATTCTAAATGTACAAAGGGCGAGCATACGCGCGGAAGTCTATCCTGCGGGCAGCGGCAGGAGAAACGATTGGGCTGAAGCCAACTCAAAAAGGATGAATGGGGCGGGTCAGCTCCGCGTTTATGTGCCAATTGTAGAGAGCGCTTTCACCGCTCCTGCCCATATAACGAATGAGAAGCCCCTCCGGTTCCAACTTTCCGTGGGCAGTCGGCTCCAGGGCAGATGACACGGCGGTATTTTCCCTTCCCCGAAAATGAATCAGGCGTACCGCTGAGTAATTTTCCTCGGAGAAAAATAACTCATCGCTATACCGCTTTCAAAGTAGGAAGTTGCAGCCCGGACGCCGAAGGCGCTCAGAACTTCTTCGGCCACTTGCGGGCGCCATGGAAGACGCGGAGGATTTCGACAGCGTGGCCGCGGACGCGGTAGGGGACCACGTACGGAGTATCGGGGACCACCAACTCGCGGGTGCCCTCGACGCGTCCGGGGCGGCCCAGCGCAGGATGCTGAGCGTGCAGTTCCACCGCAGTGGCAATGGATTCCACTACGCGGGCAGCGGCGGCGGGATTATCGCGAGCGATGAAGGCGGCTTCTGCATCGAGGTTGGCCAGAGCCCGTTTTAGCCAACGGATCTCGAGCCCGCTATCGGCCACGTGCGCTCCGCTTGGTCCACTTCTTCAGCAAGCGACGGACCTCGGAGGGAGAGGCAAACTCTCCCCGGTCAGCTTCCGCCAGCGCCTTGCGGGTTTCCTCAATCTGCCCCTCGTTGACTTTCACATATTCGCGGATCGCTTCCGTCGCCACAAACGAGCGGCTGCGGCGCTGCGACTTCGCCAAACGGTCCAGCCGTTCCCGCAGTCCAGGTTCCAAGCGTACGGTCACCACCGGCGTGTTCGCCATGATGCACTCCTAATACAACTGAATACACATGATTCTGCCATCGGCAAAGGGTACGCGAAAAGAAATCTGCGCACCTCGCCGCGCGCGATGGGGACACCTCGTTACCAGGTTTTCTCCGGCCGGAACCCATGGTTGACGCTTATCACGGGAACGACAGCGCTTTCCGCTGGCCCGGAAATGAATCAGGCGTAGCGATGAGTAATTCTTCTCGGAGAAAAATAACTCATCGCTACGCCGCCGGGCGTTGCCTGCTGCCGTTGGGGTATCGAGCTTGAGAAGAGAAGGTAGGTACGGTCAGTGATTTTCTGACCGTGGGTCCTTCGGGGCGATAACTGGTTCCGAGGGATACAAGCTTTACAACTCGACTGAAGCGGCGTGCTTCATGCACATCAATCAAATAGGATTGCCTTGGGATATTGCGATCGAGAAGGGCCCACGGTCAGAAAATCACTGACCGTGGCTACCTTCCTCGCAAGCCGATAATCGACCCGAAGAATCGGAGGGCAGCGACTCGGCGAGGGCAAGAAAGAAGATCTTATTTGAAAGCAGACCGGTGGAACCATCTGGGGGCGCGGGCGGGGGACTGGATTCCTGCCATGGACGGTGCGGGCGCCTGGCTCAGTTCCAACAGGAGCACTCGGCTGTCGGAATGGAAGGGCTCGCCGGTGGTGGTGCGGGCTTGAAAAACGGGAACGGCAGAGGGAAGGTACTCTTTGCGAATCACCAGATCCGTCTTCATCAGATCTTTGGCAATGAACTCGCGCTCCGCATCCACATCGGGATCGATGCGATGCGTCATCCAAAGCCGCCGCTTCTGGAATTGCAGCGCCACATCATGAGTCGCAGCGCCAACCCACACGGGAACACCATTCACTTCGTAATCCGTTTTCCAAATCCGCACGTGATGGCGGCGGGTCAAAACGCAGGTGGGATCGGGTTGGGAATATGACAGGTCCTGGCGCCTGCCGAAGGCGTAAAAGTTATCCATCGGCAGCTTGGCATAGTGCCTTCGCTGCCAGATCAGGTGCCAGAAAAGGGTGGGCTTCATCTTATCCGCTTCGACCCATCCTGCGTCGGCAAAGACCTGCCGAAAGTCGTCCTCCCGGGCGATGAAGAGGAGATTCATCATGTCTCCCTCGCGGCCTTGTCCATCGAGGACGCGCGGTGGCAGGAAGGGAATCAACTCGCTCAGAGTGGAATCTCTTTCGGGCGCGCTCACGAGGGTTGCCGGCTGCACCCGTAAATTCCCTTCGATGGATGCGGTGACTTCAGAACCCTTCAGAACTGTGCACTCATGGCCATGCGTCATCAACAAAGCGGGCGCGGCAGGAAGGTAGATGAGTCCGGCAAGAACCATCCCCTCCGCCATCAGTTTGGTGTGGGAACCTCCCTTGAATTCCCTGCGGCCATCCAGTTTGACCTTTTCACCGTTAACCAGCTGAACCGAATCCAGCTGAATGACCACTTGGCCGCCCATGCCCAGCAGGCGTCTGCCTTCAACTTTCACCACCGAGCCCTGGGCCAGGGTTCCGGCGCGAATGACCGTTCGTCCCTCCACAGTTACGTCTTTCACCACGGCAAAGTCCAAGCGATCGCCGCGATGGGCGTGAGTGGAATTAAGGGTTTGGGTGACTTGGAGCTTTACGGGGGTGCCGTCAGGGACGAGGATCTCCGCCAAGCTTGCGGGTGCTGACTGGCCGCGAGAACCCGAAAGCAAAGTGAATAAGAGAAAGAGGAGGCTGGCGGATAAAGTCCAGGGATTCTTGCCAGACCTGTGGGATTGCCTGATTTGAACAGTCAAATTGTCTACCGTTAAGTGCCCACGAACTAAAAGCCCAGCTTGCTTATACCATAAATAGTGATGACTTGTCTGTTAATTTTTGTCGCCGTTAAGGTTACAATCCCCGATTCGATTTCGAAAGTGCTGCTTGGAATGCGCCGGGGCGGAAGGGATGTGCCCGGCAGGCTGGGACTCAAGGACGGGAGAATCAGTCGGAATGTCCAGGCAAATTGTCTGGTAAAGCGTCCGGCTGAGACTACGGACAAGAAGTCGTCTAGAGATGTGGCACCATTCAGCACCTCCAAGCGCCATTCCCCACCCTTGCCCTTTGGCAGGATCCGCCTGATATGACATAATGCGCGGTGCCTTCGGAATCCAGTGACCGGCAAGGAGGTTCGCCATGAAGCGCTGGGCCGTACTCGTGGTTCTTCTTTATTTCCTGATTCTGGTCGCCTTGACTTCCCCCCTGATCTTTGTCGCCTTCTATCCCATGAAAGTAGTGACTGCGGCATTGGGACCATTTTTCGAGTGGCCGTTTTGGGCGGTCTTGGGCGTGTTCCTGGCAGCACAAGCGGTGATGCTGCTGGTGCCAGTTGAGCTTTCACTCGTGCGGCCCAAGGCGCAAATATCCGTGCTCTGGCTGATCCTCGCCTCTGGCCTGATGATAGGTGTACTCGGCGCAGGGGTGGCGGTTTCCGTGAACGAGTTTATCCGCAAGGAGAGTGCGGACTCCACTAGCATGGCGCTTCCCTGGGGCGTATTTCTTGGGCTCTGGGCGTTATGGACGGTCGTGTTTTACCGCAGCAGCCGTGACGTTCCTCCGATGGACGTGGTCACGCGACAGTGTCGGTACCTTTTGAAGGGAAGCATTCTGGAATTGCTGGTGGCGGTGCCCACCCACATCGTGGCCCGAGCGCGGGATTACTGCTGCGCCGGATTTTGGACTTTTGTGGGAATCGCTTTCGGAGTGGCCGTGATGCTCTTTTCTTTTGGGCCGGGAGTTTTCTTCCTTTTTGCCGCCCGCTGGAAGAGGTTGCATCCGCAGCAACCGAGCTGAGGTGTTGTCAGCCCTAATTCTAGATCGCTTTCAAGATG
>PLSX01000232.1 GCA_003165315.1 Acidobacteriota bacterium
CGACTTATAGTTGGACAGTACTGATATGAAATTTCAAATTTGTGATTTCCGATTCGTGCGGCTTGCAGGTTACGAGGGAATTTGGACTCCGGTGGGGTCGAATAAGACCCCTCCACCTTCACCAGCTTTCGAGCGATCTTATTCGCTTCAGTTTGAGCAAAATGGTGATCAATAAATCCCTATGGGTACAATTTTGTCCGTGATTTGGATTCAATTTGTGCACTTTTGTCACTACGTTCGCGCGATTTCGTTTTCATTGTGTTGTATCTGATTGATTTTAAACTGTTTGCTTTCGATTTCTTCGTTTTTTGTTTAACTTGCTTTTTTTCAATAGAATACGGGTATCCTGAAGGGCTGGATTTAAGCCTGTTCTTTGTTTTCAATAACATTCTGGCTTTGGTCCGTGAAAAATTCATTTTGTTATTCTTTGCCGGGGGCGAGGAGAGCAATCGTTCATCGGCGCACACCCAGATTTCCGCCTGCACCGCCAATTCCGCCGCCTCTCTGAACAGCGGATGCAACCGCAAATTTTGGGTGGAAAGGGCACGGGCCAAGCCACATATCATCTGCGGAAAGGCATTCAGCAGCGCGGTGAAAAAATTGAGATATTCGGGGCAGGAATTCCCGGTCCGCAAGCCGTTCCAGCGTGAGGATGCTTTGCCGCGGGCGGTGCGGGGCCCGGTGGACTTTTTGGCGTTGTTGCGATTGGCGGCGAGAAGCGCGGGAGTGAGCGTGGGTGACCGGCGCAGTGACATGCGTTTGCCCTGCCTTCCTTCAGCACAATATTGTATACTTGTGAGGTACTCTTGTCAATTAAATAATGCCAGCGATAGAGGCTACTTGTGGGATTAAGGGCAGGAGCAAGCCAAATGGCCAAGGGCCATGGGAAGGCAGAAGTCAAAGGTCAAAAGGCTAAAGTGAAGACGTCGGGGCCATTGGGTTCCGCTCGATTCATTGCTGCCCGCCAAAGTGGCACAGGCAATCCTGCCTGCGAACATGCCGCGGGCAGGATTGCCCAGTCCATCGGGGGCCCCCACGCCGGGGCATGGCTAGGATGGCCATGGCACAATACCGGCTCCGGCCCAGCCGGAGCACTTGAGGTAGAGGCGGCTTTATGCCGCCACGTGGTGGGACAAATGCATTACTATCCCGCCCATGGCCAAAAACCGCCGTTGCAATATCTTCAGAATAGTTACCCATCGCCCACGTCCAATCTGATATAAACCTCGGTCAAGTTCTACATGGTGATTGAACGATTCAAGCCGGGTTGCGAGGCGCTGGTCGGTGAGTGGTTCAAGCAGCGCTGCCGATGCTCCCGGATGGCGTCACTTACCACGCCAGTTGGTTGGAGCCGAGCGGAGCAGGCTGATTCCAGATTATGGAAGCGGCAACCCGAGGATTGATGGAAATATGGACCAGTCAGTGGTCCGACTTGGTTAACTTTGAAATTGTCCCGGTGCAAACTTCAGCGGAATATTGGGCGAGAAAGAAAAGTTAGGTGCCGGACAAATCAGGGTGCAAAGTGTCAGACACGGGACCTCTATCAGATTAGGGTGGTGAGGTAGGTCAAGGATTCAGGAGTCACGATTCAAAACGAACCCCCCGAATCCATTTTAAGATTCCAGATTCAATACGGAAGACCACAATCCCAATTCTCCAATCCTTAGCAAACAGACCATCGGCAATGGGTAATCCAGTGTATGATGCTGGCGCGGAAAATGATTTTGCTAGAGGGGGGAAGTTATGAGTTCACGGCGAAAATTCCTGCGAAATGCCGGGCTGGCGAGCGTAGCGGGCGTGGCGGGACCGCTATTGATTCCCGGGAGCGCGCTGGGCCAGGGCGCAGCCATGCCGCCGTGCGACCGCATCTCCCTGGCCTGTATTGGCCTCGGCTGGATGGGCTTCGATGGCCACTTGAAAGAATTCCTGAAGTTGAAGGACGTGCGTATTGTTGCGGTGTGCGACCTGGATGAGGGCCACTTGACGCGTGGAAAGGCACAGGTGGACACGGAGTATGGCGACCAGGGGTGCACGCCCTATCATGCCTTTGAGGAGGTCCTGATGCGGCGCGACGTGGATGCTGTCAGCATCGCGCTGCCCGACCACTGGCACGGCATCGTGGCCACGCAGGCGGCGCGCGCCAAGAAGGACATCTACTGCGAAAAGCCGCTGGCGCACAACTTCCGCGAGGGGCTGGTCATGGTGGAGGAGAGCGAACGCCATGGGCGCATCTGGCAGACCGGCAGTTGGCAGCGCTCGGTTCCGAACTTCCGCCAGGCCTGCGAACTGGTGCGCAATGGCCGCGTTGGCAAGGTCCAATCCATTGAAGTGGGGCTGCCCGCTGGATTTTACGCGGTCAAGGACAAGTCGAAGCTTGATGTCAGCGTTCCACCACCGACGCTCTTTTATGACCGCTGGCTCGGTCCTGCCGCCGAGATGCCCTACCGCGAGGCGTGTGTTCACATCAACTGGCGTTGGAACCTGAATTATGGTGGGGGCCAGCTCATGGATTGGATAGGACACCACGTTGACATTGCGCACTGGGGCATGGGTTGGGACTCCACTGGGCCCGTCAGTGTCGAGGGCGTGGGCGAATACCCGCCGCGCACCGACCCTTTTAATGCGGCCACCCGATTCAAGGTGAACGCTGTCTATTCCGATGGCACGGCGATGACCATCGCGGGGGGGTACCCGGAAATCAAAAGCGGCACCAAATGGATTGGCGACAAGGGGTGGGTGTGGGTCGATCGCGGCAAAATCGACGCCGAGCCCAAGTCTCTGCTGACCGAACAGATTGGCGAGAACGATGTCAAGCTGAAGGTTAGCCCCGGCCACTACCGCGAGTTTATCGATTGCGTCCGCTCCCGCGAAAAGACCCTGACCCCGGCTCGGGTGGCACTGCATTCCGCCACCCCCGGCTGGCTTGGCCAGATCGCCATGCTTACCGGACGCAAAATTCACTGGGATCCGGTAAAGATGGAAATCGTGGACGACCCTGAGGCGGCAAATATGCTGGGCCGAGAGATGCGAGCGCCGTATCGGTTGGGGTAATTAAGTCCGAGGTCATAAGTCCGAGGTCCGAAGCAGGAAGGTCAGTGACGAGGGAAAAGCAAGATGGCCCAAGGCGGTTATCTTGCACTCCTGCGAAAAAATGTCCTACCCCTTCAGGGTTCAAGGTACAGAATCAACTGAGAAATCTAAGTTAGCGATCGTCAAGCCACCCTCACCAAATTCCTATCACCAATTGCGTGTCGTCAATCGACAATTCACCCATCAGCCGAAGGCCCGATTCATTTGCCCGAGGCAAAATTGACACATCTGGGGCCGTGTGTTACGTTGGAATTCAGGGTGTTTGGCGCGACGGCTCACAGGGCTGACGTGCTTCGAATGAGGTGGGCTTACCACGATGGGCAATTCTGACCGGTTCTTTTACGACCGCTTTGGGCTGACTGACGCGAATCTCTCGCAATACCTTGGCGCGGCCCTTTCCGAGGGTGGCGAGTACGCGGATCTCTATTTCGAGCACACCACCACCTCATCGCTGCTGGTGGATGAGTCGCTGGTGAAGACAGCGACCGAAGGCATCTCCATGGGCTGCGGCATTCGCGTGGTGGCGGGGGAGCAGACCGGCTACGCTTACACGGATGATCTGGAGCCGGAAAAGATCTTGAAGGCGGCAAAGATTGCGGCGCGCATCGCCAGCGGCCCGGCACGAGTTTCCACCGTGGGCCTGAGCCAGCTCGACGCGCATCACGATTTCTACCCCGTGGTTTCACCCTCAACCGACCGCGATCTTTCCGACAAGCTTGACCTGGTGGTGCGGGCGGACATTGCCGCGCGTGCTTCCGACCCGCGCATTAAGCAGGTGCGAGCCACCTACGGTGACCAGATTCGCCACGTACTGATTGCGGGTTCGGACGGCCGCGTGGTGACAGACTTTCAGCCGCTCGTGCGCCTGAATGTTTTCACCATTGCCCAGGACGGCACCAATCTTCAGTCTGGTTCCGCGGGCGGCGGGGGTCGCGTGGAACTGGAGTTCTTTACGGGTGAACGCTCTCCGGAGAGTTTTGCCAAAGAGGCGGCGCGGCAGGCGATTGTGCAGCTCGACGCGCGGGAAGCTCCGGCGGGCGAGATGGAAGTGGTGCTGGGTCCGGGATGGCCGGGAATTCTGCTGCATGAAGCCATCGGGCATGGCTTGGAGGCGGACTTCAACCGCAAGGGAATTTCGGCTTTCAGCGGAAAAATGGGGCAGCGGGTGGCCTCCGACATCTGCACAGTTGTGGATGACGGCACCATTCCGTCGCGACGCGGTTCGCTGAATGTGGATGATGAAGGCGAGCCCACGCA
>PLSX01000100.1 GCA_003165315.1 Acidobacteriota bacterium
GACTTGGGTTTCGGGGAACTTGCGCCGCCGCTTGTCGCAGCATACTGGCAGAATGTTCCAAAAACGGAGTCGGTGATCTGGCTGCCGGAGAGCATTCGCGCCAGCTCCTCCGCCCATGGCTGGCGCAGGGTGCAAGTCCGCCACATTGTGCGCAAGGCGAATGGGCCGCAAGGCTGGGCGCGCGATCGCGCGCCCTGATAGGTGTCGCAGATCGTGGGGCACCCGGCCTTGGTCTGAAGGTTCAGCGCCATCACCGCCACGCCGAATTCATCATTCCATGCAAGGTTGGCCACGCGCCCCAGGTTCGGCAGGCCCGTGACGTGCAGGTTCAGCGGGCGCAGCTCCTCAATGCCTTTGCCAATGAAGGACTCCACATCGAACTTAAAGAAGCGGCCATGGTCACTGACCGCGCAAACTACTTGGGCGGGAAGCTGGCCAAAGGTGCAGACGATGCGGTCTCCGTCGCGACGGCAGGCGGTGGGCAGGAACTTTGCACGGCCCTTCTTCAAGCTCGCGAATGCGGTGGCTGAGGTTGATGGTTCGCTCCTTGAACTGGTTCCGTCTGGTGTAATCCCTACGGGGGAACGGTTCCAATCCCATGCAAGTGATCATCGGGACCAAAACCAGAACGCGCAGCACCGTTCCTGCCGCCTCAAGCTGCTGACCGTTTGCCCCGCTAATCCTGAGGAAGTGTGGGCGCACGCGGCCAATTATCGGTCGAAAAGACGCGGATCAAAATTAGCCGTGTGCGCCCCCGCCCTAGTCGAAGAAGTCGCGATCCTCATCCCGCAGGTGCGCTTTGGCGGCCTTGACGTTGAACGTAAGACCGAGCCCCGGCTTGTCCCAAACGTCGATGAAGCCATTTTTGACGATGGGGTCCGGCAGGCCGCCGACAATGTCATACCACCATTCCGGCTGGCCCTGGGCATATTCGAAAGCGATATAGTTCTGCGGCATGGCCGCGCCCATGTGCACTTGCGCGGCGACCCCGAACAATCCGTCGAAGATTCCATGCGCGGCTACCAGGATGCCGTGGAGCTCGGCGTATTCGGCGATCCACTTCATTTCGGCAATGCCGCCCACATCTTCCGGGTCGGGCCCAATCACATTCACCGCCTGCGTTTCGATCAGGTCCTTGAAGTTCTCGCGCAGGTAGATCTCCTCACCGGTGTGGATGGGGGTTGAGGTGCTCTCGGTGACCTCCTTATACACTTGGGCGTTGGGATAAGGTGCGTAGTCGCCGGTGATCAGGTCCTCGAGCCAGGTGATATGGTAGGGTTCCACGGCTCGGGCAAAGCGGATGGCATCCTTCACCGTCCAGCCGGGACCGCAATCGAGCGCCAGGCCGATGTCTTTGCCCAGGACCTTCTTTCCCGCTTCGACGCAGGCGATGATTTTGTCGAACCCGCGTTCGGTTAGCAGCCCGCGATGCATGTAAGGCCCCGTCGGCTCCGGCCACTCCCGGCCGTACCACGAGTTCGGGACGTCCGTCAGCATCGGCGGATCGTGAAAACCGACGTTTCCTTTCACGAGCGTGTAGCCCTCTTTCGCATCCTTCATCCTTCCCATGATCTCGGCAAAATCCTGCTCCGTGCGCACCACCATGTCAGGCGCGTTGTTTTCCGTGTTTCCGTAAACGCGCACCTTGTCGCGGACTTTTCCGCCCAGGAGTTTGTACACGGGCAGGCCAGCGATTTTCCCGAAAAGGTCCCAGAGGGCGATTTCAATGGCGCTGACCGCCGCACCCCAGGGCTTGAAGGCTCCCATCCCGCGGATGTTCATCATGATGGGCGCGATATTCGTGGGGTCCTTGCCCACAAGGTATTTCTTGTAAAACAGCACCTGGGGCTTGAGGTACGTCTTCACCGACTCCGCCTGGCCGTAGCCGGAAATGCCCTGGTCCGTGACAATCCGTACCGTCGGGTTGTTTCCAATGATTGCGCATTTAAGATCCGTAATCTTGATCTTGGCCGATCGGTTCTCCGTCCCGGTTTCAGCGGACGGCATTCCGGCGCCCGGCTGAGCGCCAAGCACCGTCGCAGCCGCTGCTCCCGAAAGAGATCCAACAAAGCCTCGTCGCGTCAATTTCGCCATTACTTCCTCCCTGTTCACATAAAGCCTGCGGATTTCTTCCTGGAACCGACAAAAATCCGCGCAAATTCCAAAGGCTGAACCTTCGCTGAGATTCGATTCCCCCCTCAAAATTGTCGCGGGTATTGTACCAGACCATTCGGGCTGAAAAGTCGCCTTCACGCCTATTAAGTGCCGTTCACTTTGCAATACGGAGCCCTGTTCATTGAAACGCAATTCTTTACTCCCTCGAAAAGTCCGCTTCGAGGGGGGCCTGGTACAGCACTTGGTGGGATTGATCGAAAGTAACGGCGCGGGGTTTGCTTGGCGCCTGGGGCATCCAAATCGTAGGACTTAATCTTGCACTTCCCGCGCGCCTCATGGGTAGACACGAAGGCCTTTGCCGGAGGGAAGGCCTTCGTGTGGGCTCACATTGCAGGTGAAACGGCGGCGTGCTCAATCCCTAGCCGCCTGGCTGCGTCCAAACCTCACCCATGGCGCGGTGTGGGCGGAACTTCGGAGAAGTTCCGCAATCCCGTTACTGAATATGAAGAACTTATTCCGCGGAGGACGTCGTGGCGGCGGCCACAGCGGCCGGGGCAACGTCCTGGCCGGCCCTGAGTTTTGACATCTCGCGCTGGAGTTCGGTCGCGAGGTCCTCAAGGATCCGCAGTTGCTCGGTGCGGCGCGCCACCAAGGCTTCAAGCCGCGCCACCTGCCGCTGCAATTTGTGGTTCTCGCGGCGAAGATAGATAAAGCTTCCGCCAGGAACGCCAATGGTGCCGGTCGAACCCGGTTCACCGGGCTTCCCCACCTCTCCAGGCTTGAAGTTCGGCAAGGGGGCAAGGCGCGACTGCGTCTGCTTGATCAGGGAATCGAGCTCTTTCCGCTCCGCTCCGGGAGGGCAAAGCTGCCGCAGGGCATTCAGCCGGGCCAGATCGGGATTGTTGCGTCCCCTCTCCCAATGTTGCACGGCGCCCTTGGTGGCGTTCAAAAGCCGGGCCAGGCCTTCCTGGCTGACTTCGATGCGCTTACGAACTTTACGAATGACTTTTGCTGGAGTTTGCGCTTCCATAAAAAACACCTCGTTTTCAAAATAGTTCTTGACAAATTTTAATTCTAGCCTAGAATCGAGTTTTCAGCCCGCAGCAGGCTTCTGCCATGCTGCTAGGCTAAAATTTTGACCCCCGCCGGCGCTCGCCCCACCCCTCTGGTGAGCATTTTTCCCTTCGATCCCGTGACCGCAGGGAGTTGCGCTGGCTGAGTTAACTTATTATGGACGATACTGTTAAGGTATGGGACCGAGATTGCGCTCATTGCTCTTCCTCAACCCGTCTCGCGTCGAAGCCATCCATCCGCGTCGGCCCCTTTGGATCCACGGGGGCACTGGCATGGCCTTCCTTCCCCCTGAGCACTTTCCTTGCCATCGGCACCCGCCAGAGCGCCTTCCGGTCAACCCGACGAAGAAAGTTCCAGCCAGTGGCCTACTCTCTCTCCGCATTCTCGGCTAGGGTACTCGCCAAATGGGGTTCTTGACCGTGCCTATCATAACACGACCGGCGAATGCCGGAGCAAGACAAATAATGGTCCGGACAAAAAATCTGGACTTTTTTCCGTTGGTCCCCGGGTTGCCCCCTCCACCCGCCCGGTAGCCCAGCAGCGGCGAGACTCCACTCTGGCTGGTAAGGGGTGGAACAAGTTTCGTTCAGAAAATTCCCATGACCAATTTTCCCCTAATCTTGTAAACCCAAAAGAGGACTAAATACATGTCGAACCTTATACTTCCCTCATCTCCCCTCGCCGATACTTCATTGAAGTCTCTGTCCCAATCCAGCGGAGCGCTCGGCTTGCAGCCCTGCCTTGAGCCCGTCGCCGTGCCCGTCCCCGAGGTTTGCCATGATTCAACCCCCGCGGAGATGGGATCGTCCAAAATGCCCGATTCCGATCTCACTTCTCCCGCGCCGTCGGCTCGGTGCTCCGTAAAGGGGTGTGTTTTCCCCGCTCCCCCCCAGGGGCGCGCCGAATGCCGTTACCATGAACTCCTGCGATCGGAAGCCGAGCTTTTTCAATCACATCAGCCGTCCCACCTGCTGGAACTCCGTGCCCCTTTCGGAATTGCTGAGGAGGAGTCGGACGATTCCCCCCAGCAGGATCGAAAGCGGCAGGCGGCGGAATGGGACGCATTTGTCCTTGACGAGCCCGTTTGAGCCAAAAACGAGACTCACCGCAACCCTTACTTAAGCTCATCCTGGTTCCCCCCTGAAGCGCGGGGCTGAGGCCTCGCTCTTCAGGGGGGAACAAGACATCCGGAATAAGGGACGCAATGTCGCTTTCGCCCGGACCCATAGCGTCCAAACCGACTGTGGCGATCCCTGAGCAGGCTGAGTATGATTCCTCAAAGTGCGGGAATCGCCGCAAGGGTTAATTTTTGTCCTGCGCCCCGGTTTCCAGTCAGGCGCTCCCGCCACCGAAGCAGTGACCCAACTCCAGGCAGCGGAGCCTATCAAAAATGCAGGCACGAATCAAGCTCTGGGGAGGGCTATGGTTTGGCCACGCACTAGTAATGATGTTGATAGGCAAAGGCTGCCTCCGTGAACCAAGTTAAGCTTGAATGAACCGGATAATTCCGCTCTATTCCGCTATACTCCGGGTTATTGCGGGCTATTCGCCCTGAATAACTGCCCGGGGCCCTCGGCAGTGTGCAAAACGCAAGTCACAAAAAGTCCCTCGCGCACAAAATGGACAATCTCGCGGTTCTGCCGCAATCCGCCCAAAAGATCTTCAAGTGTGCCAATCCCCCTGCCGATTAAACAATTGAACACCGAGCCCGGTGGTACTCCCAAGGTCAATCTCTACCCGGGCCGGATTTGGAGGCTGGCATGGAGTTGGTAATCCGGATCGCCCTGATGTTCTTTTTTATTCAATTTCTGGTGGTTGTAACCGTGATGTCGGCTGCACTGCTGTTGGCGCGGTCGGAGGTTTCGGGATGGAGCGGCGATCCCGGCCGTAATGTCATCACGCGGGGGGCGATATTCACCATCCACCTCCCCGCCCGTGGATTCCGGTCAATAGTACGAATGGTTCAATCGATGTACTTGCGGAGCGTCCACTAGTCCTATTACGATGAGTTGGAGCGAGGTTTGCGGATGAGGCTGATCTTCCGATTCCGAAGAGTTATAACTCCTCCCGCCATCGTGTGGTTAACAGCCACCCTTGCGTCGGCCCTTGCTTTGATTCCAACCCCTGGCCGGCAGGCGCTTGCAGCCTTTCCTCAGGCCAATCCTCCCGCGACAATCAAGTTGTCAGATCAGAAACCCGGCGAGCTTGGCGTATGGCATCACTTTGGCGAGAGCCAGAATCCACCGCATCCAGCTCCACGTCAATCCGGCACGTGGCGCCACTTTGGGGACGGAGGAGATACTCCAACTTCGCCCCGTGGGGTGCTTATCACTCCACGAACCCCGACGTTGAATCGTGCTCGCGAAATGGAACAACAGATGTTGGAGTTGCTCAACCGTGATCGTGCCGACCCCTCGAATATGGCTGAAACCAACGGTCGAGCTATGCCTTTGCAATGGGATGAGAGTCTGGCTGCCGTAGCGCGTGCTCATTCCCTCGACATGCTCAATCAGGGGTACTTCGCCCACGAAGATGGACAGGGGAGAAATGTCGCCAATCGTGTGGAGGCCGCCGGAATGGCATGGAAATCCGTGGGTGAGAACATCGCCATCTACAATACCGTCGCCGGCGCCGAAGCGGCGTTCATGAACGAACCGCGCTTCACTAAGAATCATCGGGCCAACATCTTAAACGCGAGCTTTACAGAGGTTGGCATCGGGATCGTGCAAGCACCGAATGGCAGTCTCTACATCACCCAGGACTTTTATACGGCACTCTCAAATTCAAGCTCCCGATAGACGCTCCCCACAGGATTGAATCGACTCCAACCATGACGAGGCACGTTGCAGGCATGCAGCAAACTCCTTGAGATTGCCATCAGCACAGTAGCAGCTTAGGGGTGCAGAAAGAACTCCACCACTGGCACCCTGAGCAATCGCAGCCTTCCGAAAATCAAAACCCGCTCCGCTCAGCCAGCTCATTCAAATATTGCGAGTAGTCCACCGAGTTGATGCAGGGCATAGCGCGAGCTCTCAACCTGGGCTTTTTCATAGGATTGCGCAGTGGTTTTTGCCAACATCACCCCTAGAATAATCGTTCCAATTGGTTTCTCGGCCACCGGGCAAGCCGCCATAATGCGAGGTAATCTCACAATTGACGGGGCATATTGACCCTCCGTCTGATTTTCCTTCCTGAGTATTGATGAATACTCATGAAGTTCTGGTCACCCGCGCATAACAATTATCAACGTGGAAAGTGACAGGAACGAAGTCAAAGCAGGAAGGCCAACGTCGTGAGGCAAGAACGAGTTCATTGAATGAAATGGTCCCGATGTTTCCCCTGATTCATTTCATCGCAATACTGGTTGCAATGGTTGCCGCGCTCATGATGGCCATTTCGCAGTTTCCCCTTACTATAAGTGGGTCTTCCCTCCGCTCGATGCGCAGATTATGAAGTATCCGCGAGACAAAGGCGAATTTCCTACCAGTTCAAGACTCCAGATCCAAGGTCTAAGCCCCTTACTCTGGACCGCAGCGTAGGGCCTGGGTCTAAGTGTTTGTTTGGACGCGGCGGAGGTGGGGAATCGCCATCAAAGCAGCACCGTAAAGGAGTAGAGAGAGAAACAGGGCGGCTTTTCGATCATGATGCATATCATCGGCGATCAGTCGATAGGCGCCTAGGAGCATCAGGGGGTAGACCATCCGTGCGAGGTCGCGAAAGTTGGGACGAGATCCGACGAGCGCCAGAATCACGGCGACGCATGTCACGGTGCCAGTCCGGATGGTTACGCAGAATGGATCTGCCGCTGCAACTCCAAAGAGCCCATGGTAAATACCAGTCAGTCCTCCTGCCGCCAGACCCACCACCTCCCAAACGAGTACGCCGACCAGTGCCAGGCGGAACGCGCGAAAAACCCACCCGGTATTAAGGGAAGGAAGTGATCGTGCCGCCAACAGGTAACACGCCCCTGTCACGCCCGCGCCCATCCAGAGCGCCGCGTGGGCAGAGCCGGACCAGGGAGCGGTTCCCAGCAGAAATCCCGCCGCCTGACGCAAGGCCCCTGACAGCGCCAGCGCTAAGAACAGGTAAATGCCTCCATGGACTTCCAACGTCAACCTTGACCATAAACCACCCATTCCGATGCACACTAACGCCAGCAGGGACAAGATGATTCCGGCCGCCCCGTCGTTCGATAATATCCGGCAACCGACCACCACCAACAGAATCCCGAAGGTTGAATAGGTGTAGAAGTTGCGACCGTGAGAGCCATGGCGTTCCAACACAATAAATGAGATGGCGTAACACCCTGCACCGCACACCAGGGCGAAGCTCCCGAGGGCGGGGGTGATGCGCGCGTCCCCGGCAGACAAACTTAGAGCACCCCCGACGCCGACAAGGAAAGCCAACGCACACTGCGCGGTTTCGAAGTTGGTGAAGGTGAGGCCGCGCAGCAGGGTTCGCACAATAACGCTGGAAAGATAGATGGATAGTAGCGCGATTTGCGCAGCGAACAGTGCCGCCGCCGGGATGGGCGCGTAAACCTCCGGAAGTCCGTGCGAATTGGTGACCAGCCAGGTTGCCAGCAAGACAGATAAGTTGGCCGTCATCGCCGCCAGCCAGCGTTCACCCAGCCAGTGGTTGAGGCAGGCACAAACTTCCACCGCCGCCGCGATGGCCAGAAATGCAAAGGTGAACGGCAGCACGTCGTGTGTGGCGATCAGCAGTGCCCCAGCCGTGGCCATGCCCGCCAAGATGGTAATGGTGGCAACGATCAGCAAGTCTCTTCGCCAGGATACTGCCAGGCCGATTAGCGTGAACGCGGTAAGAATCGTGCTGGCCTCCCACGCTGTGACCATGTGAAAACGCACGGTGGATTCCCAAAGTAACGGTGAGAAGATCAGCACGGAGGTGAGGCTGTAGAGTGTAGTGGCAAGCCGTCGTTTCATGGGCACACGTGCCGCCCATAGCAGCCACCCAACGGCATAGAGCGTTCCCATGGTGAATACGACTCGGGAAGGGAAGGCGCCGGATTCCGCGATGGCGCGCAGCAGGTACGCGCCCGCCAGCCCAAGAAGGCTTGCTCCGAGGACCGGAAGGATCGAAGTTGTGTCAGGGACTTGCGAGAGGATGTCAGCTTCTTCGGGCGAGGCGGGGGGATCCATTTCCTGCGCGCCAAGCAAGGCCGCACGTGGAGCGAGTGCTTCCTCAAGGCGCGAAATCCGATTGGTAAGATCGCGAACCTGCTGGCGCAGTTCGTCCAAATCTGCCTGCGACATGGCAGCTCCCTTAAACTTCGCGGGCTTCCCCTTTAACCCACGGGGGCAACAGCTTGACCAAGGCAAGGACAATTACGAAAGGCAGAATCATCAATCCAATCGCCGGAAGTAAACCCTCTCTTGCGGCAAATTCCATTTTGTAGGAGGTGTATCCAAGAAAACTCTTGGAGAACAGCTGGCCCCCAATCACCACGTTCCAGCGCATGGCAAAGATGCCAATGAGTGCAAGCGCGGCGGAAAGCGCGTACATGGTTTTGCGGCGGGCTTCGGAAAAGCGCCAGACCTGGGTGGCGGCAAGAATCGCCAAAGGCAGCATCGTGCACAGAACGATCTGCACAATCACGTGTGAGAACCACAATCGCGTGTGGACCATGAAATCGAGCGAGCGGAAGGACTCATCAGCTTCATAGGTGCGGTGAAGGAGGTCGAGCATCTCCAGGGAAAAGTCGATCACGAAGGTGTAAAAGAGGTACTTGGCGATGGTGTCGAGGCAATTCATATCAATCGACATCTTCTCGACCTTCATCAACCCCATGTACAAAATCAGCACGCCCGCAATGCCGGAGACCATTGCGGAAAAGATGAAGACGATGGGCATGAGCGGAGAAGACCACCAGGGATTGGCTTTGATTGAGCCGAAGATGAATCCCACGTAGCCGTGCAATAGAAACGCCGAGGGGATTCCAATCAGGGTGACGATGTATCCCACCTTGTCGTCAATTCGCCGGGCCTCGGGGCTGATGTTCTCCGATCCCAGGGTCAGCATCTTATAGACGAGGCGGCGCACTCCGGTGGTGGTCTGGGCCAGGTGCACGATGTCGGCGCGGTACTCCAGCCAGATTTCAACCAGCAACACGACCATCAGGTACCAGAGATAGACAAAGCCGAACATGGCCATGGCGGAGGAGCGATGGGGCGTGAGGTACATCTCCACCGAGCGTTCCGGATGGCCCAAGTGCAATTGCAGCGGCAGGGGCGCCACCAGCATGAAACCCAGCGCCGTCAGCAAGGCCAGGCGATAGGTGGGGCGCACGGCATCCACTTTGAAGACGCGCTCAAGCGACGCCAGAATGAACGCGCCCGCCACAAGGCCGGTGATATAGGGGTAGAGCA
>PLSX01000023.1 GCA_003165315.1 Acidobacteriota bacterium
ATTCACCCGCCCCGGCGCACTCATCGCCTGTCGTGCAAGGCGTCAATACGTCCGAATTAGGCTTGTCCTCGGCGGCCTGAGCACCACGGCGGCAGATCATCGCAGAGGCTGGAAGGCAGATTTTCGCATATTTTCAGGGCGGGACGGATGGGCGCGCCCATTGAATGAGCAAAAGCCGCGCCTACATAGGATCCGTCGCGGAATCCGCTGGAGCCGCCGCGTTGACATTGCGCCGCGCCACGCATAATCTAGGGCTTGAACATGGATATCTTTGAAGAGATCGTACGGCTGCGGAAGGCGGGGCGCAAAGGCGCTCTGGCCACCATTGTGGAAGTGCAGGGATCGATTCCCAGCCACGAGAGCTCCAAGATCCTGATCCGCGATGATGGCACATTCGCGGGGACGGTGGGCGGCGGCTGTGTGGAAGCGGAGGTGTGGGCGGTGGCGCAGGAAGTGATGCGCGAGGAAAAGCCCCGGCGCCTGCACTTCAACCTGAACGCCAACCCCGAATTTGACAATGGCCTGATCTGCGGCGGCTCGCTTGACATTTTTGTTGAGCCCATTCTGGCCACGCCCACGGTGCTGATTCTGGGCGGCGGCCACGTGGGCCTGAACGTTGCCAAAGTAGCCAAAATTGCGGGCTTTGATGTGGAAGTCGCCGACGATCGCGAGGCCTTTGCCAACAAGGAGCGATTCCCCGAAGCGTCGGAAAGCTTCGCGGGCCCGTGGGATGAGTTGTTCACCAAACTGAACGTGACGAATCATACTTACCTGGTGCTGGTAACGCGCGGACACAAGGGCGACCTTGATTGCCTGCGCTGGGCCGTGACCACCGGGGCGCGCTACATCGGCATGATTGGCAGCAAGCGCAAGTTCATCGAAATCTGCAAAGTGCTGGAGCGCGAAGGCGTGTCGCAGGAGAGCATTGACCGCGTGCATTCGCCCATCGGGCTTGACATCGGCGCGCTGACGCCGGAGGAGATTGCAGTCTCCATCGTGGCGGAGATGATTGCGGTGCGGCGCAACTCCACGCCCGGCGCTCCCTCGCTCGCCTACAAGCCGAAAGCTCAGCAAACCACATGATTGCCGGATTGATTCTCGCCGCCGGTGAATCCCGCCGCATGGGGCGCGACAAGGCGCTGCTCACCTACCGCGGCCAAACCTTTCTCGCCAACCTTCTCCAACACCTCACCGCTGCCGCAGTTGAACACGTCACCGTCGTCCTGGGCCATCACGCCGCATTGATTCAGTCAAAAGTGAATCTTTCCGCTGCGAATGTGGTGGTGAACCAGGAATACCAGCGAGGGCAGACCTCTTCCCTACAACTCGGGCTGGGGACGGTTGCGTTGGACCGGCCGGATGCCGTCATCCTCTGCCTCGTCGATCACCCGGCCATCTCCGTAGAAGTCATTGTCAAGCTGATGGAACATTTCGAATCCACCCACGCGCCCGTCATCATCCCCACGCACAAAGGTGAACGCGGCCACCCCGTGATCATATGCCAAGCATTGTTCCCAGAATTGCTGGCCCTGATGCCCGGAGAGCCCGCAAACACCGTCATCCGCAAATACCGCCCCCAAACCGAATTCATAGAAGTCGCCGATCCCGGAGTCCTCATCGACGTGGACGAGCCGGGGGCATACGAACGGCTGAAGTGAGGGAGTAGGCAGCTTGGATGCAAGCATGTCGGTATCAGATGAAAATTCGAGCTTCCGACTTGCATCAAAGGTTAACAGGTTGTCTAATTAATTCGTCCTTACGCACCCAGGGAAATCATATAAGGTGAAGCGTGAGGATTTACTCCCCCAATGACCTTCAGCAGGGAGGAGGCTGATTCAATGGCTGTCCATAGGTGGTGCCCCGAGTGCTGGGACAGGTTTCCGTTGTATTTCAGGGTCTGCCCGGATTGTCAGGTTGCTCTTACCGATCAGCGCCCGGGTCCGGCGCCCACACCCAATCAGGAAATAGTGCGTGTATTTGTCGCTACAGATGAAGCGCTTGTCGGAATAACAAGGTCGCTGCTGGAGGGCGAATCAATCGAGTACCTTGAACGTTTCGAGCGTCTTCAGGATCTTTTTGGGTGGGGCCGGTTCGGGACAGGCTATAACTATGTCGTGGGGCCAGTCGAGTTCTGGGTCTGCGCCGATGAAGCTGATCACGCCAGGGCTTGTTTAGAGGGGTTAGAGAATCCGGTACCGGAGGACATCATCCTCCCTGATGATGACACGTATCAACAGCCCCCAGCCAATAGCAAGTAATTATCCTTCGGCAAAGCCGGATGGACTCCAAGGCATTAGTTTCTCAAAACCCTAATCTGCGCAATCTGAGAAATCTGTGGATAATCCCACCCCATGAGTCTTTTTGCAGGGCTGCTTCGTATTGCCTTTGGAATGGAAAACAGCCTTTGCCTTTATGTGAATTCGATGGATAGCGAAGCCCGGGAAATCGCGCGGGGCCTGCGGCGGCACGATCCTGATCTACTGGATGAGTTGATTGGCCGCTATCAATACCGTCTGCCCCGTTACTTATGGACGCTTACGGGCAACCGGGAATCCGCCGAAGACCTTTTTCAGGAGACGTGGATTCGCGTCCTGGAAAAAGGACACCAGTACGATCCCCGCTGGCGCTTTGAGGCCTGGTTGTTCTCCATTGCCCGCAACCTTGCCATTGATCATCTGCGCCGCCGCCAGCCTGAAAGCCTGGAGGCCTTGTTGCATCCCGATGACGAAGGCGTGGCGCGTGAATGGCCAGACCTTGAATCCGCCACGCCATTGGAATCAGCGGTGGCGGTGGAGCAGTCCGAGTGCGTAAAAGCAATCCTGCGCCGCCTCCCTCCGGACGCCCGCGAAGTGCTGGTGCTGCGCTTCCAAGAGGACATGAACCTGAACGAGATTGCGGAAGTAGTGCGCGCCCCGCTTTCAACGGTAAAGTCGCGGCTCTATCGTGGGCTTGAAGCTTTCCGCCAACTGCTGGAGAAGGAAGCGATATGAATCCTGAAACTCACGAACGCGCCCGCAGGCTGATCGATGCCCGGGACGTGGAAGGAATTGACGATCACGAACGTATGTGGCTGGAGGCACACCTGGCGGAATGCACGGCTTGCCAAGTCAGAGCCCGCGCCAATGAACGAGCTCTCCAGGTGCTGCGGTCAAACAGCGTGACCGTTGCTCCATTATTGGTCAGCGCGACGCAGGCGCGCGTGCGGCAGCGGGCGCGGGAGTTGCGCGAAAACCAGGTGCGCATGCGCGCGCTTTGGATTTCCTGCGCGTTCTCCTGGGTCTTAGGCGTGGCAAGCGCGCCCCTGGTTTGGCGGGTATTCCAGTGGATCGGCCTCCACGCCGCCCTGCCAAGAATGATCTGGGAAACAGCCTTCGCGCTCTGGTGGCTGGTGCCGGCAGGAGCGGTGGCAGCGGTGATCGCCTGGAACCAGCGGCGCGTGGAGAGTCTGGACGACTATGGACCGCTGCACCGCTAGGAGATCGGCGGCGCGAAAGAAGGACGCCGTAGGAGCACCACTGACAGAATCAGGCAGGAGCCTGGAGAAAGCGAGATGGCATCAATGGCTGACGAAAAACAACTCGTGAAAGAAGGAGTACGGCTGGCCCGCTGGCGCATGGCGCACGAAAAGTTCAGCTTCGCGGACGAGTTCCGAATTGTCCCACGCTCGCTCAAGATTGTGGCAATCTCCCTCTTCCTCGTGGGGCAAATCGCGGCCCAAATAGCTTATTTCTGCGATCGCAAAGAGGATCCATTAATCGCTTTTGTAGCCGCTGCGGCATTGGCCTCACTTGTCCTCGGCTTCCTTCTGATGCTCTTTGGGTATATCAATCGCGACGCCAAACGACGTGGAATGAACTCCACCCTATGGACGTTACTCGCGATTTTTGTGCCTTATGCCATCGGTCTGGTCATCTATTTCCTGATGCGTGAGCCGCTACCCTACAATTGCCCTGAATGCGGCACTGTAGTAAACGCCCGGTTTAATTATTGCCCCGAGTGCAAACGCAACCTTCGGCCTTCCTGCCCCCAGTGTAAGCGCGAAGTTCGCCTGGAGGACAAGTTCTGCCCGTATTGCGCGCAAGAACTGACAAGCACGCACAACACTTCACCTGAAAAGGATCCGGGCCCGACGGCGTCGTCGCCGGCCCAATGAGGTGAGCGCAGGATCTGCCCTTGCCACTTAGCCGAGGTGAAAAGCCGAGTACCAGCTACCGGGTGTCAGACGTCAGGAACTGGGGGTTGAATTGGGAACCTGCTCAAGCAGCCGCCTCAGAGCATCGACGGCGAGGATGGCGGCGTGCCTCGAAGCAGGTGGCAGGCCGCCAAGTCCCGCGATGACTTCATCCGGTGCAATTGTGGCAAGCTCTTCAATCGGCCTGCTCAGGATCGCTTCCGTCAACCACGAACCGCACGCAACCGAAGGCACGCACCCCGCGGCTTTGAACTTCACTGCTTCGATCTTCCCGTCCCGGACCACGGCCCACAACTTCAGCAAATCACCACACACTGGATTTGAGGCTTCGACCACTACCGAAGCCTCCGGAATCTCTCCCACGTTGCGAGGATGATGGAAGTGATCGAGGAGAGTTGGAGAGTACATAGGGCCAGTGGCTCGTGATTAATGGTCAGTGTTTAGTGGTTAGCAGTTCGTTCTTCGCCGTCCGGCAGGGACGCACTTCGTCCACCCATGACGGCAAAGAGCCAGCCCTTCGGTCATCAGACCATCTTGTGGAGCGAATCGTATTGTTCCTGCGTTCCAATCACCACGAGCACATCATTCGTTTCGATCCTTGACGTCGCATTGGGTTGAAGGTCAAAAGAACCATCGACTTTCTTGACGGCTAAAACCAGGGCGCCGGTGGAGTTTCTGATATCCGCCTCGGCAAGACTCTTGTGAATGAGCGGCGAACCCTCGTGAATGGTGATTTGATACAGGCTGAAATCGACTCCGCCGCCGTGCGTCACCAGGTCAAGAAACTCGGTGGCAACCGGCCGGGTGGCCAGGGCGGCCATGCGAACGCCCGAAATGAAATAGGGCGAGATGACTCGGTTGGCACCCGCCATGATTAATTTCTTTTCGGTGTCTTTAAAGGCGGCTCGGGCCACGATGTTAAAGTGTGGATTCAGGACGCGCGCCGAAAGAGTGACGTAGACGTTGGCCACATCGGAATCCGAGCAGGCCACAAGGCCTTTGGCGTGAGTAATGCCGGCGGCCAACAGAGTCTTATCGTCGGTGGCGTCACCGATCAGGATGGGAAAACCCATCGCCTCGAGTTCCTCAAAGGTTTCCTTCTTGTTGTCAATCACGACGAAGGGGATGCGTGAAGACTCAAAGACCTGAGCCACCTGGCGTCCCACTCTGCCAAAGCCGCAGATGATGTAATGGTCCTTCATCTCTTTGATTTTCTGGTCCATCCTTCTCCTCTTACGATATCGGCTCATTTCGCCTTCGACGATGATCTCCATAACCTGTCCGGCGGCATAGATCGCGCTGCCGACGCCGCCCACGATGATGCACATGGTGAAGATCTTGCCTGCCGGCGAAAGCGGGCGGACTTCCTGGAATCCAACGGTAAAGAGCGTGGTAATAACCATGTAGATGGAGTCCAGAAGACTCCATTTCTCGATCAGCAGGTATCCCAGAATTCCAAGCAAAACAATTACCCCAAGAAAGGTCATCGCGGGGATCAGTCTTCGGAAGGGGTGTTTCATATTAAAACCGCTCGAGTTCTGCGAAACCAGGTCTTGGGGTCAAATCTGCTTCGAATCTGGCCTGTTGGTGACCGGTTGACTTTCTTGCTTCAATCGATCCGTATCAAGGGCGCCGACTGGAGTCCCGACTTTTGGTTTCGCATTGCATTTCCGCAGATTCTTGTTCTCTTTGCAAACACTTTATGGATTAAGAGACCCCTCATCCGACCTCGTTCCTCGGCCACCTTCTCCCCAAGTGAGAAGGAAAGGGATTCCCTGCCCTCTCCCCCGGGGAGAGGGTGGCCGTCAACGAACGGACGGGTGAGGGGTTACTTGCGCTTTGTTGCGGCTCCGGGGCGGAAAATACCATGCACTTGCAAACCAGGTCCACGCTTCATACGTTCAAACGTAACTCAACCACCAATCCCGGCGGCGCGCCTTCAGCCTGGCCACGTAACGGCAGAACGGGTACAACGACACAACCACCAGTGCCCAAACCGCATAGACGCCCGGCAGCCCCAAGCCATAGCCCGTGGGGTAAAAGAGGAATATCGTCATCATCTGGCGGAGGCGGAAGCCCTGGAGCAATCCCAAACCCAAGCTCAACAGGTGGATCAGGTAGAAGTGCGCCACATAAAACGCGAAAGGCACGCGGCCGTACATTACCAGGACGTTTTTGACGGCACCGGTAGTGCGGTCAGCTAACGAACAAAGAACGGCCGACGGCCCCAGCGTCATCAGCAGATACAACAGGCTGGGCGGGTACTTGGTGGTATTTAGAAAAGAGATAACTGTTGCCGTCAGCTCTCCTGGGTGGATGCGCCAGGGATTGGGGTCCCCATAAATACCGATGGCGCGAAGGAGAACGAACCCGGCTGTGACGGCAAGGCCGGCCCAAAGCAGGAGCGAATTACGGCGATCTTTCGGCAATTCAAAGACCCGTGAGATTCCGAAACCCAGCGTCATCACTCCCACCCAGGGCAGAAGCGGGTAGATGAACAGAAGCAGAAACGGCCCGGCATGCAGAGTCATTTGCGAATGCAAGATCACCCAGAGGGGCCAATGCTGATCCATGAGATTACTCGTCGGCCACACCCGATCCAGCAAGTTGTGTCCCGCAACAATTCCAAGGCCGAGAATCAGGCATGCCTTACGCCCCAGCAGTTGCAAGCCGGAGAGCGCAACCATGCTCGCGCCGATCGCCCAGATCACCTGCATGGGCACGAAGATCAGTTCGCCGGCCTGCGCAGTTCCGAGGGGCGAAAAGGTTACGGCCGTGGCAATGATAAAGACCTCCACAAAGATGAGCCACAAGCCCCGGGTCAGGAGGAATCGCGTCAACTCGCTGGGGGTTCGTCTTGCCGTCATCAGGCCCACGCTCACTCCCGCCAGCAAAACAAAAACGGGCGCGCAGAAGTGCGTGATCCAGCGGGTGGCGAATAACGCCGCGGTAACGTGGGGGTTCTTCGTGGGGTCTTGAACGTGCCCAAACATGAAAAAGTCCCGCGTATGGTCGAGGGCCATGATCACAATCACCAGGCCGCGCAGGAAGTCGATGGATTCCAGACGATAGGCACGCTGGGTCGCAGGCCCTTCGGTCTGTGGTGGCGGGCTGACGCTATCAAGTGTTGCCATGCTTCTCCGATTCTCGACTTTCAAATCTCAAACTTCAAATTTCGTTGCTCGCCCGTTCCCTGCCACTGACAACTTCCCACTGCCCACGGACAGGCGAGAACTGACGACTGACAGCGGAGAACTGACCTCGAACAGCGTTCCTCAAATAGCGAAAAAAAGATACCTCAACACCAGCACCATCGCCACTCCCAGGGCCACGGTGAGGGCGTATTTGGGGCCTGCGGTCTTGTTGACCTCGGGGATCAAATCCGACGCCGCCACGTAGAGCGTGACCCCGGCCGAAAGCGCGAGTCCGTAATTAACCCACCGATGCGCCAGCGCCATCCCCAACACTCCCAGGACGCGCGAGACCGCCAGCACCCCCACCGCGGCCATCCCCGCTTTGCGGGTTCTTCCCGCCGCCACCATGATGGAAGCCATGGTAAAGCCTTCGGGAACGTTGTGCAGTATTGTCGCGCCAAAAATCACGGTGCCGAGCCAGGGGGAGATCAGGAATCCTGAGGTAATCGAGACGCCGTCGAAAAACGTGTGAATGGTCAGCCCCCCCAGCGCGGTATATGCCACGCGGGGATTCACAAATTCGCTGCGGTGCGTCTCTTCACCAAAATGGAAATGGGCCGGCCAGGTATGCTCAAAGTAGTGAACGATGAAGTATCCCAGCAGGATCAGGGCGGGCCCGGACTTGGGAGCGAGGCGCAAGCTCTCCGGAACCATCTCCGTCAGCGCCGTCGCCAGCATGAAGCCGGCGCCCAGGGCAATGAAAAGCGCCAGAAACGTCCTGCTCCAGGGGCGGGCAGACACAATAGCGCCCCCAAACAAGTTGGCGAATCCCGCCACGGTGCCAAGCGCCAGACTGATCCAAAGGTAGGACATGGGGAAGATTAGCTGTCAGCCGTCAGCTATCAGCGTTCAGTTCGCTCCCAGACTGCCAATAGACTTCCGGCGTCGACGGCTGCGCAATCTCAAATTTCCCATCAAAGACCATCACGTGCCTTAGCTGAAAGCTGACGGCTGAGAGCTGAAAGCTGACAACTCGCTAGCTCGCATGCCTGAAATGCACAATCTCTCCGTCCTCCACGATGTACTCTTTGCCTTCCAGACGCAATTGGGCGCGAATGCGGGCTTCGGCAAAGCTTCCCGCCGCCATCAGGTCTTCGTACTTGGTCACTTCGGCGCGAATGAATCCACGCTGAATGTCGGAGTGGATTTCGCCCGCGGCCTCCATCGCCGTCATTCCGGCGCGGATCGTCCAGGCGCGGCACTCATCCTCTCCCACGGTGAAGAAGGAGAT
>PLSX01000123.1 GCA_003165315.1 Acidobacteriota bacterium
CGATGGTGCCGTGCTGGTCAATGTAGTTAACGATTTCAGATGCTTCCTGGTCCGTGTAACCCAGCTTGAGCAGAGCGGTGGGCACCACATTATTGACGATCTTGATCAGCCCGCCACCCACCATCTTCTTATATTTCACCAGGGCCAGATCCGGCTCCACGCCCGTGGTGTCGCNNACCAGCGCCAGGTCCGGCTCCACGCCCGTGGTGTCGCAATCCATCATGAAACCGATAGTGCCGGTGGGCGCCAGGACGGTAACTTGCGCGTTGCGGTAGCCGTACTTCATACCGCTGGCCAGGCACTCATCCCAGGTCTTCTTGTTGGCCTCCCACAAGTTCTCAGGAACGTTGCGCGAATTGATGTGCTGCAACGACTGGCGGTGCATGGAGATGACCCCAAGGAAGGAGTCGCGGTTGATGGGGAAGCCCTCGCAGGGAGCCAGTTCCGCTGCAATGCGCGACGACTGAAGGTACGCTTCTCCGTGCATCAGCGCGGTGATGCCAGCGGCAAAGTCACGCCCGCCATCGGAGTCGTAGGGCAGGCCATTCGCCATCAGCAGCGCCCCCAGGTTGGCATAGCCAAGCCCCAGAGGACGGAAGTCATGTGAATTCTTGGCGATACGTTCCGTCGGGTAGCTGGCATTGTCCACCAGAATTTCCTGCGCCGTAATCATGATGTCCACGGCGTGCTTGAACGATTCCACATCAAATTTGCCGTCGGGGGTGAGGAACTTCATCAGATTCAGGGACGACAGGTTGCATGCTGAATCATCCAGGAACATGTACTCGCTGCAGGGATTGGAGGCATTGATGGGCGCCGTGGCCTTGGAGGTGTGCCACTTGTTGATGGTGGTGTCAAACTGCATGCCCGGGTCGCCGCACTGCCACGCAGCCTCGGCAATCATCTTCATCAAGTCGCGGGCGCGATAGACTTTGGCCACTTCACCGGTGCTGATGTGCCGTGTCACCCAGTCCTTGTCTTCCACTACCGCCTTCATGAAATCGTCGCTGACGCGCACGCTGTTGTTGGCATTCTGGAAGAAGATGGAGCTGTACGCCTCACCATCGATGGCCGAATCGTAACCGGCATCCACCAAAGTCCAAGCTTTGCGCTCTTCTTTGGCCTTGCATTCGATGAACTCAACGATGTCAGGGTGCTCGATGTTGAGGATCACCATCTTGGCCGCGCGGCGGGTCTTGCCACCGGATTTGATCACGCCGGCAAAGGCGTCATAGCCCTTCATGAACGACAAGGGGCCGGAAGCCACACCGCCGCCCGAAAGCGACTCCACCGAAGACCGGAGGGGCGAGAGGTTGGTGCCCGTTCCCGATCCCCACTTGAAGAGCATCCCTTCCGTTTTGGCCAGGCTCAGGATGCTTTCAAGATTGTCCTGGACGGAATTGATGAAGCAAGCGGAGCACTGCGGATGCCGGTAGGCCTCGGTCTCCTTCTTGATGCCGCCCGTGGCCGGATCGTAGTACCAGCCGGTACCCGCGGAGCTGCGGTGGTACTTGTGCCACAACCCGCAATTAAACCAAACTGGTGAATTGAACGCTGCCTTCTGGCGAACGAGAATGTGGGTCAATTCGTCATGGAATGCCTTGGCGTCTTCCTCGCTGCGGAAGTATCCCCCCTCGATGCCCCACTGGGCGATGGTATCGGCCACGCGGCCAATCAACTGCCGCACACTCGACTCGCGTTCAGGCGACCCCAGCTTGCCGTGAAAGTACTTTGACGCCACGATGTTGGTGGCCGTCTGCGTCCAATCTTTAGGCACTTCGATGTTGCGCTGCTCAAAAATTACTCTGCCCTTGTCGTTCTGAATGGAGGCGGTTCGCATCTCCCATTCAACTTCGTCGAAGGGTTGCACGCCTGCTTTGGTAAAAAGCCGTTTGACAGTGATGCCACGCTTGCTTGCCGTTTCCGCACCAGGGCCCCAGGACTCGATTTCAGTCGACACTGCTTCACGCTCTGACATGGTATAGCTCCTCCAGTAAAAAGTGGGGTTACCCCAACATGATTTGTCGCTGGTGCGGCATGGTCACGGCGGATCGCCTATTCTGCTCGCGTACCTCGCTGGTGGATGGCCCCCTCAGGGCGGAATCCGGCACCAAAACGGCTGCTGCGAAATCTACCTCTCGCCCGGAGGTTTGTCAAGGAAAAATCGCGCGGAAAACACTATATGTAGTGGTTCGCTGGGTGGTGCCGACAAAATCTTGTGGAAAACGTTTACAGGACAAGAGATACCGCGCAAGTGATCCGTCGCGGGGGCTAAGGAACTTTGCATCTAGAACAAGGATTTGCACCGGGGCTGGGAACTTGGGCGCGGGTCACAGAATTTGGAACATGAGTTTCAGCAAGGTGGGTGGGAATTTGGGATCAGTTCTGATTCGGATTAGGAAATCGACAAAATGAGGTCAGGCCTGATGCATCTTCCCCAGGCACCAATTGGAAATCCCGCGTCCCTTATCCCTGTTCCGTATCCCGTCCCTAGCTGGGAAGTGGGGCCTTCAGGTTAACTTTTGAAAGGGATTTTACAAGAAGAGTTTCAATCGCCGCTTTTGCCTGTCCGCGAGCCACGGCAATCTCATCCACCAGCAATTGCCAGGAGCGATCCAACATTTTCTTTTCGCGGAAGGAAAGGGGCTTGGCTTGGTTTAAAATAATGAGGGCCTTCAAAACTTCGGCGACTTGCATCAGGGAGCCACTCCGCATCTTCTCGGAGTTTTCCTTGAATCTCCCTTTCCAATCGCCCGCTGACTTACAATTACCCTTCTGCAAGTAATCGAGGATGCTGCTAATCTCGCTGTTTTTGGTGACCCGACGCAAACCCACATTTGCGACACTGCTCAAGGGCACCATAACCCGCATGCTCGTGGTGCCAAGTTTAAGTAAATAAAACATTTCTGGCTGCCCGGTAAGATTGCGCGTCGAAATCTGTTCAACAATACCCACACCCTGGTTGGGATAGACAACCTTGTCGCCTATCTGGAATTGCATAAGTTGCATGGGGCTCCTCGGTGATTGAAAGGGTTATAGTTGCCATACACAGAACCTATAACAGTAATCCCGAAACCACCAAAAGTCAAATAAATCGCAACGGATCGGAGGAAATGTGGCTTAAGCCGGACACAAAACTTCCCAAATAGTACCAGCAGGCAGCAGACAAATGTCGCACGGCGTCATATAATGGTAGTGAAGTGGAAAGTTTCCTACAGGGCTTGGTGAAATGCTAATTCGGCACATGCTGACGGCGCTGGCCTTCGCGTTGTTTATCCCCAGCCAGATCTTCTGGTTGTGGCAGATCAACCGGTTGAGCAGAAAGCTGATTTCCGGTAAGTCCGCACGCCGCTGGCTGGGCGGGCTGGGAGTGGCCATCTACCTTTCCCTAATGGCTTTCAATTTCCTTTGGCCGACTCCCCGGCCCGAATCCCCTCACTTGACGCTTCGAGCCACACTCTTGCTGGCGCCTTTCCGCTGGTGGATGCTTGGTTCCCTGCTGGGGTTTGTGGTCATAACCGGATTCTTCCTCCTTGCTCGTCTGGGACGAGCTGCGCACTGGGCTTACGGCAAGCTGCTTCCTTCCACCACCTCCCACAGCGAGTCCTTGCTCTCTCCCCAGCGCCGACACTTCCTGACTCGGGCAGCCGTGGCGATAAGTGCCACGCCCTTTGCAGCTTGCGCCTACGGAATGCTCTATGAGCGCACGGAAATTGAGACCACGCGGCAGCGCATCATCCTGCCCCGTCTGCCCCGGGCCTTTGATGGATTCCGCATCGCCCAGCTTTCCGACATTCACATTGGCCCCTTCATGCCCGTGGAAGACATTCGCAAATACGTGGCGATGGTCAACACGTTGAAACCGGATCTGATAGCGCTGACCGGCGATTTCGTCACTTGGGAAGGTTCTCCGGCCGGGGCGGTGGTCGATGCCCTGTCCGTGCTCAAGGCTCCATTTGGAATCTACGGCTGCCTGGGCAATCATGAGCGCTGGGCCTTTGTGGAAGACTCCATCACCAGCCTTTTTGCCGCGCGGGGAATCAAGATGCTGCGTCAAGAGAATCGCACACTTGAAACCTCGGGTGAGCGCCTGAATCTGATCGGCGTGGATTACCAGACGCGTGCGCCTTTTGGCCCGCCTCGCAGTGGAATGGTGGCCCAATACCTGGTTGGGGTTGAGGCTTTGATTGTCCCCGAGACTGCAAACCTCCTGCTGAGCCATAATCCCAATACGTTTGACCGCGCCGCCGAACTCGGCATTGACCTGAGCCTGGCCGGCCACACCCACGGCGGGCAGGTTACGCTGGAATACATCTCCCCCAACATCTCCCCCGCCCGGTTGATCACTCCCTATGTGAGCGGCTGGTTCCAGAAGGGCCCATCGCAGCTCTACGTCAACCGCGGCATCGGAACCATCTTCTCCCCCGTCCGCTTCGGCGCTCCGCCGGAGATTACGGTGTATGAATTGAAACGCGGGTGAGGCAACCCAAGCTGTCATCCTTACTTCCCACCTCTTACTCTGCCCAGTGTTATACCCCTTGCTATTCGGTGTATAATCTCGCTTCCGGGACCCAGGTACAACTTTGCGATTAAAATCCCATTGAGGCCATCACCATGAGATCGGCTACACGGTTTTTTCTTGTCTGCCTTTTGAGTCTACCCTGTCTTCCGCTCCGTGCGGCTGGGCCTGACTACGCGTCCTTTCTGCCCGCAGTAGACCGCGTGGGCAGAATTTATCCCAATAACACCGCCGGTAATGCTTATGTTGGCGAATTCTACGTACTGAGCGAGGCGATTGAGCAACTCTCCGGACAAAGAGATCCGCGCAGCATGCCTCCTGATGTGGCGGCGAAGTATGAGGCCTACCAGCGGGAGATTGCCAAGGCGAATCTGAGCCCGCAGAAAGCGGCCCAATACCGCGTCTACGGCATGGACACCAACGTGCGCCGCCAGGTCCTACCTCAGTATTTCCCTCCCGCAGTGCTGGATGAATTGGGAGTAGGGCTCCAGCGGGGGCCGCGCACCGCCCCGCCGGGAATGGCTGCGCCGAACAACCTTCCCTATGGCGGCGCAGGCCGATACAACGGGGGCAACGGAAATCGCTACCCCCAGAGTACGAATCCCTACCCCTATGGCCGCCCCGTCCAGTTGCCGCAATACACCCCGGCCGCCAGGTTGATACTGTTCCTTTTCAATCTCTTCAAATCCGTCGTCACCATCGTCGTGTTCTGCGTGGTGCCGCTGATCCTCCTTGCCGTGTGGGTTTATCACAAGATCATTTACAGCCGCCCCTACTGGGTGCCGCGGAGCAATAAGGAGGCCCTGCGGCCATTCGGCGCCGATTCGGCAACGCGTGAAAAGGAAATGATCAAGGCCTTCGAAACCGGGGATTATATTTTCCAGTTCGTGGGAACAACTTGGAACAACAAGAGCCGCCGCATGCGTTTTGAGCTGAACCGCCAGGTCCGCTCATTCCGGCGCGGCGACCTCGAGTCGATGCGGGTGGGCTATCTTGCTTACAACCGGGGCAAAATCAACGAAGAGATGTTCCACGCTTTCCGTTTCACGGGGATTTTTGGCGACGGCATGACCGACCCCACTAAGTGCGAATACGTCGGGGCGTGGGCCAAGTTCAAGCAGAAGTGGAGGGAAAGGTTTAAGGGAAATCAAGGACAGTTCTCGCTGGGGCGCGCGGTGGTGCAGGAGTTTGCCGGCCCCAACATCCTTCCCAGGATGGAATCGGCGGCCATGGCGTTGCTCTTCAAACTCGTGCAGGAAAACCCCAACGACACCCTCTTCCGTGACATGCAAACGCGGTTTTACGAGGGCATCTACTGGTTGGGAAAGAACGATATTCCCAATTCCGCATTTGCTCCCAAGAGTCCCTACCGGGTCAGTTTCGGCCTCCTCCAGGGCACCGACGCCGAACTGACTTATTCGGACGAAGGTTCGATCTTTACCCTCGCACCCATGCGTTCGGGCAAGACCCAGTGCTGCGTGTTTCCGAATCTATTTCGCTGGCCGGGGCCGGCCGTGGTGCTCGACGTCAAGGGTGAAATCTACGAAAAAACCGCCCGCTGGCGGAGCGAGAAGTTCGGCCCGGTGATCAAGTTCAGCCCTCTCGATCCGGCCACGAGCGCTTGTTGGAACCCCCTCACCCAGGTAAGGCGGGAGGCCGAGTTTGTGTGGGAGGACGCGCGCTTTTTGGCGGACATGATGATTGTGCCGAACCCGAAGGCCAACGATCCCTTCTGGGACAACCGGGCCCGCGACCTGGTGCAGGCCATCGTTGCCGACCTGGCTTTTTGGAACCCGCCCGAGGATCGGCCCCTGTCCAAGCTCATGGCCATCATCAACCGGGTGGGGTGGAAGGAGTTCGTCGACCGTTTGCAGGAGAATCCCGAGGTCGAAGATATGCGGCAAGAGGGGAGCTCCTGGACCAGCCCCGATCCCAAAACCTTTGATGGGATTCTGCAAACGGCCAAATCGAGTCTCAGCGCCTGGACGGGCGAGCGCATCAAGCAAGCCACTCGGAAATCCGACTGGAACCCCATTGATTTGCGCAATGGGAGGAATCTGACCGTCTATATCTGCCTGACGCCGGACAAGCTGGAGAGTTACATTTCTCTGATGCGGGTCTTTATCGCTCAGCACATCCGTGGGCTGACGGCGCAACTGCCGCCGCGAGGTACTCCTCCTATTCTCTTTATGCTGGACGAGTTGCCGCGCCTCCGCCGCATGCCTCCCGTCCAGGAGGCTCTGGAAATCGGCGGCCAGTACGGTCTGCGGCTGTGGATGTTCGCGCAGTATATGGGACAGATGAAAGAAGCGTACGGAGATGCGGCCGAGGGCATGATCGGGAGTTGCGCCGTGCGCACCTACATGAACCCCCGGCAGGAGGACGGGACCGCCAAAGCGCTTTCCGAGCAGATCGGCTTGCGCGAGGGCGAGCAGCACGGGGGCAAAGGCTACGGCACGACGGAGGCCAACAAGTATATCGTCAGCCCGCAGGACTTGGCTGGCCCCGCCTTCAAGGAAACGCAAATCGTGATCGGGAGCAACAGCAAACCCGCCAAAGTCCAGAAGATCTATCAATGGCAGATCGACGAATATCTGGCCAAGATGCAGGCGGAAAAACGCGTGGCAGTTCCGGAGCCGTCGGGTCCGCAACTTGCTCCGGGCTAGCGGGGGTATGTTCATAAGCCGAAGTTGAACTTTGGGGACGGCGCGGGGAATAAGGGAGCGACCTATGGAATATGACGACCACATCAAGAAATACCAACAGGAAATGCAAAAGTTGCAGGGGGATAAGGCCTCGGTGGAAGGCCAACTCAATCAGGTCAACGACCAACTGGGCCAAGCGGAAACGGAATCACAAGCGAAGAGCAACGCCCCGTCAACTTCCGCTGGTCCGAACGCCCCCACAGGGCCGGACGGCCAGCCAGCCCAGGAAGCCCCTCCCGGGCGACAGGGTGACGGAAATTCTTCCAAGGTCGCCGAGTTGTCGAATCAGCAGGCGTCCCTGCAAGGGCAGTTGGGCGAAATCAAAGTCGAATATTTGAGTGCCGAAAAGGCTCGTGACGCTTGGGCCAACGCTAAGTCTCAAGCGGAAAAATCGCCACCGTCGGGGCCTCCAACGCCCGATCCCCCCTCGGGAAATGGGCCAGGCGGCGGGCCGGGGGGAGGACAAGGCAGCCCCGACGGGAAAGGGTCTTCCGAGGACCGTCACCTTCAGGACCAGCACCTGGTAGAGGGCGGAAAGGCCGTCGAGAATCAAGCGCGGGTAATGCAGGAGAAGCAGGAAAACATCAAGCAGGGCAATGAACTCGGGGAACAGTTGACTGGTTCCACGGGTGTGCCGCCGCCCCATCCGACCCCGACAATCGAAGGGGCTCACGTGGATGCGTCAGCATTAGGGGCCGTCATCGTCGGGGCACACGCCATGAATCAGATGTCGCAGGGCGGAGTGCCGAAAGCCTACCAGAATATGGAGAAGCCCGGCCAGGGGGCTCTCGAACCTCATGACCTTGCCCACGATGAAGCAGACGCTCACAACCTGAAGCAATCGGAGGAGTTCAAGAAGCAATCCTTCGAGCAGCAAGCAAAGGAAATGAACGACCTCTTCAAGCAGCAGGACAACTTCCGGAACGCCGACTGGGACTTCCGCGAGGGTAAAGTGGCCCGCGAATTCAAGCAAGCGGCCACCGATGACCCCAAGAATAAACTGACCTACGAGCATGACCATACACAACTACGGAAGCAGATGGAGGGGCAGCGTGACGCCGAGAACCAGAAGTCTCAGGAGCAGCGCTCCGATGTTGTGCAGGAGCTTTGCCACGACGAAGCCATGAAGCAGAAAAACCAAGCCGTGCAGGAAAAGATGCAGCAATACGACAAACGATTGGACGAAATGCGCAAAGAAGCTAATCCTGTGGTCCGAGATAACGCCCAACAAATTTACGACATGAAAGAGTCTGAAAAGGTGCCGGCGAAGACCGCCGAGTTGCAGCAGCAGCATTTCCCGGATGTTCCGTCGCCCTCGAAGGCAGCGCCTTCGGTCTCCGGGCCGGCGATGCAGGCCCCGGCAATGGCTGGGCCCACGATGACAGGCCCTGGAGGCGGCGGCCCAGGCGGCCGGTAAGGATGCGCACTCATGACCCCTGAGCAGACAATCAGGAAATTGGAAGAGGAAATCCGCAGGCTGCAGGCCCATCAGAATACCTTCCGGACCAAAACCGACTCGACAGTACGAAGGATCGACGAGCTTATGCACGATCGGGTTCTGTCCGACGATTGCCGCGCCGCCCGCGCCGGGGATTTGGCCGAGATCAAGGCGCTTTATGAATCCTTGCTGGCCGCGGCCCAGCGCCAGGTGGCATCTCTCGAACAAGCCATGGCTGCGGCTGTGGCGGAAAAGAAGCGTAGCGAGGAAATCGAAGACCAGAAACGCCGGGAGAAGAAAGCCACGGAGGCCGAGGACTCCGGCGGCGGGGCGCCCGCCGGGCGCGACCTGGAGAAGGAAGCGCAGGAGCTGGTTTCCGGCGGCCAAGGGGGCGCCAGGGCATCGGGCGCTTCCTCCGGCGGGATCGGCATAAGTAATCCGTCAGTGCTGGATAATCCCTCCACCGTCGGCGGCGGTCAAGCGCATCCGCCGTCATTATTGGACGATGCCATTGCGGCCGTGATCGGAGGCTTGGCGGTGGAGGAAATCCGGACGCACGATCCGTTGGCGGCCGCCAAACTTAGGGACGAACTCGAAGAAGCGGGCAGGAAGGCAAGGGCGTTGAGTCACGATGCGCTCAATGCTTTGCGGAAGACCTTCGCGGCGCAAGGCGTGGATCTGCACGACCTTTCCAAAGAGCAGAGTGCCGCCGGCAAGTTGGCGAAAGCTCAGGGATTTGCGGAAAAGACCATGGGGGAAAAGGCGGCCGACGTGAATGGCTTCTTCGCGGAGCAAGACAAGCTGCGCGATAATGCGTGGAAGCGCGTCCACCAGCAAGACGACGCCGAACTCGCCAAGGCTCTCGGCATCGCTTCGACGCCGGGGTCCTCGCCGGGACGGGCGAAGTTGGAAAACGCTATTAAGGCCGCGCGAGCGAGCGAGGGCCGCGAGGTTCAACAATGGCGTTCGGAGTTTGCCAACGGTCTGTGCAAGGATGAAGCCTCCAGGCAAGTCGCTGAAGAAAATCGCACTGCCCGGCAGAATTGGGAGAAGCGGCTGGATGACCTGAACCGAGAAGCTCCCGCGGCGCAGGGGCAGGAATTCCAGGACCTGCAGGAAGCGAAGGCAGGCGGGAAGATCGTGGAAAAAACCGGAGAGTTACAAAAAAGGTATTTCCCTGATTTGGAACTGCCTGAGCATGCCTCGCGGTCTGCCCCGTCCATCGAAATGGAAGGTCCTGCGCCACCCTCTCCTGTTGGTTCGAATGGTCCGGGAGGCGGACGGTGATCAAAGTTGCGAGGCCCACAGTTAGTCCGGCGGTCTAGACACTTACGCAGGGTGCAGCTTCGTGCCGCCACCGCAGTTGGCGTCCTGTGTTCTAGGCTAGGCGTTGCCGGTCGGACCTTGTTGGTTGCGCTGCCGTAATTGCTGCTCCGCCAACCCTCGTCCTTGCTTCTCCGCCTTCCGCATCGCATACCGGTAAAGCAAAACTCCGCCCACGATCATTGCCAGCACTACAATGTAGAACATTTTCGCGACCTCCTTTGAATTCTCGAAGCCCGAAGTCGTCTCTGTCCGCGCCGGTTTAAATGAGCATCACTTCTGCCGGTTTGATGAGCAGCAGGCGGGGTGATTTTTGAGGGCTGGGCACACGAGAGCGGAAGCAGCGAATCGTAGGCGCTGTGGGGATGCCGGGCTGGTCTGCTGGGGCGCGATTC
>PLSX01000139.1 GCA_003165315.1 Acidobacteriota bacterium
TGGTACGCCCGGGGTGATTCGAACACCCGACCCCTTGCTTCGTAGGCAAGTGCTCTATCCAGCTGAGCTACGGGCGCACAGGAGGTGGCCGGAAGGGAAAGCGACGGCTTCCCAACCGGTCTCTAGTTTTGCACGTGTGGGGGAATGTGTCAATATTGTGATGCATCCGCTGGCTCTCGGGCGGCGTCTTTATGATATAGTCGCGAGGAATTCAAGAAGAGGAAGGACCTATGTCGATTGTTGAGCAGGTGGAAAAGGATCTGGTTGCTGCACTCCGGGCGCAGGAAGCGTTGGAGCTTTCCGTGCTGCGCATGATGAAGGCCGCTTTGATGAATAAGAAGGTTGAACATGGCAAGGATGTTGATGACACGCAGGCGCTGGCCGTGTTGCGGACGCTCGCCAAGCAGCGCCACGAGTCCGTGGAGGCTTTTCGCAAAGGCGGAAGAGAAGACCTAGCGGCAAAGGAAGAAGCCGAGGTCAAGATTGTGGAAGCTTATTTGCCCGCTGCGGCAAGTGAAGAGGATATCAATGCCGCGGTTCTTGCCGCCATCGCGGAAAGTGGAGCCAGCACCGCCAAGGACGTAGGCAAGGCCATGAAAGCGGCCATGGCGAAATTGGCTGGCAAGAACGCCGACGGCAAACGCGTGAGCGAGAAAGTTCGGGCGAAGTTGAGCGCGTGACCGCTTCGACTGCCCCCGCGCCCCGGGAGTAGGGGCGGTTCGCGAACCGCCCCAAATTGTGAATCACCCTTTGTTGAGTTTTTTCTTGATCTAAAGAGTTTGCTCCTAATCAGCCGTTCTCAGGAAGATACCCATGAGCACCCAATCCACTGACGGTCCCGGTATTTCGCCCAGAAAGCATACGCCATACGTTCCCGAAAGCATGGAGATGAAGGAGTTCACCCTCCGTGCCCTGCTGCTCGGTTTGGTGATGACGGCCATCCTTGGTTCGGCCAACGCCTATCTCGGTCTGAAAGCCGGAATGACCATCGCCGCCACATATCCTGCCGCGGTCATAGGGATGGCACTGCTGCGCCTGATGAAAGGTTCTCTGCTGGAAGAGAACATTGCCCGAACCGTGGGGTCCATCGGCGAGTCGGTGGCGGCGGGAGCAGTGTTTACCATTCCCGCCTTCGTGATGGCAGGGCTGTGGCCGGGGCTGACCCACGAGAAATATTGGACCGCAGTTGCCCTTATGGTGATCGGCGGGACGCTGGGCATTCTTTTCGTCACCCTTCTCCGCCGCGTCATGGTGGAAGATCCGGAGTTGCCCTATCCTGAGTCGGTTGCCGCCTCGGAAATTCACAAGGCCGGCCAGCAGGGTTCCAAAGCGGCCAAGATTCTTTTCGCCAACATGGGTTTTGGCGGGCTGATGTATCTGCTGGGCGCAGTAAATGTCTTTTCCGCAAACAACTCGTTCCCGGTCAATATCAGCGCCATGGGCAAGAAGCTGCTGCTGCGCACCAGTACGAATCCCAACGTGGCCACGACAGCAACCGGAGGCGCGACCCTCTTCACTGCTCCCGATGTGAGCCCTGCTTATCTGGGAGTTGGTTACATTATTGGCCCCCGGCTCGCATCCTTGAATTTTGCCGGCGGCGTCCTGGCCTGGGGATTGCTTGTTCCGCTGCTAACCTTTGTTCTGGGGCCAACGATTCAGGCTGCACACGCAGGCGGCGAACCCCTTCCATGGACCTTATTGGCGCAGGCGATTTACTTCTCGGTTGTGCGCCCCATTGCTGTGGGCGGAATGCTGGTGGGTGCTTCCTACACGCTGTTCAAGATGCGGAAGCAGCTGGGCGCAGGAATGGCGCGCGCCATTACGGACCTGAGAAAATCCGCCGCCGCGCATGCCGCCACCAATCGCACCGACCGCGACCTGAGCGCCAAGGTGATCTTTGCCGGTGTGGGCTTGGTGTTTTTAGCGATGATCGCCTTGTACTATTTCTTTATTGGTCATGCGGGAAATCTTTCCGGCTCGAAAGTAGGTTCCGGCGCGGTGGTTGCAGCTCTGGTGATGATTGTCCTCGGCTTCTTTTTCGCCGCAGTGTCGGGAAATTTGGTGGGGATGATCGGTTCCTCCAATAATCCCGTGTCGGGATTGACGCTTTGCACTCTGGTGATTGCGGCCTTGTTGATGGTGGCACTGGGCGTCTCCGGCGCCGGCGGTGTTACCGCGGTGCTAGGCATCGCCGCGGTGGTCTGCGTCTCTTCCGCTGTGGCCGGTGAGATGTTGCAGGATCTCAAAGTCGGGTACATTCTGGGCGGCACACCTGCCAAGATGGAGGTCGGTGATCTGCTTGGCGTCGTGGTGGCTTCGCTGGTTCTCTTCTTTCCACTCGCCGTTCTCGATCGGGCGTACCATTTCGGCAGCCCTTCATTGCCCGCACCACAAGCCGGGCTGATGGCGATGCTTGCCAAAGGCATCGTGGGTGGCGACATGGCGTGGCCGTTGGTGATTGTGGGAATCCTGATGGGCTTTGCGCTGATTATGATTGAGGTGAAAAGCGTCATGCTGTTCGCCGTCGGCATGTATCTGCCCCTCGGAACCACCTTTGCCATATTTGTGGGTGGGGTCATCCGCTGGGTGACTGACAAACTGCGTGATCGCCAAAGACTGAACGATGCCCAGAAAGCGCGGGTGGATAACGCTGGTGTGCTCACTGCTTCGGGGTTGATCGCAGGTGAAGCTCTGTGTGGCTTGGTCATTGCCGGGCTGGTGGGGTCGGGCCACAATGTTACGCTGTTAAAATGGGCGCCGCCTTTTGTGGTCGCGCTGGTTGCATTGATCGTGTTGATGGTTGCTTTGGTAAAGGTGCCGCTGGCCAATGCCGGCAGTCCGGATGAACCGGCGCCGCCCACGGCAATCATGTAATTCTAAAGGTGATCGCTGCGATCGGTGGGGCAGACTCGCTTGAGCTGCTACTCTTCGGGTCTCTGCTAACCACAAGCCGAGAGCGGGCTGGGGTTGTTTTCCTCATAGCCCCAGGTTTCACTCCTTCGTCCCAATTCCCAACCCCTAGCCCCTAATCTCTGTTCTTGTGGTACGCTTCTATTGATGCCGCCATATCGCCAAGTCGCCATGTCTTTCGGGCCACCGCTCACCCCGATGGTCAAAAAGCTTATCATCTTCACCAGCGCCGTATTTGTTCTAACTTACATCCCCGCCACTTATTTTCGCTTTGACCCTTTTGATTACCTTGAATGGTTCGGGCTTTCACCCGACCTCGTCCTTCACAAGTTTTACGTTTGGCAGTTGGTGACTTATTTGTTCCTCCACGGCGGATGGTTCCACATCATCTTCAATCTGTTTGCCTTGTGGATGTTTGGGTCAGACCTGGAAAGTCTGTGGGGAGGCAAGAAATTCCTCGTCTACTATTTTGTGACTGGTGTCGGTGCTGGAATTCTTGATGTTGTTTTGAACGACCTCTTCCGGCCGACAATTCCAACCGCCACCATTGGCTGTTCCGGCGCCGTATTTGGGCTGCTGTTGGCGTATGGAATGCTCTTTCCTGAGCGGGTCATTTACCTTTACATGATCGTTCCCGTCAAGGCCAAGTGGTTTGTTGTCATTATAGGAACAATAGAATTCGTAAGTTCCTTCGGCACCGGCTCTGACATCAGCCACTTTGCCCATCTGGGTGGGATGCTCTTTGGATTTCTGTTTCTGCGCGGCGGGTCGCTTCCTTATCGCTGGCAGGTTCAATATAACGGTTGGCGCCGCGCCCAGACGCGCAAGAAATTCGAAGTCTACATGCGCGATCAGGAGAAGAAAGACAAGCACGGCCGCTGGGTGAACTAAATCGGGCTTAGCCGCGGGTTGAGCTTGCCATCGGCGATGCGACCCCGCCACCGCAACCGCGAATTTCCCTTATCAACTCGTCACAACCCTCATTGACATCGTCCACCGCGGGTGCTAGTTTTCAGTACGGTGTTCGAATATCGACAGCGTGTGTTCCTGCGGAGCCCCGTTTGTAGAACGGGGGAAAAGGAAAGGCCGTGAGAATCGGCCGCGGTCCCGCCACTGTAATCGGTGAGCCGCATCCTCTCAGTCCGTCAGTTGACGGACGGCCACTGTTCTGCCCAGTGCAGAAGGGGAAGGCTGAGGATGTGGTGATGACCCGAGAGCCAGGAAACCTGCCCGGGAACCTCGATTTAACCTAGCTCTTCGACGGAAAGAGTCCTGGGGAAGACGATGCGAAGCCTTCCGGATTCCGCCTTGAGGAAGAGGAAGGCATTTTCATTTAAGCCTCCACCTTGGGATTCCTTCCGCCTGCCCCGTCGTGAGAACGGGAGAAGGAGTCTCTTCTGATGCAGCGTGTATCAAAATCCCAGGCCGCCCGGTTTCGACCTGCGGCTACCCCTGTTGAACTCAAAACTTCTCGCCATCTTGCACTTTGGCCATCCCTACTAAGGGGTATGTTCTTCCTTCTTCTTTCCACGATCGCCGCGCAGGCGGGGACTCTCGTTGGCACTGTCCTCGACCCCGCCGGCCGACCGGTTCCGCAAGCGAATGTAAATTTGGTCAAGTCCCTGGTGGTCCTCGGCCAGCATCAAACTGATGGAAAAGGGGACTTTAAGTTCACCGACCTCGCCGATGGGAGGTACAAATTGTCCGCCAATGCGCCCGGACTGGCATCGCCTGAGGTGGAGGTGGACGTTCGCGGCGCTGAGTCCAAAACTCTTGATCTGCACCTGCAATTGAGCGCCGTGCAGCAGCAGGTGGTGGTGTCCGCCGCCCTGGGAGATGCGGTGGCGTCGGAAGTTGGTTCCTCTGTCAGCGTGGTGTCCGGGCAGGAGATCCAGGATCGGGCCGCGCTCAACGTCTTGGATGTTTTGTCCGGAATTCCCGGCATTGAGGTGAGTCAGGCGGGCCGATACGGGGGAGTGACCGGCGTCTATGTTCGCGGTGGCGAATCCGACTACAACCTGGTGATGGTGGATGGCATTGAACTGAACGAGTTTGGCGGCAGCTTTGATTTCGCTCCCCTCCCGGCGGATGGCGTGGATCGTGTTGAGGTAACTCGCGGTCCGGAAAGCGCACTCTATGGTCCCAACGCCGTCACCAGCGTCATCAACATTGTGACCACCCAGGGTGAAGGCTCTCCGCATTTCACCGTGCAGGCGGAAGGCGGAAGCTTTACCACCCGGCGTTTTCTGGGAAATGGCAGTGGCGAGACCCATGGCTTTAGCTGGGGCTTCGACCTTTCACGCTTCAACTCCGGAGGGGTGGTGCAGAATGACAATTATCGCAACCAAACGGCGTTTCTAAGCTTGGGGTATCACCGCGGCCCGCGCCGCCGCTTGGATTTCCACTTCATCGGCAACGCCAACGATGCGGGCGCGCCGGGGGCATTCGGCTCTGACCCTGACCAGCTCTACAACGCCCCCATCTACCCTGGAGGTCCGACGAACTATCAATTGGGTCTCCTAACCCGCGACAAGCAGAACCTGTTTGGGTGGGAGGGCAGCTACTCCGAACAAATCACCTCGAAATTCCAGCAGGTCACCACCGGCAATGTGTCTACCAACGATTATTACTTCGGCTCGCCGTTGGGTGATTCCTACTCCAACAATCTGCGCGGCGTCCTGAATACACGCAGCGAAGTGGCGGTTTCCAGCAAGGATTTCTTTGTGGCAGGGTTTGAATACAACCGCGAACAGGTGAAGGACACTTACATCTCGGATACGAATGGCGTGCCCTTTGTGCTTCCCCGCACCAGTTTGGCTTTCTTCGCCGAGAACCGTTGGAGCCCCACGCACCGCCTCTATCTCACCACGGGATTTCGCGTGGATGATCTGCGCACACAGTCCCTGCCGGCAGACGATTACGAGGACCGCCCGCTGCTTCCCGCCAGTACCGTGGCGAAATTCAATCCGCGCGTGGCCGCAGCCTACATGTTGCGGGAATCCCACAGCGGCGCGCTGGATGGAACCCGCTTCCACGCCAGCTTTGGCACCGGCATCCGGCCGCCCGACGGGTTCGAGTTGGCGGGTACGAACAATCCTCACCTGAAACCGGAAACCAGCATCAGCTTCGACGCGGGAATCGAGCAACGGTTCTTTGCCGGCAAGGCGGTGTTCGACGCCACCTACTTCAATAATCACTTCAAGGATCAGATTGTGACTGTAGGATCGCTGACCAACCTGAGTACCTTTACTTCCGACAACCTCGGCAACTCGCGCGCGCAGGGCGGGGAGATTTCGTTTCAAGTTCACCCGCTCCGATCGCTGTCGATGTCGGTGGAGTACACACTGGACGCAACCGCGGTCCTATCCCTCAATGGAGCTTCAGTGGCGCTGGCGCCGTTGCAGGTTGGGCAACCACTGCTCCTCCAGCCGCGCAATTCAGCGGGGTACAACGTCACCTGGCGCCATGGAAACCTCATGCTGAACACGAATGCCTACATCCGCGGGTCGGCCTTGGACGTCGAGCCGAACGATGGACTGTATGCCTGCGACCTTGACCTGCCTTGCTTGTTTTCTGACAAGGGCTATGTCCGAATGGACGGCGGATTCTCATACCGTCTGCCCAAAGGCGTGGAAATTTACGGCCGGATGGATAACATGTTGGATAAGAAGTACGAGGAAGTTTTGGGGTACCCGTCACTGCCGTTCAATTTCATCGCCGGGGTGAGGTACAGCTTTCCAACGCGGAAGAGGTAGGGGATCAGGAGCTAGAATCCAGAAGCAGGGGTTAGAACTTACAAGTCAGATCGAATGGCCCCAAGTTCCAGCTCCTGGCTTCTCATTTACTTTGAGGAACCAACAACCATGTCAAAAGATATTTTCCTGTCCTGGAGCGGCGGCAAAGACAGCTCCCTGGCGCTTTACGAAATCCGCAAGGCGGGCACGCACAACGTGGCGGCGCTGCTGACCACCATCACGGAGGATTACGACCGCATCAGCATGCACGGCGTGCGCGTGGCCCTGCTGGAGCAACAGGCGGAGTCCCTGGGCTTGCCTTTGAAGAAAATTCTGATTCCCAAAGACTCCACCAATGAAATTTATGAAGCCCGCATGCGGGCGCTGCTGGAAGCGGGACTGCGCGAGGGGATTGATACGGTTGCCTTCGGCGACATTTTCCTGGAGGACCTCAAAATCTACCGGGAGAAAAACCTGGCGCAACTTGATATGAAAGGCCTCTTCCCCATCTGGAAGCGTGACTCGACGGAGCTGGCGCAGACTTTCATCAAGCTGGGTTTCAAGGCGGCACTGTCTTGCATCGATACCAATCTTCTCGATCCCTCATTTGCCGGAAGAACCTACGATCAGGATCTGCTTCGCGATCTTCCCGCGAACGTCGATCCGTGCGGCGAAAACGGGGAATTCCATTCGTTTGCTTTTGACGGGCCGATCTTTAAGCACCCGATCCATCACACCATCGGCGAGGTGGTGCGCAGAGACCGGTATTGCTTCTGCGATCTGGTGCCTGTTTGACGACCTGTCATCCCGCGAGCTGCCTGCGTTGCAAAAAAGGCCCCTCAGCCGGTACTCTGGCTGAGAGGCCTCTGTAAGGTCGCTCCGCGTTGCTTCAGTATTTCAATTCAGGAACGTCCAGCAGGATGATCTCCGAATCCTTGGCGGCCTTGATGGTCAACTCGGATTCGTCGGCCATGCGGGCCTGATCGCCTCCTTTGAGCTTTACTCCATTCACTGAAACTTCACCTTCAATCGTGAAAAGATACGTCTTGCGATGCGGCTGGGTCTGATGTTTTACCTCGTTGCCGGCTGCGAGGGCCGAGACGTAGATTTGCGCGTCCTGATCGATCTTCAGCGTGCCTGCCAGATCGCCGCTGGAAACGATGGGAAGCAATTTGCCCTTGCGTTCCGAGGGCGTAAACTGATGCTGTTCCCAGCGCGGCGTGGTTCCCTCCGTGCGGGGAAAAATCCAGATTTGCATCAGACGCACGGGCGTTTTCTTGGAGTGGTTGTACTCCGAATGCAGGAGCCCCGAGCCCGCCGACATCGCTTGCACTTCTCCGGGGTGAATGACGCCCTTATTCCCCGTGCTGTCCTGATGCTCCAGCTCGCCCGACAGAACATAGGTGACGATCTCCATGTCCCGGTGCGGGTGCATGTCAAAGCCCCCGCCGGGCTCAACGATATCATCATTGAAAACTCGTAGCGCGCCCCAGTTTTCGTTCGAAGGGTCGTAGTACGCGCCAAAGGAGAAATGCCAGTGTGTATCCAGCCAACCGAAGTTGGCGTGGTGCCGTTCTTCCGACTTAATGGTTTTGATCATTGTTTCCTCCACGGGTCGATGGTTACGGACTGCATCCGCCGACCCTTGTGCCGGAGGTTCGCCACGACGCTCTACCTAATAATTCAAAATTGGGCAGCGTCTGCAGCGGTTCACTCGCCGCCGATGGCACGGTCGAGTGAAAAGGCTCCGGCGCCTCGAATCATCAGCGCGAAGGTCATCGCCAATACCAGCAGGTGGTATTCATAGCCCTCGCCTTTCTGCTGGCCCAACCAGTTCATAAAGAAGCCGTTGGGCAGGTGGACGGCGAAGATTGCCACCAGCATGTTGCAAGTAATTCCAAAGGCGGCTACGCGGCTGAGCAGGCCAAGGATCAGTCCCAACCCGCCGAAGAACTCAGCGGAAATGGCCAAAAAGGCAAAAACCGCTGGGATATGGGCGGTCTGGGTAAAGTACCCCATCGTTGCCTTGAAGCCGAACCCGCCAAACCACCCCAGCATTTTTTGCGCGCCGTGCGCGAAGAAAACGATGCCCAGTATCAATCGCAATAGGGTCATTACTTTGTCATCCGGCGTGTGGAATACCTTCTTCAGCATTTTTTCCCCCTGAATTTGAACATGGCGACGTAAATTGTAGCGTCGATCTCCGATCGACGGCGGCGGTCAGAGACCACCGCTACATCCGGGTGCGCAAAAACTTATGTCGCTCAGTTTTGATTTCCGCAGTGGCTACGCATCGGGCAACCGCTGCGGCCCTGCTGTCGACCCGACGCAAATACTTGTGAATTCCCCGAACCTGCCATCCGGATCAGGGACGAGAGTTCTTATAAAATTACCGCTGCCGGCCGCCCCCAGCTTCCGCTGAAAACAAAATCCGCCAGATCCTTGCGTGTGCGTCCCGCTTGGGGTGCCGCCTGTCCATCCGGATAACCCAGCGCCAGCACCGCAACCGGTTCAAAGCCCTTGGGAATGGCAAAGAGTTCGCGCGCCGCTGCCGCATCGAATCCACCCATCTGGTGGATTTGCAAGCCGAGCGCTGTGGCCTGCACCGTCAGGTTTGCCACCGACTGACCCAAATCGTAAAAAGCATGGCGATTGGGCTTGGGGGCGTGATCAAAGTCGAGCTTGGCGACCGCCAGGATCAGAACCGGGGCCTGCTGCGCCCACTGGCGATTCGGCTCCACCAGCGTGCTGAGCAGGCGGTTATACCCCTCGGCTTCCTGGCGCGCTGCCATGACAAATCTCCACGGCTGGGCGTTGTAGCAGGAAGGCGACCAGCGAGCAGCTTCGAAAAGCTGCGCCAGTTTCTCCGGCTCGACGGCGTGCGATGAAAACGCCTTTGGACTCCAACGCCTGGCCAAAAGGGTGTGGATTCCGGCGCTCGTTTCTTCTTTCAGGCTAAGTGTTTTCGTTTCTTGCATAACCCCTCCCGATTTCCTTTCATGAGTTCCTGCCGTTCCTTTACATAGTCTTGACGACGATATTTGTTATAACGACTATTTGATGCAAAAAAAGGCCTTAAGGTCCGCGCGCGGCCTCCAAAAGTTCAGAAAGCTTGCGCAGATCGTCTTTGTCCATATGGCTCAACCGGTTACGGCTGGCCTCGTCCATGGGCCGGTCCAAATCCTTCAGCATCCTTATCCCCGCCTCACTGATGCGAACCGTGATGATGCGACGGTCCTTGCTGTCGCGGCTGCGTGTCACCAGGCCCCGGCGCTCCAGCCGGTCCACCAGGCGCGTAATATCAGGGTCGCGCGTGATCATGCGTTCCGCCACTTCGCGGCAGCAGAGGCCCTCTTCCCCGGCGCCGCGCAGAATCCGCAGCACGTTGTACTG
>PLSX01000022.1 GCA_003165315.1 Acidobacteriota bacterium
ATCCACAGATTACGAAGCTGCTGGGGGGTACTTATGGCGGTTGCATATGTTGATCAAAAAGTACAGAATGTTGCCCGACTAGTAGTGTCTCAGCTTAACTTAGAGGCGGGTTTACGCCGCCAATTGGAGAGGTAAACTCGCCGCTACAATATCAAACTGCGACACGACGGCCCGGCTGAACCCCTTCGGGCCAGTTTTGCGGGTTAGGAGAGGCTCACGCTGCTTTTCCGAGTGCCGATGGACCTGGGGAGATCTGAGATTGCTGGTGCAAGGAGGCTGACTGGAAATGATTGCGGTACACTCACTGCGGTATTTAGGCCGTACAGCCCTTTTCTTATTTCTGATAACCAACATGATATTGGCCACCGCCGCCGCGCAGGCGCACAAGAAAGCCGGGGCCAAGGGCAGCGTCGAATCCCCCGCTCCAAGCCCCATTGAATTCACCAAGCCGGAACTGCTCAACGCTGACACCAACCCCACCCTGCGCTACCCGGCCGCAGGCAGCGCCTATCAATTTCTCTATGCCGGTGGTCTGGCCTATGGTTGGTTCGACGTGACACGGACAGGAATTCATTTTAGCGTGGTCGAACCCGCCAAGAAATCAGCCGAGGGGTTCTACCTTCCCACCTGGCAGATAAAACGCGCCGAAATCAATGACAGCACACAAGTGGCATTCAGCGCCGATGGACAAACCTGGCATTGCCTGTTTTTCCTTCCTCGGGACCACTGGAGTACTCTCCGGAAGAATGGCGAGGCGCGGGAGGCGGCGGTGGCAGGAGCCATGGGAACAGCTTCGATGCTCGACGCCGTCAAGGACTTCGATCGGGTGTTGGCGATGGTGAAGCCGCCGGCGCCCGTGCCCGCTGTGACCGCGCCCGTCACGCCTCCCCCGCAGGAACCCAAGCCCGCCGCTCCTTCCACAACTCCCCTGATCGTTTTGGCGTCGCCACCCGGCGCCGGTCCGAATCAAACCATCGAAACCAATGAAGCATCATTGGTTGTGCGTGGGCTTGCCACAGATAACACTGGCCTCCCGATCGTCAAGGTCAATGGCGTGCCGGCCAACATTCGGCCGCAAAACAGCCAAGCGGCGGAGTTCTGGACGGATCCAATGCCCATGAAGCCGGGGGACAATCCCATTCAAATTAGCGCTTCCAACGCCGACCATGCAGAGGCCATGGTGGCTTTTAAAGTGCATTACACACCCGCAGCAACCCCTGTGAATCCCAAGGGGCTGGACAAAGCCGAAATCATTTCCCTGCTTGCGGGAGCGGTCCCGTCGCCGCGCGTGGCAGAGATTGTCAACCAGCGCGGCATCAAGTTCTCCCCCACGGCGGACGACCTAAGCGAAATTCGCACCGCAGGGGGAACCGACGAGCTCATCCAAGCTATTCAGACGGCCGCGCCTCACCCCTAACCGGAAGAGCAGACCGCAGCGTGCGCCGTCTGACGGATTTTATCGTCGCCAGTGCCCTTGAATCCGCCCGGCGAGTGATTCGCGAACGGGAACTTATCGATTTGAGTCAGCGCGACCGCAAAGCCTTTGTTGCTTCGCTCTTGAATCCTCCTTCGCCCCACAGTCGCCTGCGAGATGCCGCCCGGTACTATGACCGGGTTATGGGCAAACGGTGATTCAATTCCAACCCGCTTTTCGCATCGAGCCGCTCAGTGACCACGACCGGGCAGCTTTTCGGTGTGGCGTCGAAGCGCTGGGCCGCTACCTGCGCGAACAAGCAAGCCAGGACGCGCGCAAACACGCCGCCGCCCCCTTTGTCTTATTGACCCCGGAAAATCGGATCGCGGGCTATTACACACTCTCATCCGCCGTCATCCTGGCGGACGACCTCCCCGAGCAAGACATCAAGAAGCTGAAGTGGCCGCGCTATCCCCAATTGCCCGCGACGCTGATCGCACGCCTGGCCCACGACCTTGCGTTCCACGGACAACGTATTGGAGACTTGTTGCTGCTGGATGCGCTGAGGCGGTCATCCCACAGCGCTCGAACCGTCGCGTCGCTGGCGGTCATTGTCGATGTCAAAGACGAATACGCCCGGCGGTTCTACTCGAAGTATGGATTTTTTTCCTTGCCCGACACACAGAACCGGATGCATATCCCCATGAAGACAGTTGAAAGACTTTTCGCCAGTGCGCAATAAAGATTTGCGCGTTCGGTTGTACCGGCGGTCTCCGGTCGCCCTCGTCGATCCGCGGACTGCGGGTAAACTCCGATCGACGCTACAGGTTGTTCACAAAGCGATGCGCCCGGCCAGCCTGGTGATGCTCAAGTCTGCATCCTGCCCGGTTGCCCGGATGTGTTCAATGACGGATAAGCCGCTTCGAGCAACAGCTCCTTGATCGTGTCGTTGACCGCGCGCGGAAATCGCAAGGCGTAGGACCGCAACTTGGCCGGTTCTAGAAACCGCAGATTGACTTCATCGAGAGGAGTCGGGAGCCCTTCCTGACGGTTCAAATAGATCCAATCGAGCAGCGCTTTTTCAGGTTCGGCAATTTTAATTCTAAAAAGCAATAAATATGGTGCGTAATCCAACTATGCTTTTGACTTTGGTCGTTGGGATCAGCCGACAGTCGACGGGTAACAGCCAACAGTAAGTATTAAGTCACGAGTCCGGTGTCCTTTGTCCCGAGTCCCCAACCCCCAACTCCTAATCCCCAACCCCTAATCCCGCTTCCCAGGTCCCGTGTCCCTTGTCCCGTTCTCCAGTGCTATACTTTCTTCTTACCGAGTCGAACATCCTATTGAGGATCTCATGGCTTCATTACTGATCAAAGGTGGCCGCGTTCTGTCGCCGGAAGACAATCTTGACGGAATTATTGACGTTAGAATTGAAGACGGCGTGATCACGGAGATCGGGCCGAACCTGGTGGCAGGCGCAGATGAGACCTTTGACGCCAGTGGCAGCGTTGTGGCGCCTGGTTTCATCGATATCCACGTCCACTTCAGGGAGCCGGGCGGCGAAGCGTCAGAAACCCTTGAAACCGGCTTGGGATCGGCCGTGGCGGGAGGCTTTACGTCGGTCGCGACCATGCCCAACACCAAGCCGGTAATCGATCAGCCGCAGCTTGTGGCGGAGCAAATCGAAAAGGCCCGCCGACTGGGGCTGGCTCGAATCTTCCCCGTGGCCGCCGTTTCCTTTGGGAGCCAGGGAGAGGCGTTGACCGACTTTGCGGCGCTGAAGGCGGCAGGCGCGGTGGCCTTTTCCGACGATGGGCGTCCCGTAAAAACCGCGGGACTACTGCGGGAAGCACTTGAACTGAGCCGTGAGCTGGGCGTGCCCATCAGCGAGCACTGCGAAGACGCCAGCCTGACCGCGGGGGGCGTTATTAATGAAGGGCCCGTGGCGGACCAATTGGGTGTGCGCGGGATTCCCAACTCCTCCGAAGACGTTTGCGCGGCCCGCGGTGTGGTGGTGGCGGAGGCGACAGGCGGACATCTGCATGTGGCGCACCTTTCCACCGCCGGCGCTCTCGACCTCGTGCGACAGGCCAAACGCCGTGGAGTGCGTGTGACCTGCGAGGTTACACCTCACCACTTCTCGCTTTCGGACGAAGCGGTGCTGAAATACGGCTCCAATGCCAAAATGAATCCTCCCTTGCGCAGTTTCGCGGATGTGGAGGCGATTCGCGCCGGGATTACAGACGGCACCGTGGACGCCATTGCCACGGACCACGCTCCCCACGCAGCGGATTTGAAGGCGAAACCGCTGGGCGCCGGCGCTCCATTTGGAATCATAGGTTTGGAGACGGCGCTGGGCTTGGCGCTGGACGAACTGATCCACACGGGGCTGATCTCCCTTTGGCACATGATTTCCCTTTTCAGCTCCAATCCGGCGCGGATCATCAACCAGCCGCTGGGCCGGGTGCGGGTGGGTGGCGCAGCTGACCTGACCCTGTTCGACCCTGATTTTGTCTGGACATATAACGCTGCCAAAGGACGGTCGAAGAGCCGAAATACTCCATTCGATGGAAGAACCTTCCGCGGGGCTGTTACCGCCACAATCGTTGCCGGTAACATTGTTTATCGGCGCGGGCGGGGTTAGCGTTCGGCAGGGTTCAGGGAATTCCCCAAGCCGTTTGAGCTCGAAATCGTGGCACCGAGTTGAGGCTTGGCGTCACGCCGCTTTCTGATGTTTGTCAGGGTAAGGCATGTCAAATACCTTAAAATCAAGCAAGTTGCGGTATCCATTCGCTGGACATTTAGTGCCATACAACCGTTCAAAACTACCATTTAGCACAAACCTCTTAACCTTAACTCCCCTTACTCGTATCATTTGCACGCAAAGCTAGGTGCTGGGATTTTTGGATTTTCAACTTCCGGCAATCAACATAGCTACTCAGCAGGGCAACGCAGTCTCGAATCGGTCGTCATTGCATTGGGGAAATGCGCAGGTTAGGCAACGCTGGATACACCTGGTTCTGCCTGGATACGCCGCTTTAATTCGAGAAACTCCGGGTAATTCGCCCTATTTTCTTGCCCAGGGCCCAAAGAAAAAAGCCAAGGCAAGAATTTTTTGGTGGGATTGACGGTTCGTCATCTTTAAGGGGAGAGGATAATACGTTATGCCGAGAATCAGAGGTCAGCGGCTTTTGAAGTACGTGGACCAGGCTGTTTGTTCCACGGCTACAGTCGTTTTCGATACAGTCCAATACTTTAACAAGTACCGCCCAGGCGCGACCTTCACGCCCAAGTGGTCAGACAAGCCGCTCCTGAAGTCCTACCAAAAGACCAAACCTCAATTGGGCTGGCCTCGGCAGACCGACTCGCTCTGCCCGGAATGCGTCAAGGAAGCGCGCGCCAAGATCATCAATGGCGATGAGAATTGGCAATCGCTGCTCACCGAGAAGACCGGCGAGATCAAGGCCAACATCATCGAGCGTAACGGCGAAGTCTGGATGGTGAAGGATTGCCCCAAACACGGCCACATTGAAGACCTGATGGCCTCCGACTCCAAGTTTCTGAGCTGGATTGAAAAGAACTTCCCCGGCCGCGATATTCGCGCCCACAATGACGAGGGCTTGCATAATCACGGATCCAGTTCCATCAAGCACGGCCGCGGGTCAGTGCTGACGGTGGACCTTACGAACCGCTGCAACATGATGTGCGACCCTTGCTTTATGGACGCCAATCAGGTTGGGTTTGTGCATGAACTGACTTGGGAAGACGTTAAGGAAATTCTCGACAACGCCATCATGATCAAACCGCGCCGCCAGATGTCGGTGCAGTTCTCCGGTGGCGAGCCCACCATGTCCCCGTATTTCCTCGATGCCATTCGCTATGCGCGAAAGCTTGGATACAACAGCGTGCAGGCCGCGACCAACGGCATCGAATTTGCCCAGAGCAAGGATTTCTGCAAGCGCGCCTTCGAAGCGGGCCTGCGTTACGCGTACCTGCAATTTGACGGAATCGGCAACGACGCCAACGGCCATCGCCAAGTCGGCAATCTGTTTGACGTCAAACTGCGCGCCATCGAGAACATGCACGAGGCAGGCATCGAAATCATCTTGGTCATCACCATTGTCAACAATGTGAACAACGACCAGGTTGGCCCCATCGTGAACTTTGCCCGCGAGAACCCCAAGAAAATCGCCTTCGTCGCCTTCCAGCCCGTCTCCTTTACCGGACGCGATGAGGACATCACTCCGCAGCGCCGACTGCGTCAACGTTACACGCTGGCGAATCTGGCCGGCGATGTGAAGAAGCAGACCGGCATTACCGAACCCACTCGCGACTGGTTCCCCATCTCGATGTTCAGCGCGTTTGCTGACTTCGCCGATCTGGTGAAAGGTCCGGAAGCGCAATGGGGCATGGTCAGTTGCGGATGCCACCCGAACTGCGGCGTCGGCACCGCGCTGATGATCAATAAGGAAACCAAAGAGTGGGCTCCAATTCCGGAATTCTTGAATGTTCCCGGTCTTGTGAGTGACATTCAGAAGATTACCGATTCCGGCCGCGGCAAGAAGTTCTCAAACTTCATGCTGGCCATGGGAATCCTGAAGAACTACAAGCCCTTCAAGGCTCCCAAGAGTTTGGCCCTGTCGGACCTTATCAAGAAATTCGACAAGTCGTTCGCGCTCTCCGGCGAAAAGAAGACGCGCGAGAAATACGGCGCCTCCGATCCCAACCGTACGCTGGAAGACGCCTTGAAACGCCGCAGCGACCCGTGGAACCTGCTCTTCATCGCGGGCA
>PLSX01000266.1 GCA_003165315.1 Acidobacteriota bacterium
TCTCATCTTGAAAGCGATCTAGAATTACAACTTCCACATCAATGCGTTTGCCGTTGCGGGACTGAAGGGGAAGGTTTTCATACCGAATAAACCCTTTGGTTTGCAGTTCCTTGAAGTCCTCCTTGCTCGATAGAACATCACGGAAAAGACCTATTTCCCAGATTTTCCTTCCCAGAAGCTCAGCGTGAGAATATCCCAGGAGATTGGCCAAGAACGGGTTGACGTCTGTTATCTCCCCAGAGTCAGAGTCGAGGATCAAAATCCCATCGTGAGCCGCTTCAAAAAGGCGGCGATAGCGAGTCTCAGATTCCTGCAGGGCAACGAACAACAGCCGGAGTTTGTTACTCTGAGTTGCTTCCTGTTCTTCCAAAGGCAACCAACTTTCTGTTTGTCTTTTGTGCCTGTGAATGTGCACAGGTCACAGCAGATGCCTCGTTCACCAAAGACCGGGATTGCCCCAGCGGCTACAATGTTGAGAGGAACTGATCGATGTCCAGGGGCCAAGAGTGTTGATCAAGTGCACTCCAGTTATCTGATAATCCATCATCGGTATAGCAAACAGTAATTTGTTTGTATGTTCCATATTGCTCAGTCGGCGGGAAAAAAGCTCCGGGCGGAACTGCTGAGAGGGAGGGGAACTAATGGGCGTACGGTTTGAGTGAGGGTCTCAATTCTAAATATGTACTAATCCATTGGGAGGTCGGCTGGATCTGCAGGGGAGGCAGTAGCAGTATGGAAGTTACCGGATACAGGTTGGGGACACTCACGCTAAAATCTGGCAATGATCAGGTGGAGATTTCGGTTTTTGCAACCCCAGTGGAATCCTTCCATTGAGGGATAATCCCATGCTCTTCGCTTATTCAGGGATTAAATCGCCGATTATGTCTGCACCTGATTCAAGCGCTCAACATTATCGAAGACGGCCGGCAAAGAACTCCGGCGTGCTTTTATTCCAACCAATCAACCCCTACCAGAAGCCTCTGCTTCCAAGTGGGAGCTAGTTTGCGGCGGAACAATTTTCGAGATTGGAATAGGTTGTAGTCGTCCTGGTGAAGGTGATTTAGTCTTTCAAGCCGCCAGATCAAGGCGCCATTCAAGGCGACCAGGACAGCAGTGACAATGAATCTGTCGGCGTCGATTCGGGATACCCAGGAGTCACCCAATCCGCAAACGATGACAATCATAGCCGCGAAGATTCCCGCTATTCCCAGAGTCCATTTCCGCCCCATCGTAACCTCCAGCATTACGCGGGGAGCTTGATGACTTCTCAAAAATGGTCATCAGTAGCCCGCGTCAACCTTAGGTAGGGCAATCGAGATGCCAAATTGTGGGGTTCCATGCGCGATGGATAACCGACTCTGATTCTGTGGGTTGGGCGAGATAATTGGATCGCGGACGCAAGGTTGGGCATTGATCTTGTGTTCCAATCTGGACAGGCTGGCTTATGTTGAGACGGGAGGAATCAGGGCGGGGGGCAGGGAGTAGGTATTTTGTTTCGAGGCAAGCGCCACTTTGGCATTTCCTAGCGCTTAAAGGAGGCCTGTCGGGGAGGACGTACGATCAATCACGGCTGTACGGCGAACGTATAGTCGCCGGAGTCGATGGCCAGGATGGCGCGAGTTCCCTCCATGCGCAGGAACTCAACCCCCACAGCTTGGGCCAGGGGCTTTCCGCTCTCGGTGATGGTCTTGGGGTTTCGGGCTGGAAGTTCAACGGTGGCGGTGGTATTGGCCGGAATGCCAACCCGCAGTTCGAATCCTCTCGGGCTGCGCTTCCACTCGCTTGTGATCGGCCCGCGAATGGAGTCGTAGGTCGCCTTTGCCCAGGTCAAGTTCCCCAGGATGGGCCTGATGATGATCCTCGCAAACCCCGGCCCCGTGGGATCAGTGCGGATGCCGGCAATCTCCCGGAAAAGATAAGAACCAATACAGGCGCCAAAGGGATGATGACGCGAACCCGAATCTCCGGTGAGCGACTCGCCGAGGACGCTATATCCATCGGCGATCATTTGGAGAAAGCCCGGCAGATCCGGCTGCATCGCGATGGTGTAGCCCAGATCCTCATAACCCCAATCGCCCAGCCCGTGAAGCATCGGCATCACACCGACAAATCCCGTCGAGAGGTGGTCCTTGTGCTGGTGAATGTTCTCCACCAGTCGCTTCAATACAAGGTCGCGCTTGCCCTCCGGAACCATGTCGAGAGACAGCGGAAGGACCTGGCTGGTTTGCGAGTCCTTGGCGTACTGTCCGGTCTGCGGGTCAAAGAAATGCCGATTAAAGCTGGCTTTGATCTGCTCTGCCAGTTGCCGGTATCTATGCGCGTCATCGGGTTTCCCCAGTAGTTCCGCGGCTCGGACCACCGCCATGGTGGAATAGTAATAGCCCGCCGAGGTCGTTTGGGGAATGGGCGAATGCTTGGGCAGGCTGTGGTCCGTCACTGTGGGGTGGGCGCCGATTTCCAGCCAATCGCCGAGCGACCAATCCACCAGATGGTCCTTGGCGGTGCTGGTCAGATAATCAACCCAGCGCTGCATTGGTTCATAAGCATCTTCCAGTGCGCGCCGGTCGCTGTAATACTCATAAAGTTTCCAGGCAACGTAAGGAAGCGTGCTGCCCCACCAGGGGTCGGAGAACAAAGGCGCCGAGCCGTCTGCACGCGTGCGCCCCCAGCCATTAGTGGGAACAATCGGGGGAACATGGCCGTTTGCTTCCTGAGCGTCGATCACGTCGAATAGGTATTGCGTGTAAACCGAAGGAACCTGGAAGTTGTAGATGGCGGCTTCCATGGTGTTTTGGCCGTCCTGTGTCCATCCCATCTTCTCGCGCGTGGGCTCCTCGCCGGGAATACTGTGTACAGCATTACTCAGCGTGCGGCGCACGGCTTTTTCCAGTTCATTGATCCGGGGATTCGAACAGGCAAACGTTCCGGCGGACTCCCAATCCGTATGCACGCCTCGTGCTTCAAGACTGGCCAGGGGCGGCATACGTTTCAGACCGGTAATCTGCACATAGCGGAAGCCGTGATAGGTGAAGCGAGGCTCGATCACGCCTTTGCCGTGCTGGTCGAGGATCAGTTCGTCCTTCTGAAATCGTCCATAGGTGTGGGTGTTTGAATAGGTCGTATCAAGCGTGCCGTCCGGGTTCAGGACTTCGTTATAGTCGAGGGTGACCTTTTGCCCAGGTTCTCCGGCTGCTTTGAATCGAACCCAGCCGGTCAGAATTACCCCCAGGTCGAAGAGGTAAACACCGGGTTTGGGCTCAGTCAAATTTGCCGGTTTCAGAGTTTCGGTGATGCGCATGGGTGGTTCCATTTGCGCACTTAATTGGCCTTTCGGAGCCGTCAGTTCCACGGCGGGTCTCCAGGTGGAATCGTCGTAGTGGGACTCGTTCCAATGCGGCATCTCCAGTCCAGCGTCGTAGGTTTCACCAGAGCGGATGGAATTCAAGACCAGCGGGCCTGTGGACCACTTCCAGGAAGCATCGGATCCGATGGTTTGACGGGTTCCGTCCGAATACTCGAAATCAATGTTGACCAACAGGCGGGGGATCGCGCGCCACGGCGCCTTTTCAAAGCCGAAAAGGTCAGGCGTAATGGGATGATACCAGCCGTTCCCCAGAACCACGCCCACGGCATTCGGTCCGGGCAGGAGTTGGCCTGTCACATCATAGGTGACGTACATGACCCGCTTGTCAAAGTCGGTGAACGCCGGATCGAGGACGTGGTCGCCCACGCGGCGGCCATTCAAGTAGAACTCGTAATATCCCAGCCCGCAAATATAGGCCGTGGCGCGAATCACGCGCGTGGGAAGCTTCACCTCACGCCTTAGGTAGATGGCGTGCGGATCGTCGATATGAATGTCGCCGCCAATCCATCCGCCCTGCCAATCACCAGACTGCAGCAATCCCATGGACCAATGCGCGGGCTTGCTCCAGGCACAAGGCTCTCCGTGCTCATCCCACACGCGGACTTTCCAGTAGCAGCGCTGGCGAGAGAGAAGGGAATTGCCTGCGTAGGGGATTTGTGCCGATTGGTTCGAATCAACCCTGCCACTATTCCAGAGATTGCCTTGTCCAGCGAGCAATCCGGATTCACTTGTGGCAACTATGATTTGATAAGCCGTCTGCTTCTTCCCGCGCCTACCGGTAAGTGGTTCGAGCACCCATTGAAGCCTTGGCTTGGGAGTGTCAATTCCCAGGGGATTCACAAGGTATTCGCAGCGGAGTCCGGCAGGCCGCAGGTCTGAGACAGGGGATTGCCCACGCAGATTCCCGCAGACCACCAAGGTGAGGATGAGGGTCAAAATTGTGCGCACAAAAGCATCAAGGCATTTTATGAGGTGATCCATTTCAAATCCGCATCCTTGCAAACCATGGGGAGGCGTTTCCACGGGGCGGGAGTGTTTGTAGCTAGCGTTACATCACTGCGTCCACAGTGGCCCACGAAGTTTTAACACACGGGAGTGCATGAAGGGAGAAAATTCCTACGGACGGTATACGAAGAGTGATGGAAATGGAATGAATGGCAGCAAATTCGGGAAGCGCCGAGTGGGATGCCGGCAAGGGGTTAATACTGCCACGCTCCTTAACAGACTCTCAAAACAGGTGTCATGTTTTCGCTTTGCTGTGGTTCCTTGCGGGCTTTCTTGGGGAGACGAGAATGGATGTACCCTTCCATTTCGCTTGCCGTTGCAGCCTGGTCGGGATAATTAACCATGCTGACATCGAAGGTGAAACGATCACTGACCCCTGCGGCATCATGGAGTCCTTCCAGCATATGGTCGCATACGTTATAAGAGTCGCGGGCGGTGACAGCGGGGAGAAGAATTCCGAATATCCCCGGTGCCAGTAAGAAAATGGAGTCTTCGCCGCGCAGTTTTGCCAACAGGCTTTTCGCAGCGTCCCCGAAGGCAATCTCGATCTCCCCCGAACCGAGCAGCCCAGCCGATGGCTTCAACTCCACGATTAACAAAGAAAGGGCTTGGCGGGTGTTGGAAGCGCGGCGGTGCTCCATCGCCAATCGGTCATGAAATATGGTAAGCCCGGGAAGCGTTGTTAGCAGATTGGTACTTGCCTCCCGCCGAATTGACTCAAACTGGCGTTTCTTACGGTCCAGTTCAGCGCGAAGATTGCGTATAACCATTTGGCGATCTATAAAGTAGCCGACCGCCAGAGCCGAAAGTCCGCAGAACCCCAGGAAGATGGCGCGAGAGGGAAGCCCTGTTAGATCGACTGGATGGGAATAAGCCATGGGGAACATCAGCAAGGCAACTCCCATGGAAAGGACGAGAAGCATCGTGAGCGCCAGGATCCACAATTGCAATTCGCGTCGATCCAGGGTGCCGGAGTCAATTCGATCAAATATCTTCATAATTGTTTCCTTCCAATCGTTACCTTACTGCTCATGGTTAGGCCCCGAGGAGTCCGAATTCATGAGCTTTCAATTTACCGATAAAGGCACGCAGGGGGCCAAAGACTCGTGGCCCTGTGATGCACTTGCTCTTGTGTTTGCAGTAACTTACAGGTATGCGTCGGTGGGGTGGGTGTATTCTGTCCAAGAGGGTGTTCACGGGAATGCAGGATGTATCGTATCGAGACGTTGCGAAGGGGGGGAGGCCGAGCGGTGGTCGGGCGCGCAGGACGGGATGTATAACTTTGTCACCACAATCCAAGGGTTAAAGGCCTTAATATGGCACACGGGGATTGCATTGGCTTCCCATCGCCTGTCTGGCATGATAATGGGAATTACGGCGCCGGGATTCGGAAGGGCTTGGCGCAGGGTATGTCAATCTGGTAAAGTCAACCCGATGAGCAGAGAAAACTTTGAGGGGTCGGGCCAGACCATTGGAGGAGGGAACCCCGGCGGCGTGATGTCTGCAGATTCCTCTATTCCCCTGGTCGTTCTAGCCATTGACGATGATGTTGGCATGCTCAAGTTCTATTCCGCCATAGTTGGGGATGAGGGCGCCCGTGTTGAGAGCTCGCCGGATCCCTTGCGCGGCGTGGAATTGGTCGAAACGCTCCATCCAAATTTGATCCTTTTGGATCTCACGATGCCGGGCATCGACGGTATGGAGGCCCTGCAGCGAATTCGGCTTCGTGATCCGGAAGCACGTGTGATCATGATAACTGGAGACTATTCCATCGAGTCCGCCATTAAAGCCATTCAGGCGGGGGCCACCGATTATATTTGCAAGCCCATCAGCCCTGCGAAGCTCCGCCAAATCGTTCGAGAAACAAGGGAGCAGGTGGAACTGACCCGGCGGGAAACTACGCTGGAAAAGCAGGTTGCTGAGGTTTATTGCCTGGAGGGGATGATCGGTCGCAGCCCCAGAGTTCTGGAGGTTTTCGATCTCGTCCGACGGGTGGCGCCGCATCTGCGGACTGCCGTGATTACCGGTGAAACAGGCACGGGCAAGGAGTTGGTGGCTCGAGCGCTTCATAAGTTCAGCCCTCGTGCCCAGGAGAGAATGGCGGTATTCAATTGCAGCGCCCTCGTTGACACCCTGGCTGAAAGCCAACTGTTTGGTCATCGGAAAGGGTCTTTTACCGGGGCGATTAGCGATCAGGCGGGCATTTTCGAATGGGCCGACGGGGGCACGGTGTTTCTTGACGAGGTTGGGGATTTAAGCGCGGCAGCGCAATCGAAGCTTTTGCGCGTTCTGGAGAATGGAGAGGTTCAGAAATTGGGCCTCCCTCAATCCATCAGTGTTAATGTGCAAGTAATTGCTGCCACCAGCCGTGATCTGAACGTTGAGATGAAATCCAACCGGTTTCGGCCTGACCTCTGGTACCGACTGAATATGGTGCAGATTCAGCTGCCTCCTTTGCGTGAACGGCAAGACGATATCTTGCTGTTGGCGCGCCACTTTTTGCAGGAATTTGCCTTACAGTACAACAAAGATGTTCATAAAATTTCACGCCGGGCAGAAGCTGTCCTGCTGGCATATTCCTGGCCTGGTAATGTTCGGGAACTGCAAAACGTCATCGGCCGTGGTTGCATGCTAACGCGCACCAGAATACTTGATGTGGAGGATCTTCCGGAAGAAGTCCGGAATCAATCGATGGCGGGCGCCGCGTCATCCACCACCATGGAAGAAGCAGAGAAGCTCGCCGTTGTCCAAGCCCTAGGCGAAAACAGAAATAAGGCCTTGGCGGCACGCAAACTCGGAATTAGCCGGGCACGACTTTATCGACTGATGGAAAAGCACGGGTTGGGCGACATTTCTTCGGGGGAGGATAGGTTCCGAGAGGCTGCTGGCGAGTAACGAATCTTTGTTTGTGCGGCCACTCCAATGTCAGGAGATGCTCGAAGTTTGCGTAAGCTCATGCATTTGCCCCGAAGAAACGAAGGTTTTCCCCATTGTACGGTTGAAATGCCAAGTTCATGTCTGCGCTTCCCGCTGAATTTGCTCCCATTACGCCGAGCCGGATGTCCTCCCATGTCGCGGCATCAATTGACAGAAAGGCAGAGACCACGTCGGGATCGAACTGTTTCCCGGATTGTCGATTGATTTCCTCTCGGGCCGCCGCAAAAGTCGTGGCCTGGTGATACGGGCGGTCAGAAGTCATGACATCCAGAGTGTCAGCGACGGCAAAAACCCTGGCCCCCAGCGGGATTTCTGCCCCTGCCAGTCCTTGGGGGTAGCCCGTTCCATCGAAGCGCTCATGGTGTGTCAGAACAACTTCCGCGGCCTCCTCCAAAAACGCGACGCAATTCAGAAGATTGTATCCCCTGATTACGTGCGTCCTCATGACGATCTGTTCCTCCGGTGTTAGCGAGTTCTTCTTCATTAAGATGGCGTCTGGTATGCCGATTTTTCCAATGTCGTGCAAAAGCGCACCGAGGGTTATGGAATGTAATTGTTCCTTCGTGCATCCCATCACTTTGGCGATTTGCGCAGCATATGTCAGGACGCGGCGAGAATGACCGGCGGTGCCGTTGTCTCTTAACTCTAAAGCTGTGGCGAGCGCTTGCAGCGTCTCTTCGAAGTTCTGCTCGATTCGGGCCAGTGCTCTGCCAAGTTGCGACGTCCGTTGCTCAACCATTTCTTCGAGGAGGTGGCGATAGTTCTCCAATTCCTCTTCCATATGCTTTCGGTCCAGAACCTGCTTCATGCTCATCAGGACAGCCCCAAAATTCAGAGGCTTCAGCAGATAGTCGTAGGCACCTTCCTTCATAGCCTGGACACCCACGCGGATGTCACCCTCCCCGGTCACCATCACCATCGGCAGGTGTGGGTGCTCTTCGCGGACTAGACGTAAAAGCTCCATGCCGTCTATTCCGGGCATGTGAACATCGGTTAAAACGATGTCAAATTGCTGGGTGCTTATGAAGCGCAACGCTTCAAGGCTGCTTTGGCATCCCAGACAACTGTAGCCCGCGTCCCGCAATATTTCTGCGAGAAGCTTCACGATGCCGGGTTCGTCATCCACAATCAATATCTTAGGTTTAGGGTCGGCTCTCTTTGGTGTTGGGCTTGATAGATGTTCATTCATGTTTGCAAACCTCATTTTCGGTGGGCATTTATTCGGCGCGGGAAAAACTCTGACGTTGGCCCTGAGTATCCCCCATCGCGATCATTCGTGGTGTTTTGGGTTTAGGTCGTTTCTTCGGTAGTGTCCGTGGCAGCTTTGCGCTTTACCATGGAAGGCTCGAACCTCAAGGGCGGCGTGACATTTCACGCTTTGCAACCTGATCTACTGTGTTGCACTGATTGCTCAGCAAGGTAATAATAATGGTGCCAAACATCAAAAGTCCAAGGAATGAGGCGATCGTGCCGTTAACAGAACCGAAGATGGCAGCATGGATTCCCTCGCAAAAGTTGGCGAAACTAATTCGTGACTTCTCTCTATTCTGTTTAGTTGCTATTTGCGGGCATCCTTTAGATTCTGGCCCAATTGTTCGGACTCACGAAACTTCATGAGGAAGATGTTATCCACAAAGCGTTAAGGTTCAATAAGCCGCCACATAAACCGCCGAACCGAGGGCCCCACTGGCGGCGGCTAACATTGCAGGTGCGGCCTTAGTAAATGCGGTTTTCATATTGCTTGAGGGGATATAGACAATGTCTTGCGCCTGGAGTTGGACGTCGCCTTGTTTGCCTTTGAGCATCTTGTTGAGTTCTATGGGAACATCCATGTACCCTGAAGGTCCTTTGCGGAGAAGCCTTGAACCATTTGTGCTGGAAGTGTGTGTGGTCCCACCTGCCATTGCTAGCGCCTGCAACAGTGACATTTGCCCGTCATTTTCCATGATAAAGCCGCCGGGACGGCCGACATCTCCTAGGACATACACCAAGCCGGCGCGGGGAACGATGACCTTGTCTCCGGGATAAAGCGGAACGTTGGAGGAAAGTGAATGGTGGGCGTCCTGTAACAAAGCGATGGTAACGGTGGAGGCGTCAGCGGCGCGTTGAATGGTGACCGAAGCGCCAGCCAGGGTCGTCGTACCGCCGGCCGCAGCAAGCACATCCAACAAGCTCTGGCCACCCGCTACATTGTAGACGCCCGGAGTTTTCACCTCACCCAATACGGATACTCCCTGAGTGCTGTACTCACGAATGATAACTCCCACCTGCGGGGCAAGGAGGTAGTTGCCGTCTTTCAGTTTGCGGGCGATAAGGACTTCCGCCTGGCCGGTTGTCAGTCCGGCAAGGTGCAAACTGCCGATGAAGCTGAAGGTTCCGTCTCCCACATCGTTGAGACGCACGATCTGATGCAAATCAGCTTCATCATAGACGGTCACTTCTATCAGGTCCCCTGGCCCGATCTTCATTTTGGGGTCGGCCGGTGCACTTGCCGGATCATTTGTGGTATGAGTCGAATTCACGCGGCCGGTAGCAACGGGGGAAGCCGATGTTTGACCGGCTTCAGCGGGAGCGCCCAGCAGACAGGCAACTGTGATCGTCACTATGACGAAAATGCGATAAAGCAAATTTGGCGAAATGAACCTCATGGCAAACTCCTCTTTGTTTTAGTTGGCTTCCCGGCTGAAGTACCCATGCGCGTCTTTCGGATCAGATTTATACCCAAGATACATGTAGTGGTCGGCGGACTTCAGATCGAAGCCATTCATGACCACGCCAGCAATCCGTTTGCGCGATCGCATGAAGAAGTTACGGACACGAATAAGGGATTGTTTGGTGGTAACGCCGCACCGGACAACAAGAATCACCGCATCGCAATGGGCGGAAAGGACCACCGCATCTGTTACTGACAAGACCGGCGGCGTGTCAAGGATGACAAAGTCATAGGTCGAGCGCCACTCCTTGATGTGCTCTGCCATATTTTGCGATCCCAGCAATTCTGCCGGATTGGGAGGGTGCGAACCTGCAGGAAGTACCGACAAGGTCGGCAGGGAGGGGAATCTCACGGGCAATGCCGGTGCAAGGCTCCCATCAATAAGCGAGCTTAATCCTTGAGCGCCATTCAATTGCAGTTTCACATCCAAATTTGACCGTCGCATATCGGCTTCAACCAGCAGTACCCGCTGACCCTGTTGAGCGAGCGCAGCCGCACAGTTCAAAGCGGTTGTCGTCTTTCCTTCTCCTGGCAAGGCACTGGTAACCAGAAAGACATTGCAAACGCCCTGGCGGCCTGCCTGCATAATTGAAGTTCGTAATGAGCGGTATGCTTCAGCGATTTGAGACTGCGGATTGGAAAGAACGATCGCCTCTGCTCTGGATGGGCCCGCGGAAGCGGGGCGGATCAGCTTCTTGGGGGCGGGAAGTGCTTTCCGACGCTTCCATTGGGGAATCAGTCCGAGTGCCGGGACCATGGTAATCTGCTCGGCGTGGTCAGGTGTTGTGACGGTATCGTCGCAATTTTCTTTTACAAATGCCCCGGTAACTCCCACCAACAATCCTCCCATCAAGGCGATGGCGAGATTCAAGGGCACAATAGGTTTGGCGGGTTTGTCAGACGCCCTCGCGGGGTCAACCGTAACAATGTTGGTTGACCGCAGCCCAGCCATGACTCCAGCCTCTTTCAGTTGTTTGAAGAGTGAGTCGTAGAGATCACGTTTTGACTCAACTTCGTGCTTCATGATGGAGTACTGGACGTTCCTGTCATTGAGTACATTTGCGTCTTCCTTGGCGCGTTCGAAAGCTGCCCGGAGGGCATTTTCGTTTTGTTGGGCTGCGAGGAAGTCGTTCTGCGCGCGCGTGGCGAGATTCTGAATCTCTGTTTGGATGTTCGCATCAAGCTGGTTAAGTTCCCCCTGCATTTGCAGCAGCTTTGGGTGCGATGTGCCGTATTTGGCTGCCGCTTGTGCGTACTCAACCTTAAGCTGGCTTTGCTGCGCGCGCAGGTTTTCAATGGTGGATTGCGCGTTTGGATTGGCCAGTGACCTGTTTCCGGAAGACGATGCCGCCAATTCGGAAATCAACTCCGGATTCCCGCTGCGGGCCAACTGCCATACGGCCTGCGCGAGAATTCGATCTCCTTCCGCATCAATGACCTGCTTATCGGCTTCCTCAAGCCGTGTCATCACAATGTTGTGCGTTTCATCGACCCCAAGAAACCCTGCTTGCTTCTCATATTGAACCAATGCTTCTTGGGAGGCTGCCACCTGGTCTTTGAGGTCGTCGAGCTGTTTCGATAACCGGTCCGAGACTTCAGCCGTTGCCGCAAAACGGGTGCGGAATTGTTGTTCCTGATAATCGCTGACGAGGGAATTCACCACCTCGGCGGCCACGTTCGCATCGGGGCTGTAATATGAAATCTTGATGATCCGCGTCCCATCAACCGCCTCCACGCGGAGATTCTTGTGATATATCTTCAAAAGTCGCGCCCGCCGGTGGGGTGCTTCGTCCAGCGGCAATTGGGACTCGTCGGGGAACTTGGAGAAGCCCTCCCATAAGGGCTTCCGTGAAAACTCCGGGCGATCTTCAAGCTTCAAATCATTGATCACCTGCAACGCGAGCGTATCGCTCATTAAAGTGTTGATCTGGGTTTGTTGCGTTACCTGATAATCCATCGCCGTCGCGTCGCTGAGTGCCTCACGGGGATCCTCAGGTACGAGAGAGTCTGAATGCTCTTTATTGAATTGGATAGTCGAGCTCGACTCGAATTTGGGCGTGACGATCAGGGAATAGGCAAGGCCCAAAGCGAAAAACGCACAAGTGGCGCTAATAATAATTCGCTTTCTCTTAACCAAAACCCGCCAGAGTTCAGCGAATGACACCTCCACCACAGGCTCACTGTTGGCGAAAGCGGGGGCCATTCTGGGCACAATGGCGATAGGTGGACGATCCTCAGTTTGCGGGTTGTTTGTCGGCACAATGGAGTCAGACATCTCAGGTATCTCGCTTTCGTGTGGATTGAGTACTTTCCACTGCTGTCAAGATTCGCGGGTTTCACTTATGGATCGCGATCTTGGTGTTCTTCGTAGAGGCCCCAAAGAGAGGTGTTCGGATCAGCGCCTGGGCGCTTCATCAAATGCTCGCATCACCGCTTCAAATGCCGGCTTGGGCCGCAGGTTAGCGTCGAAAAGCAGCGGCCGACCCGTTAGGCCATCATTACGAGGGTTGTCCTTTGGCTGCCATGTGTAACGATCACTCAACCCCCAGGTCATTAAAGTTTTAACTGACTTGAATTTAAGAATGAACGAGAGGTAGTTGTAATATTGCTTGCTCACCATTCCATCCCGGACAGCGATGTCTCCAGGCAGCCGATAGTCGCGGACATCCAATTCTGTGATGAGGATGAAGAGTCCCAAATCTTCAACGGCATGCAGGAATCTCTTCAATCCACTGTTCGCCGCATCAGTCTCCGCAACGAAATGAGATTGAATTCCCAAACCATGGATCGGAACACCTCGTTTGACAAGACGGGTCAGCAGTGCGAGCACAGCTTGCCGTTGTCGCTCAGCCGCTGCGCCTTCCGGCTCAAGCCGGTTTTCGTTATACACCAGCATCGCTTTCGGATCGGCTTGGTGGGCAGCATGGAAGGCCAGGTCCATGTATTCGGGGCCCAGATAAATAAGCCAAGGCGTCACCTTCAACCCATCCGCTCGCCCATCCTCAATCTCGATGCCCTCATTTACCACATCCCAGGAATGCATTTGCCCCGCATAATGACCCACAACCGTGGATATATGGCTGAGCAAAACTTGCTTAGCGTTGTCGAGGTTGATGGTTGGAACGAACCATTTGGGCAATGCTTGTTCCCATACCAGCGTGTGCCCCCGAAACTGCATCCCGTGTGACTTCGCGAATTGTTGAATCCAATCGCTGCCGGAGAAATCGAACTGGTCGGGGGTGGGGCGAAGCGCATCCCATTTAAGTTCATTTCCCGGTACCAGCACCCTGCAGTGTTGTGTCACCAGGCCGGCGTATTTCGGGTCCGCGATCAACGTCTTTTTCCGCACCATCGAACCGAAACGGATCCCTCGAGAAGCTGCGATCTGTTGCAGCGATCCCAATGAGCTGAAAGCGTCCGCTGTCTGTCCAACGCCCCTTTGCACCAAACCCTGCACGTAAGCAGGTGCGCCAGCTGTCGTGAGAGCGAGTTTTAACAAATCGCGGCGAGTTAACATTGGGGTGCCTATGCTCATTCCTCGTTGCCTCGATTCAGGAGTTTGGGAATCTGCATGGCAAAGTACTGCCGGCCCAATTGCCCGAGCACGTACCATGGTTCGACCAGGTATCGGCGCCAGACTCTAGCCGGTTGGGAGATCAGCCGACAGAGCCATTCGAATCCTAATGCACTAATCCAACGCGGTGGGGTCGGTAACTCTCCGGCAACGAGGTCCATCAGGGCTCCACAGCAATAAGTCACACGGGTAGAGATATCGTCATTGTTTTCAAGAATCCAGATTTCCTGGCGCGGCATCCCCATTCCTACCATCAAGATATCGGGATCATAGTTCTTGATCTCCGCGAGAACCTTTTTGTTCTCCTCACTCGACCTTTCCGCATTAAAATGCCCATGATGTGTGCGGATCTCCAACCCGGGATGCCTCGCGCGAAGCCTGCGTGCCGCATTCTCGGCAACCCCTGGTTTGGATCCCAAGTAGAATATCTTCCATCTGCCGTGGCAGGCCGCATCCGCTAGAATAGGCAAGAAATCGAAATATACTGTTCGGTGCTTGCGCTCGATTGGAACTCCGAAGAGGCGCCCTAACAGAACCAAAGAAATGCCTTCTGCATTGGTGTAATCTGCCAGAGAGTTGTATTCGCGCATCTTCGGCTCTTTGTACCAATAATAAAGACTGTGCAGATTGTGGTTTCCGATCGTGCAACGTTCATGGCGAGCTATGGCTCGGGCCGACACGTCAATGAGGTCTTGCGAGGTCATTAGGTTCAATCGGATTCCGTGTAGATTGCAGCTTCGAATTTGCACGAGACGTCTCCAAACGTTGTTTGTTGAATGCAAATGGTCGTTTCCGAAATGCTGGTGAAGATCATGCTTATGGTTGTCGTCGCAAGGCTTCGCCAATCTCACTTAGTAATGAGCGTCGAACCAGGAAGATTCAAAACCGAGTAAACCGCTTCGCCACCACGTATCCTAAAGGCACGTTGTTCGCCATCCTTCATGATCTTGAATAATGCCTGTAACCTTCAGAAAGGATGACGCTTAGGGCCGCGTTGCGAAGATTTTAGAGGGCTGGGGCTTTCCGCGTCCAAGAATGAAAACGTCCGGACGTGTTTCAAAACGAGACATGTTGTTGGCTTACGTTTTTTGCCGGGACGGTCGAAATGGGAGGATTGAATCCCGCTAATGGCTGGTGACGGTACACTCCCTGGTGTCCATGGCGGTGAGTGAGTACTTGGTCGGCCAGAGTTGGTCTTTCATTTCCCTAAAGGAACCCGCAGGCTTCCCAATTTTGAGCAGTGCAGGCTTGTGAAGCGGATAAAGGGCTCGTTGAACAAAACGACGGGGAGCGCAGCAAGCAGCAACTACCATATGACACACTGCCTGTCTATACATCCGGGCACTCACTAGGATACCGGCCTTCCACATCTGCTCGCGATAGACAAGACCGCTCCGATCAAGGAAGGACTGCAAGATTGGTTTGACTTGAACGTAGGATAGGGGTTCCAGTTTCCAAAGGTGAGACAATAATAGATATTGTGCGAAAAGTGTGTGACACTCGAGCTCACCGAGGTTTGTCGCGCAAATACTTCCCGTGTTAAGGCGATAATCCACTGTGATTTCGGGAATGAAGACCATATCGTGGGTCAGGGCCATACGCCACCACAGGTCGAGATCTTCAATTTTCAAATTGAAACGGTAACCGCCGAGCGATAATGTTTTCTGCACATTCAAGACCACACTGGAGTGGCAGACCGACAACAAATACCCCATTTTTGTCAGGGTACGTAATCCTGCAGGAGTCGCTTCAGTGCTGCGCGTAAGAGAAACTGCACTAGAGTGCTGATGAAACTTGGCGCGTGTGTAAAACATTCCACTTTCGGGTCGTAGCTTGATGTGTTCTGCAAGCAGCCGCAAACGGTTCGGGGATGCAACATCATCCGCATCCAGTCTTACCAGCCAGGGTGCCCGTGCTTCTTCCAGCATGCGATTCAATGTGGCAGTGAGCCCTTGATTGACCTGTGAAATCAGCCGTAGGCGCCGATCCCGAACCGATTTCAGGTACTCCCAAGAGCCGTCAGTTGATCCATCATTGATGACGAGAAGATCATAATCATCAAAGGATTGGCTGAGGATGCTGTCAATTGCTTCCGGGAGAAAGGGCATACCGTTGTAAACGGGAATTCCAACCGTAAATAGAGGAGGCATTCTGTTACCTTCCTGAAAGAACGAGGGATTTGAGGCCCGAACGCACGGAGAGGGGGATCAGCCAGAAGCCGGTGTAGCGAATGACGTCAGCTGGCTTCAGCTTACCTTTGCTACAAGCTTCCCGCAGCAGAGGGAAGAAGGATTTCCAGTCATGTTGTACGGCAGCCTGCCATGCGATGTCGGAAACAATAAAACTCGCGTAGGAACGGGGAGTGATGATGTTGCGGACACTTTCGATCCACTCGTAGGAGCCATGCCAGCTGGCGGTGGAACTCACGCTTTTTCTCCGCTCTGCCATATGCCAGATCGCTAGAGGTTTAGGTGCAAACTCGATCCCGGCCCCTTCCTGTCGGGTAGCCCACAGCACCCAATCAAGATCCTGGTGGCGGGAAAGGCCGCTCTTAAACGGCACCAAAGGGTACAGGTTTTTGGGGAAAAGCAACGTAATTGTGGAAAGCAAACCTCCACCGTAAGACCAGCGTTTCCGCACCAGCAGGTATTCACAGATCGGGGTGGACGGGAGGTCTCGGGGCCAGATCCGGTCGAATTGGGATGTCCGGACTATAAGCTTGGAGCTGACGATGGGATATCGGAAAGACGATGTCCTTGCCAACCCCATTTGGGTTTCGGTTTTCTCGGGTAGCCATTCGTCGTCGTCGTCAAGCAGTGCGATCCACTCGCCCCGCGCCGCTTCCACACCACGATTACGCGCATCGGATCCTCCCATCCGTTTGGGAAGTTCGATGACGCGCAAACGTTGATCCGAAATCGTTGCAAGTTCTCTATGTGTGAGGTTGTCGGGACCATCAATAACGACTACAACTTCGATGTTCGGGTATGTTTGGTTCAAGGCGGAATGCACAGCCCGCTTAACCAGGTCGGGACGGTTGTGCGTCGGAATGACAGCGCTGACTAAGGGCTCATAAATCATGCGGAGTACTCCATAAGGCCATCTCGCACGCTCGTGGATTCAAGGGAATTTGCGCCGTACGATATTCATCAATTACGTGCTCGTAGATTACTTCAAGAACTTTGGCTTGTTTTCGATTGTCGAATTGCCGTCGAACGCGTGATTCTCCGGCCTTGCTAAATTTGTTCCACAAATGTCCATCGCGAAGGAACAAAAGAATTTTCTCGCCCAATGCCCGCCAATCGCCCTCCGGGACCAGAAAACCCGTTTGCCCATTAGCGACAGCTTCAGGAATGCCGCCACTTGCAAAGCTAACCACGGGTAGACCCATCGCCTGCGCTTCCAAAAAGACCATTCCGAATGCCTCTCTCTGGCCCGATTCAGCGGTCACGCTTGGTGTGCAGAAAACGGTCGCTTGATTCATCCACTTCCTGACTAAAGCCGGGGGCTGCGCGCCGAGAAAGGAATAGTTGTTTAAGGACTGAGCAGCTTGCCGCTCCAACTTGTCCCGGAGATGGCCATCACCGATAACCACAAGCTTTGCATCGGGTACGAAATGCTGGATGTCGGCCATGGCCCGGATGAGATATTCGCATCCTTTCACAGGGACAAGCCGGCCGACGAAGAGGACTACGGGAGCCCGGGCGACACAAGCGTCTGAGCGAAATAGATCCAGGTCAATTCCCGTGTAATGGACCACGGTTTTCTCGGAGGGAAATCCCTTTGCCAATGCTTGATTGCGGATGAAGGTGGATACGCAGAGGAACCGACTTGCTTGTACTTTAAGTTTCTCGCGCCGCCACAGATAAAGAGACGATTGAAGTTCGTCCTTGGCGGTAATATCGTACCCGTGAAGTGAGGCCACGAGCGGGATTTGCAGCTTACGCGCCAGCAAAAGAGCATTGCATGCGTCCGGAGCAAAATGGGCATGCACCAAGACAGGTCTCAAGTCGGACAGCTTGCGTTGGTGCGCCATTTCCGGTCCTAGAAACATGAAACGTGCCCGTTTTACTCTCCCTACGAGTCCGTCACGAGTTATGAAATGGAATCGGCCCGGGGGAAGGGGCAGGCCTGGGATTTGGCGTAGGCCCAGATAGAACGGGCTAAAATGATTTAACGATTCCGCCTGAGCCGGAATGAAGGTCTCCGAAGTTCCAAGGAGTTCGTCACGGTAAACGATATACGTCTTGTTAGAACTCATAGTTGGGAGCCATTGCCGATGATAAGTGTCGGGTCGGAAAGTAGGCCGCGAGGTTGACGGCCGTGGCTGCGTAGAGGACCCAGAAGATGTAGAAAGGCATCTGAAGGGAGCTTTCGTCGAAGTTACAAGCCACCATGAGTATGAGGTACGCGAAGAGCCAAACAGGCTCCGGCCCCGGGAATCTCCTTGTGATTTGCAATGCGCGCCGGCATAGAAGGATGTAGCCGCACACGAAAACAGCCAGTCCGATCAGTCCAAGGTAGAGGGTGAGATCGAGGAAGAAGTCGTGTGCATGTAGCGGAACCCAGCCAACCTGCGCACTTACAGCAAGAGACTCTCCTCGCAAGTTAGTCCAGAAAGCATCAAATCCATAGCCGAGCCAAGGGCGCTTCGCGATTGAGCGTAAGATTGCTTCCCAAAGGTAGGTTCGCCCAGTCAAGGTTGAATCTCGTCCGAGGAGCCTTAGAATATCAGGCGTTTTTGCGGCGAGCACCAAGGCCGTGCCAGCTGACACAATGCTTCCCACTGTCAGGATAGGGATCGAAAACGTGAATCTTAGTCGAAGGAGCTTGTTGAGCAGCTGATTTAAGAATACAACCACGATGATGGCAACCAGCACAAGCGGGCCAGATACCGACCGAGACAAGGCAAGCAAGCAGAGGGATCCTCCCATCCCGAGCCAGCGAATCCATTTGGGGACAGCCAAGGGCAGATAGTGAAACACCAACACCGATAGCACCATCGCACGAGCAAGTACGTTTTTCTGCAAAAAGGCGCCCTGCCACGCCCCGAAGAAACCTCTGTGATCGAGACCATATTTGGGCAGGAAGAGCACGACTAAGAAACTCGAGATAACCACCAATGTGCAGGTCCAACCTATAAGCCGCATTTGATCCGGGAGAGTATAACGGGTCCCGAAATAGACACCGTACAGAGTGGCGGCAACAAAGAAAAGGCTGGTTTTCAGGGTAACCAATGGGTATTGAGACCAGGCTGAAGACGTAACTGCGACTAGGGCAAGCGCAACGATCCATTTGGCATTCAAGGCTCCCCGCAGAATCGATCGCCACCTGAGTGTGACAAGGCAGGCCACTGTCGTAAAGATTGCTACCTGCAGGATTTCCTCCATGGGTGCCCAGTGACGTGTGGCGGCCACAAAGTTCGTCACCAATGCGCCGGTCATATAGAAGAGTATTGAGACGTTGAAGAATTTTTCGATTGCTTTAGGCATTTTATGATCTGCCGGTGCCTCGCCCAATGGGGCAGGCGGGGGATTGAGAAATTTCATGCTGCCTGTAGCCGCGCTTTTGGCCTTGAAGTCGATACCGACTCCATACGAAGGGAGTGCGTCCTTTGCAAATAAATTGCAACGATCAGAAGGCTCAATGCGAGTAATCCGTCACTGGCAATGCTTGACCCCGCGGCCCCTCCCCACCCGTATGCGGGGATAAGCCACAAATTGATGAGAACATTGAAGGCGGCGACGCCCGTCTGGATGAGCGTGCGAGTACCCTGGTGACCCGCGCCCGTAAGCGCATCGGCGGTGAAATAATGGATCGTTTTCAATACCGGCAATAAGGCGAGCCAGCGCAAAGCTTGCGTAATTTCGGCGTATTGGTGCCCCAGAATGTGCGGTACCAGAGGGGCGCCAACCCACAAAGCCACGAAAGCAAACAATGAGTATGGAATGACCCGAACCAGCAGTCGCCGACTGTGCCGAATGGTCGCTCCCAGACCTTCCTTACCAATACGAAAGAACCCTGGCAATGTTGCGCTCAAAAGGGCTCGTATGGGGATAAACGCAACGTCGATGAGACGATAGGCTGCACCGTAGACGCCCGCTGCTTCGAGAGTTGCGAGCCTTGCCACCATGGTTTTATCGATATCGTTATAAATCGTCGCTGCGGACAGGCTGACCGAGAAGTAGAGGCCTTCGGCTTTTTCTCGCCAGATGTGACGCACTGCGAGTTTCGGTTTGCCCAAGCTAAATGTGACCCAGGCAACTGCGACCAGCCCCGCCAGGATTGATCCCGCCAGGTAAACCTCTGACCAAGCCATAACGCCGGGATGAGAAACTGCCAGGGCCAAACCCGCAATCCCAATGAGACGGGTCATGCTTGCCAAGACATTCAACTTGGCGTTCCCAGAGAGACGCTCGACACTTTGAAAAGCCCACGCCGCCATATCCAGGAGTTTTATGAAGATAAGGTCGGAAATACTTATGAGAACGATCACCTGCATCGGAATCGACCGCGGGAGGACCAGGCGGCAGATGGCCATGGCCAGAAAGGTGAGCACGCTCCCGGAAACGAGTGTGATCATCAGGCCATTGCCCCAGTACTCTGAGAACAGCCGCTTGTCCCGCGAGACATTCTTGATCAGTAGGATGCCGCACCCCAGACCGACAAAAGGGGACATCACTCCAGTAAGCGCCGTGGCAGCAATGAATCCGCCATACTGCCCCGGGCCCAGGCAGCGGGCGATGATGATGAAGTAAATGGCTTGAATCAGCAGGCGCATCCCCGAGCCACCCAGAGACCAGAGGGTGTTCCGGGCCAACGGACTGGCCAGTATTTTTGCCATGGATTTTCGCCAAGAGATCTTAGACAAGGCTTCGCCACCCTCACTTAGGTGAGTTGTTCCGTGTATCGCCATTTGTAATCCCTTAATTGCTTGCCTTCAGATTCCTGTCTCGTTAATGCACGGGGTGGGCCAATTACAAGGGCGGGTTGGATTCATTCAACTGTTTTTGCGTGAATAACTTAGAGGTGTCGTTAGGAGGACGGTTTTTTCCGCGATACAAATCCGAGTGTCCGCACGGGGAAATTGTGCCTCTAAACGATACAGACAAACTGACCGCTCGAAATGGTCCAAGCCAAGCAGGAAAGTTCGCTGAAGTTGCACGGGGCATTCCATATGTCCGTGGGGATTAATGGTGGGCGCACAAGAGGCCAAGAAAGAGCTTAATGTCGTGGGCGGTAGGTTCACCATAAGTGAGCATTCTATTGAGAAGAAATGGCAACTCACATGCCGCACCCTGGCGGGCGGCTTGAGGAGCTACCCGAGTGATGATGAAGCCCGCATAGGCACGGCGGGTGATGGTTTGCCGGACACTTTCAAGCCACTCAAACGAACTTTTCCAGTCGGCCGCCACCCTGACGCCTCCACCCGGCTCGCTTTGAGGTCCGACTGCGAGGGGTATGCCAACGAATTCGATTCCGGCTCCGGCGTATTCGATGATCCGTAGCATCCAATCCAAATCCTGATTGCGCCAGCTGCCCGCCTGAAACGGAACATGCGAGTATAAGTCCTTTGGAAATAGCATCGTAATGATGGAAAGTAATCCCTCGGAGAACGCCGAACCATTGCTGCCAAGCTGAACCTCTCCCGGCCCTTGCAATTGCAAAGGACAAGGCCACCCCGGATCATCTTGGGATGTTCGGGCAATGAATTGCGAAGTAACTATGGGATACAGGTATCTGGAACTCTGCGCGACTTCCATCTGTAGCATGGTTTTTTCTGGAAGCCACTCGTCCTCATCGTTTACGAACCCAATCCAGTCTCCCCAGGCTGCCGTCACGCCCAGATTGCGTGCCTTGGCGACGTCCACTGTGCGTGGCAGAACAATAAACCGTAGGCGCTTATCGGCAATGCCTACCAGCATCTTTTCCGTGGCGCTGTCGGGTCCATTGACGACCACAACAGCGTCTATGTCGGCATGTTGCTGGGCTAGGATGCTCCGCACTGCGCGCTGGAGAAGGTCGGGGCGGTTCTGACTGAGGATTATCGAGGAAACTGCGTTGTTGCGTTTCATCTGATTCTCGTGAGGGAAATTTGAATTTAAGGATTTTGGAGGGAAGTTTGTGCTTGGGCAATGGGTCTCCCCTCCCGGGGCGGAAAAGTACTTTTGGCGGACTGGTGGCGATATTGTGATCGCCCGGTTCCTGTGAGCCACTCTCGGGGTTTAGCTGAAGAGTCCCCAAATGATGTTTCGTCTCAGGGAAGTGGAATCGAGGTGGACATGATATTGCCGAGCAACCAACGTGTTTGGGAAAGTGGAATCTTGAGGAATCGGGAGTAATGCCATTTCACGACTATTGCCCGGTTCCGGCCAACACGACGCCCACTGTTCTAAGAAGGATCTTCAGATCCAGCCATAAACTCCATTTGCGGACGTACTCCTTGTCGAGCTCGACGCAATATTGGAAGGAGGGATCCCGACGTGCGGAGACTTGCCAAAGCCCGGTCAACCCCGGGGTTACATCAAGGCGGCAAAGGTGTTCAAGGGAGTACTTGGTGAATTCCCCGCAGGCGGGAGGACGAGGCCCCACCAGGCTCATTTCTCCCTTGAAGACGTTCCAAAGCTGAGGCAGTTCATCAATGCTATATTTTCGGAGGTATCTGCCTACACGGGTGATCCGCGGATCATCGGCGATCTTGAAAAATATTCCATCACGCTCATTGAGGTGGGCGAGAGCCGTTTTCAATCCGTCCGCATTTTCGACCATAGTTCGGAATTTGTAGCAGATAAGCGCCACTCCTTTTTTGCCTGCGGTCACTGAACGGAAGAATACTGGCCCTTTGGAGTCCAGCTTAATGATCAATGCCAGCAGGGCGAAGAGCGGAGCGAGTATTACCAAGGCGATTCCAGACAGCAAGACGTCGATCAGCCGTTTTGCCATCAGGGCGAGTGTTGGTGTGGGGCGGTGGCTGAGAGTTAACATTGGGATTGGGCCAATGTACTGAATGGGTTGTCCCGCCGCCAGGCCATCGTAGAGATCGGGAATGACGCGCACATGCACGCCCGCAGCCTGGGCCTTTTGGGTGATCTCCAATACCAGGTTCCGGTCGCTTGGAACGCTGATCAGTATTTCATCAATGAAATGGGCTCGCGTGATTGAGGATATCTCGTCCACCGTTCCAAGAAGTCTGGCATCGGGCTTCTCGTTGCTGTTATCGGTTGGACGGGGAGTTCGGCGGCGGGACACGAAGCCTTTCACGACGTAACCCAGCAGAGGGGTCTGCTCCAATTGCCGTTCGAGTTGATGTGCCGTTCGGCCGAACCCCACGATAAGAACATTGCGTCTTTCCGTGAGTCCGGGGATGGATTGGGATCGCACCACCTTGCGCCAGGCTGCCATCAAGACCCATGCCACAACCACGGTCAATGCCAGCGTTCTTAACGAATCAACCGGGCTGCCTCCAAGATAAGCGCCGGCGCCAATGACAATGGCAGAGCAGATGACGGCGTCAGCCAACAGCTTGAGGTCGTCTCGATAGCCTCTCACTGCTTTAAAATTGTACAGGCCCCGCACATCGGCAAATAGAACAACGAATACGGAAAACAAGAAAATCAATTCCAGCGGCATCCCCCGCACGAACTGATTTACCGATGAATTGCTGGGCCCTTGCGCGAAGCTAAGCCGCGCAACGTGGGCAAGCGCGGCGCTAATCCACACCAAACATAGGTCCGCCACGAGGAAAAATCGATAGGTGAGCTTCGCAACATGCGTCGTCGGGGGGGGGAACGCTGCATGTTGTTCGCCAGGTTGGACGGAAGAATTGGCTTGGTATCGGCCGATGGGTTCGACTCCGGTCATGTAAAGCTCCTAGTGCAATTGAATAAGGGTTGGGACGGGGACCAAATGCAATCGTACTTCTTGTCACGCCGGGTCAATCCAAGCGAGCGAGGCAACGCTATCTGTGAATCCCGGAGTTGTGAATTGCTGCCGCGGCCGAAGGGAGCCCGATAATTATGGGGACAATTCTAGCCGCTTTATAGTGCCCGGTCCGGTTCAACGCGTATGAAAGTCCCATCCCAACGCCGAATCCGGCAACCTTTAGGGCGTAGCGAGACCCCGCGGATTGCCCCATTGGATTCGCCTCGCGAGTCCCGGGAACTTTCAGTGCTTGATTGGTGGTCATCAGGTCAGCCGCCATCATGGCGGCGCCGGCACTAAGCTCAATAATCCTGGTGCGCGTAAAGAACTTGTTGGCCCGCGGTGGCGGTTGCACAACCGCGGGGGGGCCGGCAGCCAGGGCGCATGATGTGATGAAACGCACCATCATGGCAAAAAAGAGCGTAAATACAGACTTCTTGTATCTCATGGTGTACTCCTCATTTAATTTCGCGAGGTTCGCTGTCAATGCCTTCGCAGGTTGGGGGGAAAGTGAAGCAGGGCGAACATCAAGCCCTGAATTACCCTGCGATCTGTATCATCAGGTTCGAAACAACGGAGGTACGGATAATGCCAGAGGGCTAACTGTGCCAGGAAGTTGATCTTGATGATTGGGGAACGCGTTAAGGCAAGGCCGATTGATTTGTGTCTTGACTGCGGCATGTGTGCTGGATTTTTGCGCCGCCAATAACTGTGAGCCAGTGCAAAACCGGATTTGGTTATACTGCACAGCCTGACGGGGCGGGACCAATTGCTTCCACGTCATTGGCATCCACTTCCACTGCGGCGGACTGCCGGATCATTTCCATGGATAGCACAACACGCAAGCTTCCTGATTGTCTGACCAAAAATCCCATCATCCCTCTGAGAGGGCCGGATTTTATGCGAACTTTTTGGCCGATTGCCAGGTAGGGGTGTGGTCTAAATTTGAGCGTTTGCAGGCTGGCGCGAAGACTGGCAATCTCCGCTTCAGGAAGTGGCCAAGGCCCGCTGGGCGACCCCACGATTGACACTGCCCCCGGAAGGCTCAGAACTTTGAATCGTTCGCGCGGTTCGATCTTCACAAAGAGGTAGCCTGGAAACAGGGGAAGTTCAACCCGAACTTTACACCCATTCTTCCAAAGGTGTACGGTCTCGTATAAAGGAAGGAAGCTTTCCATTGCACGCAACTGCAAATCACCCCGGACACGCTTTTCATGCCGGGGGTAGGTTTGCAGGGCGTACCAACAGGCGCTTGAGTTTTCAGGTTGTTGGTTGGCATGGTGCTCTTGAATGCCTGCATTCGCATCTGGCAGAGCTTCGCCAATCTCACTGAGGTGAGTGCTTTCGTCGCACAACGTACGCATGGAGCCTCCGAATCGAATTCCTTCATCGCACGCTGAAAGGTAAAGCAGGAGTGCTGCCAATCGTCGTTGGCCTTTCGACTCTTTTCTATCTCTTGCGGATTGATGGATTTAAGGGGCTCCACCGCCGTCAGCTTGGAGATTTGGATTGAGAGGGGGGTGTCCGGGTGAGGTGGGAGTGTTCTGTTATGAGACAGGGGACAGTAAGACTGTGCTTCGCATCGAGGGAGCTTATCGGCTTCTTACATCGGACTCAGATTGCAGGAGCCTGATGGCGCCTAAGCAACGGGGCGGGCTTGCAGCACGAGGCTTTGGAATTCATTTCAACGCCAAGTTGTAATTGGAAACTCTCACGGACCGGATATATTGGCCTATGTTGGGGACCTCATCATATTGTATGATGTTCATTTGGTGCGGGGGTGTAGCTCAGCCGGATANNTCGAGCCCCTCCACCCCTGCCATTCTCCCCTGGATTTACCTTTCAGGTTACACCCACAGTCAAAGATCCCCATTCATAATCTTACTCGCTTCGCCATCGAGCTATGGACAAGGATTGACGGCTTTTTCCAATCCGGGCAGGGAAGACAGGACGGCAGAGCATTGAAAGACACTGCGGTGGAGTGGCCGGAGCTTTCAAGTGGTTTGGGGCAGCTTGGGGGGCAGGCAAATTCTGAGGCCTGATCTTAGAGAGATATCATCAAGTCCTTGGCGCCGGAACATCGGCCGGCTGCAGTCACTTTATGTAGACCCCGGGGTGAGAAAGCAGACTTCTCCCGGCCCCGGGATCAATTATGCGGCTCCACTACCGAGGGGATGGGGAAATCAATGTCCAGGCCTTCGTTATCCATAGGTTCCAGAGCTTCGATGGGAGGGCCACCGGGCGTGCGTTCGATCAGTTTCTTCTGGGCGCGGCGCTCAGCTTTGTCACGCGCCTTTTCCAGTCTCTTCATTTCTTTCTGACGCTTTTGGAAAGTAGTGGCCATGAGGGTCTCCTTCATTTACAAATATTGCTGGTAATGCGCCGTCCTTGCGGAGGTGATTACCAGCGTGGTTCCCGGGGTTGGCGTGGGGCATCGCGATAATCTTCGTTGGAAGAGTACCCGCCGCGGCCTCGTCCACCGCCGCCACCGCTACCGCTTCCACTGCTGCGCGGTGGTCCACTGCGCGCTTCCTTGGGGCGGGCTTCATTCACTTTCAGGGCTCGGCCCCCCACCTCTTTGCCGTTGAGGCCGGCAATGGCCTTGGCGGCTTCTTCATCATTGGGCATTTCCACAAAGGCAAATCCCCGGGCCCGGCCGGTCTCGCGATCCATTGCAACATGGACGCGCGTCACCTGCCCGAACCCCTGGAACAGCGCGGTTAACTCGCTTTCCGTCGTTTGAAAGCTCATATTGCCAACAAACAAGTTCTTCATTCCATCCTCCTGACTCATCAGATTTACCAGGGGCGTGCAGCATCCCTTACGGGAGCTGACGCCGCCTGGTTGGTATTACAAAGAATTTTGGACAAAGATGCGGAAATGTCCCGAGCGCGACGGGTGGCGAAGTTTTCGCAGCACTGTTGCCTCGATCTGACGGATGCGCTCGCGCGTTACGGCGAACGTCCGTCCCACTTCCTCCAGCGTGCACTCACTGTCATTGTCCAGGCCAAACCGCATCCGAATGATTGCTTCTTCGCGCGCCGTCAGCGACTTCAGCATGGAGGCCACCTGTTCCTTCAGGTTCAGGTGGATGGCTGCGTCCGAAGGCGACACGTAGGCCTTGTCCTCAAGAATATCTCCCAGGTCCGATTCGCCGTCTTTTCCGATCGGCGTTCCCAGGGAGACGGGCTGTTGCGCAACCTTTCGAGTGGTGCGTACATTTTCCACGTCCACTTCCAGGCGCTTGGCCAGTTCTTCCGCGCTGGGTTCGCGGCCCAGTTCTTGCAAAAGCTGCCGGCTGGTGCGCATCTGTTTATTGATGGCCCCAAACATGTGGACAGGGACGCGAATGGTGCGTGCCTTATCCGCAATCGCCCGCGATACTGCCTGGCGAATCCACCACGTGGCATAGGTGGAGAACTTGTATCCCCGGCGCCAATCGAATTTGTCAGCGCCTCGCATCAATCCAATGTTTCCCTCTTGGATCAGGTCAAGAAATTCCAAGCCGCGGTTCGCGTACTTCTTGGCGATAGAGACCACCAGGCGGAGGTTGGCTTCCGTCAGTTCCTTCTTGGCGCGCTCGGCTTCAGCCTCACCGCGGCGGACCAGGACCATGGACCGCTTCAAGGCCGGGAGTCCAACTCCACAGGCTGCTTCCAACGCTTTGAGCTGTGCGAGGTTTGCCCGCTGGCTTTTGCGCGTTGCGGCGTCCTTATTTTTGTGCCGTGAAGTGCCACCGCGATGATCCACCCGGCCAGAGGCTCGTCCCAAGGCTTCCATCTCTTCCAGCGTGTGACGAAGCTTGTCAATCAACCGCTTTCTTTCCGGCGGATGGAACCCGATCGATCGCGCCAGTCGCGACACTTCAACCCACGTGCGCGCAAGCTTGTAGCGGGCGCGCATGTGTGGGCGCTTGCTTGACTTTGGAATACCATCAAGCCGCTTCTGCTGCTGAAGGCCCAGGGCGTAGAGCTTTTCAATCTTATCGATGATCCGCAGTGTCAGGCGGGTCTTCTGTTCAATTTTCTCTTCCGTCAACTCGTCTTCATCAAAATGGACAATCTCGCGAATCGATCGCGTGTCGTTGCGGATTTCCTTGCCAACGGCAATGATTTCCTTCAATACCAGCGGAGACCGCGAAATGATCTTCAACACCAGGCCCCGGCCGCGTTCCATGCGCTTGGCAATGGCCACTTCGTCAGCGCGCTTCAAGAGGGGCACGCTGCCCATTTCACGAAGATAGAGCCGGACAGGATCGCCGGTCTTGTCGTGAATCGGCACGGATTCATCCACCTCGGCATCGGCGCCGTGAGGGTGATCCTCATGCCCTTCAAATTCCACGCCGTCCGCCTCACCCAAGGCGCCATGCGCGGTCTTGGCGGCAGGAGCGTCTTCGTAGACGGGCACGTTGTGCTGCTCGAAGGCGGAAAGCACACTGTCGATTTCCGCAGTTGCGTGCCCTTCGGATGGAAGGATTTCATTCACCTCGTCAAATGATACAAAACCGCGTTCTTTGCCTAGGTTAATGAGTTCTCGGACCCGGTCGTCCTCTTTCTGAAGCACTAGCGACAAAGGTTTCTCCCCTGATTAGAAGGGCTGCCAACAGCCTTCCGTATTTTTTAGACCCAACCCGTTTTTTCCAGAGGCCGTGGACGCCCCTTGTGGGTCAATACAGCAATGTGTGGAACTCAACCACAGTAGACGATGGGCAACAATGCTCGTATTGGTCTTAATGCTGCGGGTTGCAATGCTTGCCAGTCGCACACCACGTATTCTTCAAAAACCGTGTCCTACTATTCTACATCAGGTGCGCTCGATTCGAACGGATATTCTGATGCGGAGTGGTTTGAATCGGTGTTTTCCTCGCAGAGAACTTCTTTTTTCCACGTTAAGCCTGGCATAAACCGTGATCAGGGCGGAATTTCCGCCGGTCGGAGTGCCGAATTGGCCGGACACTCCCTCTATTGGATGCGCGTTGCGGGCTAATCGGTTGTGGAAATGGCGTAACCACCGCCAATGCCCTGTGAATCGGACTTAAACCATTCAAACTAATGGAATTGTTTCTAATCCGTGGGGAGATCCCCAGGCTCTGCTGGGGAGGCAGCAAAAGTTTGACAGCTCCGGAATGGGGACCGGGCACAAGACCCCTCACCCGTCCCGATGCGTCGGGACACCCTCTCTCCTGAGAGAGGGTAGGGAATTTCTTTCCTTCTCCCTTGGGGAGAAGGTGGCCGAGGGACGAGGTTGGATGAGGGGTCGTTTTCCCCCGGTCGCGCTCCGGCCGCTTTGAGGGGCCAGCCACCGTAAAGCCTCCGGCTTTGCCGGAGGATAATCCATCGCCACATGTGCCAGCCACGTCGTTCTTGACCGTCTGGCGCGCATGGTGTTCAATCGTTTCCGGCGTTTCTACGTTGTTTCCGTCCGGAAAGAGGCCCCAAGCGTGAGAAACCATCAAGAGGAAATTGATTTTGCCCTGGCCGGAGGGGCTCCGGATCTCGTCCCATTTACGTTTTACGACCACATCTTCCCCCCGGGGTTCAACCCCGCGCCGCTCCAGGCCAGGGGCATGGCCATTTGCGCCCGCCGCATGGTCTATCGAAAACATACTCCCAATGTGAAAGTCACCAGGGTTAATGAAGGCGCCGGGCGCATGCGAACGATTTACGAAACGCCGCTGGGCACGCTATCCGCTCTGCACCGAATCGCCGCGCTGGCCCTGACTCCGGTGGAGCATCCCATCAAGTCGCGCGATGACTATCGCGCCGCCAAATTCATTGTGCAGGATGCTTGCTATGAGCCTGACTACGGCCTGTTCCTTGCCGAGCGCGTGAAATTGGGAACTGCCGGTAAGGTGATTGCCGAAACTTGCTATGAGCCCTTGCTGGATATTGAGGTGAATTGGCTGGGGCAGGAACGTTTCTGCTATGAAGTGGCGGACAACCTTGATGCCGTTATGGACCTGCACCGGGCCCTCGCCGCAAATCACCGGAAGATGTATGACGTGGTGGCCGCGAGCCCGGCAGATTATATTTTGTACGGCGGAAACGTTGTGCCGGAAATCCTTGGACCCGGCCGCGTGCGCGACTTTGTTGCCCCCTGCTGGAATGCCTTTGCCGACCGCGTTCATGAGGAAGGGAAGAAGCTGGGAGATCACCTTGACGCCAACAATCTGCTGATCATGGACGTGGTGCGCCAGAGCCGGCTCGACTTCGTGGAAGCCTTTACGCCTCCGCCCGACTGCAACGTAACTGTAGCCGAGGCAAGGGCGGCGTGGCCGGAGAAACGCCTGTGGATCAACTTCCCCTCCAGCGTCCACCTTCAGCCTGAGGAGTTTATTCGCGAGGCCACGCTGGAGATCGTAAAACAAGCCGGCGACCGCAAGGGATTCCTCATGGGCGTTACAGAAGACGTTCCCGAGCAACATATCGAACGAAGCGTCAGCGTGATCCTTGACACACTAAAGGAATGCGCCGGATAAGATCTGCACAAACGATTTGGGGTGACTACACTCCTGTTTAGAGACTCCTAATCAGCGGAGCGAAGCTTTGGAGTGCGTGCAGCTTGCTGCCGCTTTCCTTTTCGCATGCTTGCTTGCGAAAGTTCGAATCGTGGCCTCAATCCTTAGGCATGGTTCCCGGGCACATTACAGCCAGCAAGCTGGCTGGAAACAAAAGCGGCAGCAAGCTGCACGCACTCCAGAGCTTCGCCCCTCATGCCAGCGAAGGAAACTCCGCACCAGCACTGTCGAAGCTGGTGAGAAGTCGGGGTTAAGATGGCTTCGCATGCATGCGCGGCAGCCTTCCAGGATGCAAGCAGCAGAACAATCCCCACCGCATCAGCCGCCGCTGAGCGCTTCTCACGGATTGAACTCATGGATTCTGGCCCTCGTGGTGGCCGTCGGGCAACGAGGTTCCCCGATCACAAATCTGACGAAGGTTCAGTGGGTGCTGGCAGCCCGCGAAGCGGGCGTGGTCCTGTAGCCCATGGCGAAGCCGTGGGAAAGGTGGCGGGTAAGAGATGCCTCAAGCCCCGTAAGGGGCGGCATCATGGCCCGTCCGAGTCCTGACATCGCCCCCGTGTGGCTCATGAATCTTCAAGTTTGGGCGACATTTCCACGCCTGTCTTGCCGTGGGCCAAATGATGCCGCCGCTCCGCGGCTGGAACGCATGGCATGTCCGGCCTGAGCTTCCTGTTTTTGGACGAGCCTGTGTTCACATCGCGCCGGTCGGGATTCTGCCAGCCTGGCTTTCGGCCCGCTAGTAGGTCGAAATTTATAGGCTCGTTTAGACTTGACAAAGCTAATACCAAGGTGTACGCCGGAGATGAGGCGATCGTTCGCCTCAGGGTAGAGGGTGGCGCTGTGTGGCGAACCGCACAAACCGCCCGCAAATTCCCCCTTTTGACCGTGAATTTCGCGTAACTCGCCTGAGGAAGAAATCATGGCTTGCCAAGATGTATCAGAAAACAAAAGAGGTTAGCGTTTAGAGACAAAACGTCATCGATTCTATCCGATTGATCGAAAAGGACTTATGAGACGAGTCGAGAGTGCGAGAATAAACGGACGGTGGGCTGCCAAGATATGCATGAAAAAAAGGGTTTAGGCAAAATCCGAGAGAGTTTTGCAAAAATCCATGTCATTGAACGTAAAGAAGTTAATGAAATCGATGGCGGAAGCGGCCCGCGAAAAAAAGGTTAAATCTTGGGAGGCAAAGCCGCCATGTTATTGAAAACACATGTAGAAATAATGTCCGAGAAGCGTCTTGCCAGGATGTCTATGAAAACACAGCTACTTACGCGTCGCTTGCCAAGATGTTGATGAAAACACAGGGGGATAGCCTTTTGGCATGCAAAGGAGCAAATTGTGCCTAGCCTATTAATGCCGGGAACACTCGGAGCGCAAATATGGGCTAGGGAAAAGCTGCCAGTTGTCCGTCGTCCATTGCCGGCAGTTCAAGGTGGGCAGGAGGCAGCACCCACCGATTGCCCGATTCCACCGCTAACCACTCGCCACCAAACACTGGCCACTGGTTTCCGGCAGGGAAAAGTGTTATGCTCCGGCATTATCCGGGGGTTCTTGCCAGCGCCCGAATCCGTATTTAAACCCAGCGTTCGGTGATGTGGGATTCAACCGCGGCCACCACGGACTACCGATCTGAAAGAGGAGAAAATCCGATGGCTCAATTTTGCACAAAATGTGGCGCCCCGATGGGGGAAGGGATGCAATTTTGCACGAGTTGTGGGGCAGTTGTCGGCGGACCTCCCGCGGTGGCGCAGCAAGCGCCAGGAGGCTTGGCGCCCGCGCCCCCGGCTCCCGTATATTCGGGTGCGCCCGGAGCAGCTCCGGCAGCAAAGAAGGGCAGTCCGGTTTTGAAGATCATTTTGATTATTGTGGGGGTCATGATCTTCCTGGGTTTGCTCAGCGCGGCGTCGTGTGTTTACTTCGTCTATCGCGCCAAGCAGCGAGTGAGCCAATTTGAAAAGCAGGTTCAAGCCAGCTTCCCCTCGCAGGTGGGGACGCCGGGACAGCAACCGCAGACCGTGACTCCCCCCCAGACTCCGGGCGCGACGCCGACTCCAGGTGCGGGAGCTCCCGTGGACATGGGCGATCTGAGTTATCCGGGCGCCACGGTTGGCCAAGGCGGCAATCAATCGATTTTCGGGGCGGCCGGTATCAAGGTGCAGGAATACCTTACGGTTGATTCCGTGGATACAGTTGTGGCTTTTTATAAGGGCAAGCTGGGGAGCAATGCGATCGTGACCCAGAGCGGTGGAAATGCTACCTTGCAGGTTGGAGGAACGGGGGGCATTACCACCATTGCCATCGTCCCTGACACCGCTTCGGGGAAAACCAAAATCACCGTTTCCAGCATCGGAAAACAATAGGATTCTTTTGCCCGGCCGGCAGAACCCTCCCGGCCGGGCAGGACTTCTCTATCGCCCACCATAACCTCAGTCCAACTCTGACCATGGGGCGAGAAAATCGCAGGGCGGGGGAGCGCAATAACCATGAGGATTATGATGAAGCTTTCTTCCCGATTGTTGGTTCTGACTGTCCTTGCCGTTTCTCTTTCCAGCGCTTCAAGAATGTGGAGTCAGGCTCCCAATCCGGCGCCACCCCCGGCTCCTTCGCCTGCTCCGGCCGCGACAATACCCGCGGCCTCGGGCAATCCATCGGTAATGCTCCTGCAGCAGGGACACACGGAGAGTATACGCGCCAAAGCAGCTTATGATTTGGGCAAGCAGGGCGACCGCACCACGATTCCGGCCCTGGCAGGGGCGTTGAAGGATTCCAGTTCCAAGGTGCGACATGAAGTGGTTCTAGCCCTGGCGCAGTTCCATCAAATGGATGTTTTACCGCCTTTGGAGTCGGCCACCAAGGACTCTGATGATGGCGTGAGATTGGCCGCCGTGCAGTGCCTGGTGGGATACTACACTGGCAATCTGCCGCCCTCCGGGTGGACCGGGTTCGTAAGGAAGAACTGGCAGCGAGCCACCATCCATTTCCAGAGTGACGATAGCAAAATCGATCCTGGCGTGGCCGTGGATCCGGGCGTCATCACCACCCTGATTGCCGTGATGAAGGACACCCGCTCCAATACCGATTCCCGTGAAGCCGCCAAGGGATTGGGAATTCTTCTGGCGCAGTCGGCAGCTCCGGACTTGGTGGCAACGGCGCACTCTTCCGATGCCGATCTTGCCCGCGAAGCCTTGAATTCATTGGACAAGATCAAGGACAGGGATTCCGGCCCGAAGGTCGTGGATCTGCTGGATTCACCCAACAAGGAAATAAAGCGCGACGCCTGCGTGACCGTCGGCATCCTGCGCGCAAACGCTGGCTTGTCGAAGATGCAGACGATCTTCCAAAATGACCCGGATGAGAAAGACAAGGTCGCCGCCATGCAGGGATTGGCTTACTTGGGCGACAAAGTTTCCGTGCCCGTCTTCACCCAGGCTTTGTGGAACGATAACAAGGACATTCGTCAGGGAGCGGCAGAGGGACTGGCGCGCGCCGCGGATCCCCAAGCCCTGGGCGAACTGCAAAAGGCCGACATGGCGGAAAAGGACGCCGGGCCCAAGCTGGCCATTGAGTTTGCTCTCACCGCTCTGGGCAAGGACGATGCTTTGAGTGAGGTGGTGAGCGAACTGGGGTCCAAGGTTCATGGGGATGTGGCTCGAGTTTACCTTACGGAGCTTGCCCGCAAACCGGCCTTCCTCCCCAAGCTCTACCCCTTCTTAACGAGTCCTGACAATGGCATTCGGAAGCGCTTGTGTGTGGTGCTGATGTACAGCGGCGATCAGGGGAGCCTGCAACAGCTTGATCGCCTGGAGCATGACCCTGATGGCGACGTGGCTTCGGCGGCGCTGAAAGCAAAGCGCGCCATTCGCGCTCGCGCCGACGCGGCCCAACCGGCGGTGAAGCCCTGAAATCATTCTCCCTAAAGGCTGTTTATAGATATGAGTTAATAGAATGTTAATTAAACAGTGTCAAGCATCATAATCCATGGATAGGTAGCTCTCCGGTTTGATACTGATAAAATTTTATGATATTCCACGCGTGAGCGTGTAGCTTGTTGCCACCTGTGGTAGAATACCTTTTCACACATCAAACGAAGATATTGCATTGAGATCAGGGATGTCATCCTCCAAAAAAGCAACGACTGAAGAACTTAACTCCAACGTGGTGGAACTGAAGCTGGCGCACAGCCCGGACTCCGACGACGCATTCATGTTCTACGCTCTGGCCACCAAGAAGTTGCGCACCCATAACCTTGCGTTTAAGCACGTTCTTGAGGATATTGAGTCGCTAAATCAGAAGGCCATGCAGGGTGTTTACGACATCACTGCGGCCTCTTTTCATGCCTACCCGTACCTGGCGGAGAAGTATATTTTGCTGCCCTCGGGCGCAAGCTTTGGTGAGCGTTACGGCCCCATCGTGGTGGCGCGGTCTAACCCCGGGACAAAGGGTTTGCGCGGCAAACGCGTGGCCATTCCCGGCAAAATGACCACCGCTTTCCTGGTGATGCAGCTCTATGAGAACGAAATTGAGCCCGTGTTTACTCCCTTTGACCAGATTTTGGAGACCGTCAGCCGGGGCGAAGCGGATGCCGGCGTGGTCATCCACGAAGGTCAGTTGACCTACGCCGAGTCGGGTTTGAAGAAGATTGTGGATTTGGGTGAATGGTGGCACCAGGAAACCGGCCTGCCGCTGCCCCTGGGTGGGAACTTCATTCTGCGCTCACTTGATTCTGCAATTGTGCGCTTAGCCGCCAATCTGCTGAAGGAGAGCATCCAGTACGCGCTCGATAATCGCGAGGAAGCACTGAACTACGCATTGCAGTTCGGGCGCGGCCTTGACACTTCCACGGCGGACCGCTTTGTCGCCATGTACGTGAATGAATGGACGCTGGATTACGGCCTTCGCGGCCGGAAAGCCGTGCAGACACTGCTGACCCGCGGCTACGAAAAAGGCTTGCTGCCCAGGAAGGTGCAGGCGGAGTTTGTGGAAGTTTAAAGCCAAGGTTAAACTTTAAAGGGTGAACGGTAACGGATAAGTCTTAAAGGGTAAATGGTAAAGTTCAAAGGGTAAATCCGAAATTGACAGTCCGGGAAAACCCAGATTTCAGCCTTTAAACTTCACCCTTCACCCTTTGCCCTTCACCTTTTAAACTTCACCCTTTATTTTTACTCGCCCTCTTCATACGAATGTCAAAAACCACCAAACGCCAACGCGTCTCTTACACTCCGACGCAAAAGAAAATGATCTTCGCGCTCGCCAGCATGGTGGGGATGCGCATGCTGGGCATTTTCCTGGTACTCCCCGTGTTCACTCTTTACGGGCTTCAATTTACTTCCTCAAAGTTCCTGGTGGGATTCGCTTTTGGCGCCTACCCGCTGGTGATGGCGATCCTGCAAATTCCCATGGGTCGATTGTCGGACCGCATTGGCCGCCGTAAGGTTCTGATCATCGGGATGACGCTTTTCAGTGTCGGATCGTTCCTCTGCGCGCTGCCACCGGTGTTTCCCCGCTCCTGGCAAATATGGGAATTGATTCTTGGCCGCTTGGTGCAGGGTGGTGGAGCGATTATCTCCGTAGCCTTCGCCACGGTGGCCGATTATATTGAGCCCGAACAGCGCTCCACGGCGATGGCGATGTTGGGCATCCCCATCGGCGTATCGTTTGCGGTGGGAATTGTGATTGGGCCCATCCTGGCTGGATGGTTTGGCACTGCTTTTCTGTTCTGGCTCACAGGATTGCTGGGTCTGAGCACGGATTTCCTCCTGACGCGCTATCTGAAAAACGAGATCCCGCCGCAGAAAGCTCCCGCCCCGCTTTCTGATGTCTTCTCTCATCCGGCGCTAATCGTTTATGGTGCCGGCGGATTCCTGATCAACATGTTCTCGTCCACATTTTTCTACCACTTTCCTTTGATCGCCACGGGCCAGCATCACCTGAAGATGACCCAGTATTACACGCTGCTGCTGCCGATGATCATCATCAGCGGCTTCACCATGTTTGGCTTTTCTCGCGGGACCGACAAGGGTTGGGGTCGTCCTCTCTCCGCCATCGCTTACCTGACGTTTATTCCCGCTTTCGTGCTCCTGTTTGAGCCTTCTTGGTTGGGTCAGGACCCGTCGCGGCTGTTTCCCGTGATTGTGGCAGGCGCGATTTTCTATATCGGGTTCACCGGACTCGAGCCGGTTCTTCCGAGTTTGGTCAGCGAGGTGGCGCCGGGTGCTTCCTACGGCACTGCGCTGGGGTTCTACAATTCCGTTCAGTTCATGGGAGGCGCGGTGGGAGGGCCACTGACCGGCGCGCTCGCCAACTTTCCACTAGATCGCACGATGTTTGTGATGGTGATTGCCGCCGCCATCGGCTTCCTGATGATGGCTGTCACCAAGTCCCCTGTCCGCACCGAGACCGCACAAGAGTGACCAATCTTTTCGCCAATTTTTCCTGTAACTGAGGTAGAGCCCGGCACATCCACAAAGGTATGGTGTGACTGCGTGGCTGCCATAGCAATTTCGATTGGGATATGATCGGTGAGAAAGGCCCACCCTCAGGAAAGCATTGAGTGTGGCTGCCCGCCATGGGGCTACCCAACGCTGCGCTGCTCAAGGAGACCAACTTGAAGGGAAAAGTCGCGGTTGTTACCGGCTCGGCAAGTGGAATCGGGTTTGCAATTGCTCAGGGGTTGAGCCGAATGGGAGCGGGCGTGGTCCTGGCGGATTTGAATCCGGAAGCGGGGCAAACTGCCCTGGGCAATTTGCGCAATTCGGATGCGACGGCGGAATTCGTCGCCACCGATGTTTCCAAAACTCACGACGTTCGCCGTCTCATGGAAGTGGCCATTGAGCGATTCGGGCGCATCGATATCCTGGTGAACGATGCCGGAGTGCAGCACATGGCCCCGGTAGTCGATTTCCCCGAAGATCGATGGGATCAACTTATCGGCGTTATGCTGACTGGTACATTTCTGTGCTGCAAGTATGCCGTTCCCCACATGATCCGGCAGAACTGGGGCAGGGTCATCAATCTGGGCTCGATCCACGGCAAAGTTGCTGCTCCCTATAAGAGTGCTTATGTTGCCGCCAAGCACGGAGTCCTCGGTCTCACCAAGGTTCTGGCGCTCAAGGTGGCCGAGCATAACATTACTTGCAACGCAATTTGTCCGGCGGATGTGCGCACTCCGCTCGTGGAGGGGCAAATCGCGGATCAAGCTCGCCGTCATTCCATTTCGCCGGAAGAAGTCATCCAGAAAATCATGCTCGCGCCCGCGGCGATCAAGCGGATGCTTGAGCCCGAGGAAGTTGCATCCCTGGTACTCTACCTTTGCTCCGACCACGCTTCGGGGATCACCGGGTCCGCAATGGATACGGATCTCGGTTGGAACGCTCGATAACAATCGGGATGAGGGACCCAACCGGATTACCTGGCGCGGTTCGTCAGGTTAGTCCTGGCCAGACGGTGTGGTCTCCGCGCGTGGCTTTCACTTGCAGTACATTCGTCTCAATTTTAGCGGTTATTCAAAACGGGGGGAACGCATTATGAAGAGGATTGCTGTTTGCCTTTTGCCACTGGTCCTGCTTCTGGGTACTTGTGGCGTCCGGGCTGCGGACGTTGTACCCAGGGAAAAGGCCAGCGTGACAGTTGACTGGTCCAAAGTGACTGGTGTTTCAAGCGCCGCCGCCACCGTGCAATTAGTGTTGAGCCCGTTGATGACTCGCAGCGAGCCGCATCATGACCAGTTTTTTCAGGCTTTGCGCGACCTGGGGTGCGATTACGTGCGCCTTCAGCCCTGGGTGCCTTACCCCAAACTGGCGGTGGCTGAGCTTGACGCCCCGCACGACGGCAAGACCTCCTGGGACTTCTCAAACATCGACCCTTATGTGGCGGACTTCATGCAGGCCATGCAGGGACACTCGACCATTTGGGATTTCAGCACCATTCCGCAATGGATGTACAAAACCCCCAAACCGGTCCCCTATCCTTCCGACCCCAACGAGATCACCTGGCACTACGCGGAAGGAACGGAACTGCGCGATCCGAGCATGAAGGAGGTCGTGGATTATTACACCCGGCTGGTGAGCTGGTACACGCAAGGGGGATTCACCGATGAATTCGGGAAGTGGCATGCGTCGGGCCATCATTACAAGATCGATTACTGGGAGGTTCTGAACGAGGAGGACGAGCATTTCGAGCATCACATGTCCGTGCAGGAGTACACCGCTTTCTACGATGCCGTAGTGACGGCAATCGACGCCGTTGATCCCCGAATCAAATTCGTGGGGCTGGCGCTGGCGGCCCCCACCTTCCACCCGGAATATTTCGAGTATTTCCTGAATCACCAGAACCACAAACCCGGCATACCGCTGGACATGATTTCCTACCATTGGTACGCCTCACCAGGTTCGGATGAACCGCCCGGGAATTGGCCCAACACGTTTTTTACCGAAGCCGGTGGATTCCTGAACGTGGTGCGCTACATTCAAGCCATCCGCGAAAGGCTCTCCCCGGAAACGCAAACGACGCTGGATGAAGTTGGCTCGGGTTCGGCGGAGGAGGGGAGACTGCTGGGATTGAGAATACTTGGACCCAAGCACCGAGTTCCACCCGTCCCTGACTCCTATTGGAACCTCGCCGGGGCTCTCTACGCTTATTTGTACGGCGAGTTAACAACGATGGGGATCCAGGCGGTGGGAGTCTCGGACCTGGGACACTCTTTGGATCTGGGCCTGACCACCACCTCCTTCGATGTGCCTGCCGGGCGGCCGAATGCCCGCTACTGGGTGTTGAAGCTTCTTCATGAAAACTTCGGTCCGGGAGACAAACTAGCGCAGGCTGGGGTGAGCGGCGCCAACATTTATGCCCGGGGTTTTATTGGCTCTGCCGGCCAGCGCAGGGTCCTTCTCATCAACCTGCGCAATCGGCCGGTTGAGGTTTCGCTGGAAGGTGGGGCAGGCGCAACGTTGGAGTGTGTGGATCAAGTTACCAATTCCCACCCGCCCGCCAAAACGCATCTGACGGCAGACCCCTTCATTCTGCCCGGCCTTGCGGTGGGGGTTGTAAGTCTGGATAGCCATTGACGCAGGCGGAAGCCGACTCCAACTTCATCGGCGTGGCGATGATTTGTTTCGCTCCGGGAAAAATCAATTATCGGTACGCAATTGGTGCAGGCGCAGAAGCGCGGGCGCGCTGTTTTTCTCCGAGAAGAATTCCTCATCGTTACGTGAGGGCAAATTAAACTGAAATTGATATGACTCGGTGCGGCAGTTGGATATGAACCCTCGACCGGTTCATTTCGGGGTAAGGGGAAAGTACCGCAGAGTAATTCGTCTCGGCGCCGAATGACTCTGATGCGCTACCTTTCCCGCGCTACCCGCTTTTTCCCTTACCCTAGCCCCTAATCCCTGCTTTCCCGCGTCTTGCATGCTTCGAATTCGTATCGTTTCATTAGCCCGAGTCCCTCCGGCACCGCAATGTCCGAACGACAGGAGTTTTCGCCAGCCCCGATTGGCAGCGAATGGCGTTATTGATATTCGCTTTATATTCGCCTATGATTTTCAATGGCACATGGGCGACCTTTGACTCGACGGCAGACTGGGCTCGCGCAATTACGCTTGCGACCTCCCGACCATTAGTCATACTGTTGGGACGAGAATTTCCTTGCTCATTATTGGTAAGGAAGTTACTATTTGCCGGGCGATAACACAAGTCGTCAGGGAGGCAAGGGGTTGCCATGGGCGAAATAACCGTGGAAGACGACGGACTGCCGTGTCCGGAGGTGGGAGCTTGGGCAGAGGACAAGTACAAATTGGTCGGGCTGTACGACCGGCTATTTTCTACCGGCATGAAGAACAAGTGGCCAACCGGAGTGTATATTGATCTTTACTCAGGTCCAGGCTTCGTACGGGTAAGAGGCACCGGGCGAATGCTAATGGGCTCACCGCTCCTGGCGCTGGGTGCTCCTGATCCCTTCGATAAGTACATCTTCTGTGAGAGCGATCCGGAGCTTCTTGGAGCCTTGCAATCGCGTGTAAGCCGGTATTCGTCCAAGGCCAATGCGACCTTCATCTGTGGCGACTGCAATGAAAAGATCGATGAGATTTGCGCGAGCATTCCCATGCATTCACCCGGGCACGGTGTTTTGACCTTTTGTTTCGTCGATCCGTTTGATATTTCCATCAAGTTCTCGACGGTAAAAAGGCTGTCATCCTATTTGATTGATTTCTTAATCCTGCTGGCACTCCACTCGGACGCCAACCGCAACATCGAAAATTATCTGAATCCCGCAAACTCGAAGGTTGAAGATTTCCTGGGTTTGCCGGACTGGCGGGAAGAGTGGAAAATTGCGGAAAGTCGGGGAGGTCAGTTTCCGCGCTTTCTTGCGGAGGAATATTCCGGGCAGATGGTAAAACTGGGATATATTCGGCAGCGGTGGGACCGGATGAAGCAAGTGCGGTCGGATGAGAAAAATCTGCCCTTGTACCGGCTCTCGCTTTTCTCAAGACATGAGAGGGCTTACCAATATTGGGATGATGTCCTAAAATACAGTTCAGACCAGCAGAATTTCAAGTTCTAGCATCGAGGCAATGGATGGGGCAGGCGTCGACAATTGAGTGGACCGAGTCCACGTGGAACCCGCTCACGGGCTGCACTAAGATCAGTCCGGGGTGCAAGGATTGCTACGCTGAGCGGATGGCCATGCGTCTTCAAGCCATGCGCCAGCCGAATTATGCCAATGGATTCGACCTAACCCTCCACGAGAACGCTTTGGAACTGCCGCTAAGGTGGAAGAAGCCGCAGACCATCTTCGTGAACTCCATGAGCGATTTGTTCCACAAAGACGTGCCGGTGGAATTCATCGTCAGGACCTTCGATGTGATGCGCCGCGCCGACTGGCATAAATTCCAGGTCCTCACGAAGCGGTCGGACCGATTGCTGGAACTTTCGCCCACGCTTCCATGGGCGCCGCACATCTGGATGGGCGTCAGCGTGGAGAGCCTAAAATACACTCCGCGCATTGACCACCTTCGCCACTCGGGCGCGATAGTCAAATTCCTGTCCCTCGAACCACTCCTTGGGCCACTGCCCGGCCTGAATCTTGAGGGAATCGATTGGGCCATCGTGGGCGGAGAATCCGGTCCCGGTGCCCGCCCCATGGACCCGGCCTGGGTGTTGGAAATCCGCGACCAGTGCGTGGACGCCTGCGTGCCCTTCTTCTTCAAACAGTGGGGCGGAACAAGAAAGAAGAAAGCTGGACGGGAACTCGAAGGCAGAACGTGGGATGAGATGCCCGAATTGGCGCACTCAGGTTCGGATGAGTATATGCATGCCGCCAAGTAGTGCGGAAGGACGCACAATTCGCGCTACATGATAAGCGGGAGAGGGTTCTCCGGCTATACCGAAATCGGCATAGGCGCCGCTATGCCGCATGGAAAAAT
>PLSX01000020.1 GCA_003165315.1 Acidobacteriota bacterium
GTCCCGCAGATTGTTATAAGTCGTACCCCTTGAAGAGCGTGGATCCGCACGATTCACGGCTTCGAAGATTTCCGCAGCCGTGGGGTGATTGTTGTGCTCCAACAAGAATGCCATCACAGCATAGCGCTGGGGAGTGCACCGCAACCCGCTGTCTTCGAGTGAGCGTTTAATGGCCTGGGGGTCCATGAGTTGTTTAGACTATTTCTAATCTTAGATTTTGTCAAGCCTTATGCATTTAAGGCTTCTGGGCCAAGAATACTAGCGTTTGCTGCATTGAATATTCTCATGGAGTGGCCGCGTTGCTACCCTTTTCTGTTTCCGCATAACTTGACCGTCTTAGGGGCATTCGCGATAATGACATTCTCTTCAAACAGCAATCGGCGGGGGCAACAGATGCGCGACATCCGCAAGGTGGCCGTTCTGGGCGCGGGAACAATGGGCTCGCGCCTTGCCGCCCAACTTGCCAACGCGTCAGTTCCCTGCCTGCTATTGGACATCGCTCCCAGCCAATTAACATCGCAAGAACAAGCCAGAGGGTTGGGGCTTGACGCGCCACAAGTTCGCAATCGCATGGCGGGCGCGGGCCTGGATGCGGCGCTAAAGTCCCGCCCTGCGGCATTCTTTGTCCCTGAGGCTGCTCGCCTGATTACAGTCGGCAACTTTGAGGACGACCTCGCCAAACTCAAGGATTGCGATTGGATCATTGAAGCGGTGATGGAGGATCTCAACGTCAAGCGCGCGCTGCTGGAGAAGGTCCAGGCCTTCCGCTCGCCGAACTCCATCGTCAGCTCGAATACATCGGGAATCTCCATTTCGTCTTTGTGCGCCGGATTCAGCGAGGATTTTCGCCACCACTTTCTGGGCGCGCACTTTTTCAATCCTCCGCGCTACCTGCACTTGCTGGAGATCATCCCCCAGCCGGAAACACTTCCGGCTGTCGTGGAGGCAATCTCGCACTTCGGCGACTACGTTTTGGGCAAAGGCATCGTCATCGCCAAGGACACGCCCAACTTCATTGGCAATCGAATCGGAATTTTCGTTACCCTGGCCGTACTCCGCATCATGCAGGAGGACGGATACTCCATTGAGGAGATCGATACGCTGACCGGCCCTGTCCTGGGAATGCCGAAGTCGGCCACGTTCCGCACCCTCGATATCGTTGGCCTGGATGTGCTGGCACATGTCGTGAAAAACCTGCACGAGTCACTACCCCAGGACGAGCGCCGCGACCTCTTCCACCTTCCCGACTTTGTGGAGGAGATGCTCGGGCGAGGTTTGCTGGGAGATAAGACGGGCCAGGGCTTCTACAAGAAGGTTAAGGGGAAAAGCCCTGATGAAAGCGAAATCCTGACCCTGGACCGCACAACCTTTGAATTTCGCGCCCGCCAGCGCGCTGCGTTCCCTTCCCTGGAAATGGCGCGCAATGTGGACGATCTGCGCGAGCGGGTCAAGATTCTCTTCCAAGCCACTGACCGCGCCGGAGATTTCTATCGCAAGTTGTTTTCAGACGTCTTCCACTACGCTGCCATGCGCGTTCCTGAAATTGCCGACGACATCCTCTCCATCGACAACGCCATGAAGTGGGGATTCGGGTGGGAAATGGGACCGTTCGAGTTGTGGAGCGCCTGGGGCATCGAGCGGGTCGTCGAAAACTGGGTCAGCGAGAGCCGGCCCGTCCCACTGATCGTGGAACAGTTGCGTGCCACAGGCGGAAAATCCTTTTACGTTCAGGAGGACGGGACAAGGACCTTCTTTGACGGGCAATCCGGCAGCTATCACCCGATTCCGGAGCGGTCGGGAGTCATCCTGCTTCCTGCCCTGAAGTCCCGGAAGAAGGAAGTAAAGAGAAACGCCGGGGCAAGCCTGATCGATTTGGGCGACGGAGTGCTGTGCCTGGAATTTCATTCCAAGATGAACACCATTGGCGGCGATACGGTCCAGATGGTCCACGCTGGCCTGAAGGCGCTGGACGCGAGCTTCGATGCGATGGTGATCGGAAACCAGGGACCAAACTTCTGCGTCGGCGCCAATTTGATGCTGGTCCTGGCCGCAATTCAAGAGGGCGATTGGGATGAGGTCAATCTCGCCGTTCGCGCTTTCCAAAACGCCAACATGGCTCTGAAGTACGCGCCAAAACCCGTGGTGGCCGCGCCATTTGGAATGACGCTGGGCGGCGGGACGGAAATGTGCCTGCACACCGCCCGCGTGCGCGCCGCGGCGGAAACCTACATGGGATTGGTGGAAGCCAGTGTTGGACTGATCCCCGCGGGCGGCGGATCGAAAGAGATGCTGCTGCGCTCGATTGACCGCGTGCCGGCGGATCCCGATGCCGACCCCTTCACCTACTTGAAGGAAGTGTTTCTGAATATCGGCATGGCCAAGGTCTCCACCTGTGCCCAGGATGCACGTCGGCTGCACTATCTGTCTCCACGGGACTCGATCAGCATGAATCGCGACCGGCAGCTTGCCGATGCCAGGCAATTGGCGCTCGATCTGTTCCACTTGGAATATCGCCCAGGGCAACCACGAAATGACGTTCGCGCCCTCGGCCAATCTGCGTTTGCCAAGATGAAGCTTGGGCTCCACCTGATGCGCCGCGCCGAATACATCTCCGATTACGACGTGGTGGTGGGAACGCAGCTCGCCAAGGTGCTATCCGGGGGCGGCGAATTTACCTCGCCTCAATTTGTTTCCGAACAGTACTTGCTCGATCTCGAGCGCGAGGCCTTCCTCAGCCTCTGCGGGCAAAGAAAAACAGTGGAGCGAATTCAGTTCACCTTGAAGAAGGGCAAGCCGTTGAGGAATTGATTAGGAAATTCGTCAGTTGTCAGTTGTAAGTCGCCAGTGGTCAGCCAAGACAGCCAAAGGCATCTAGTCGAAGCGCGACACTCGAGAACTCAAGACTGATGACTGATGATTTCAACCAAGGCGTTGTACCGGGAGAAACTTATGCGGGAAGCCGTCATCGTTTCCATTGCGCGCACGGCGGTGGGCAAGGCGCCGCGCGGTACGCTTCGTTCAACGCGGCCCGATGACATGGCGGCCGCCGTCATCCGAGAAGCCCTGCGGCGTGCACCAAGCCTGGACGCGGGCGATGTGGAGGACGTCATTCTGGGCTGCGCGATGCCGGAGGCCGAGCAGGGGAACAATGTGGCCCGTGTCGCTTCGCTGCGTGCCGGCCTTCCTGTGACAGTCCCGGCTATGACCATCAATCGCTTCTGTTCTTCCGGACTTCAAGCCATCGCCCTTGCTTCCGAGCGCATCCTTGCTGGGGCCGCCGAGGTAATCATCGCCGGTGGCACGGAGACCATGAGCATGATCCCCATCGGCGGCTACCATTTCTCGCCAAATCCATTCCTGATGGACCAATACCCCGATACCTATCTCGGCATGGGGCTGACTGCGGAAAATCTGGCGGTGAAGCATGATATTTCGCGGGAAGAGCAGGATCGGTTCTCGTGGCGCAGCCATCAGCGGGCCTCAGCAGCCATCGAGCAGGGAAAATTCCGGGACGAAATTGCGCCACTGGAAGTCATCGACGTCAGCATGAACGGCGGACGAAAACCCACGACACGCAAGGTAATCTTCGAGACTGACGAGGGGCCGAGGCGCGATACTTCTCTTGAAGCGCTGGCGAAGCTCAAACCCGCATTTCATGCGCACGGAACTGTGACGGCGGGCAATGCCTCGCAAATGAGCGATGGCGCGGCGGCGGCAGTGGTGATGTCACTCGACCGTGCGAAGGCGCTGGGCCTTGCGCCGTTGGCGCGATTTGTTAGTTACGCAACGGCGGGCTGCCCCCCGGAGGAGATGGGCGTGGGTCCCGTTTACGCCATTCCCAAGGCATTGAAATTGGCCGGGCTGGGACTCTCCAATATTGATCTGATTGAACTCAACGAGGCCTTTGCCGCACAGGCGCTCACGGTCATCAAACTCGCAGACCTCGATTTGGAAAGAACCAATGTGAACGGCGGCGCCATCGCCTTGGGCCATCCTCTGGGATGCACGGGCGCAAAGCTCACGGCCACGCTGTTCGGCGAAATGAAGCGCCGTAAAGCTCGCTATGGCTTGGTCACCATGTGCGTGGGCGGCGGGATGGGCGCCGCGGGTATTTTTGAAAACTTGCAAGAGCCAAATGCGATCCTTGAAGTGGCCGAACGTGTTGCCTCATGATAAGACGTACGGGCGGTTCGCGAACCGCAGCTACTATCCATCATCAAAGGAGACAAGCAATGGAGCGAGTTACGGGTCTGGGCGGTTTGTTTTTCAAAGCAGAAGATCCTGAAGCATTATACGCATGGTACGAAAAGCATCTGGGGATAAAGCGCGGGCCGGAGGGGGCCGTGTCATTCATCTGGCGTGAAAATAATGACAAGGCAAAAGATGGAAGGACTGTTTGGGCAATTTTCCCCAAAAAGACCACCTACTTTCAACCCAGCAGCGCGAACTTCATGATGAACTTCCGCGTCGCCGATCTCGATGGACTCCTCGCAGCGCTGAAGGAAGAAGGAGTGGAGGTTGACCCGCACCGCGAGGATTTCGACTTCGGGCGCTTTGCTTGGATCATGGACCCCGAGGGAAATCGGATTGAGCTTTGGGAACCAGCGGCGGGCAGTTGAAAATGCGGTCTGCCGACCGATCGCGGCAGGTCATCATCGTACGGAACCAGAAAGCAATGGGGGCAAGTATGGCAGAACCAAGTGCACCTGCGTCGCAGCGAATCAAGGGCGGCAGCTTTTTGATTGAATCGCGCACGCCCCAGGAAGTGTTCACGCCCGAGGACATGACGGACGAACATCGCTTGATTGCCCAGACGGCGCAGGACTTCATCGACCAGGAAATCGTGCCCCGCTTGACTGAGATCGAAGGAAAGAGGCCGGGATTGCTGCGCGAACTGTTGAAGAAAGCAGCCGAACTTGGCTTTTGCGCCACCGATGTTCCGCAGAGATTTGGCGGGTTGGAACTGGACAAAATCTCTTCCATTCTTGTGGCGGAAAGAATGGCGCGCGACGGCTCCTGGGCCACCACGGTTGGGGCGCAGGCGGGAATCGGCATCCTTCCCATCACATTCTTTGGCACGGAAGAGCAGAAAGCCAAATATCTACCTAAGCTCGCGAGCGCCGAGTGGGTGGGCGCTTACTGCCTGAGCGAGGCATCCTCGGCCTCCGACGCGCTCAACTGTAAAACGCGAGCCACGCTCGCTGCGGACGGAAAGCATTACCTCCTGAATGGCGCCAAGATGTGGGTCACCAACGGCGGCATCGCGGACATTTACCTGGTGTTTGCCAAAATCGACGGCGAAAAATTCACGGCCTTTATCGTGGACCGTAATTTTGCCGGAGTCATGCCCGGGGCGGAAGAACATAAGATGGGAATTCGCGGCTCCTCCACAACGTCGCTGACTCTTGAGAACGTCCCTGTCCCCGTTGAAAATGTCCTGGGTGAGATCGGCAAGGGACATTTGATTGCCTTCAACATTCTGAACATGGGCCGCTACCGATTGGGCGCAGGGTGTGTGGGAGGCAGTAAATATCTTCTGATCGATGCGCTGAAATGGGCCGGAGAACGCAACGCCTTTGGACGTAAAATTGCCGACTTTGGATTGATCAAAGAGAAGCTCGGTGAGATGGTGGCGCAGATTTACGCCCTGGAGAGCATGTCCTATCGAACCAGCGGAATGATCGACGCGATGCTCAAGGGGATTGACCGGGGTTCGGCCACGACTCCGAAGCAGACCTTGGAAGCTTTACAGGAGTGTGCCGTTGAGTGCTCCATCTTAAAGGTTATCGGCACGGAGACGCTGGATTTCATGGCCGATGAAGCAGTGCAAATCTTCGGTGGGTATGGCTTCTGCAGCGGGTACGATGTTGAGCGCGCCTATCGCGACCAGCGCGTCAATCGAATCTTTGAGGGCACCAACGAAATCAATCGGCTGCTGATCACCGACATGCTGATGAAGCGCTCTCAAAAAGGTCAGTTGCCCTTACTCGCCGCCGCGCAAAAACTGACCGATGAAATCCTGGGAACGGCGCCCATTGAGGAGGCAGACGACGATGACCCGTTTGCCGGGGAGATCCGGTTGGTGCAGGGCGCAAAGAAGGTTTTTCTGCTGGTGGCTGGAAGCGCAGTCCAGCGTTTTATGCTGGGGCTTGAGCAGGAGCAGGAAGTGGTGGGCGTGATCAGTAACCTGGTGATGGCGGTCTACGCCATGGAAAGCGTCCTGCTTCGCTCCCAAAAGGGTATTTCGCATGATTCTGCATCGGCAGGAGAAATCCGAATTGCCGTGGCGCGCATCTGCATCCAAGAGGCGGCGGATCGGATTGAAACAGAAGCACGCCGGGCACTCGCCCGCATAGCCGACGGCGAAACGCTGCGTACTCAACTCTCTGTTTTGAGGAGATTCCTGCGACGGATACCACCGGATTCGATCGGCTTGAAACGGCAACTGGCGGATGCTGCCATGGAGAAGAATCGCTATCCTTTTGGATGGTGGTAGGTCGCGGGCGGTCTGCACATCTCACACATGTAATTTACCCCAAGGAACCACCTCCAACTATAATCCCCGCAGCGCCTTGGCCGCTCCCACGACATCTGAAACTGACAAGATAAGGTCCGCCTTCTTGTCGCCTGTGGGGATGCTGGCGTAAGAATACTCGATGTTGATGTTTTCCGCCCCCAGTCGCGTTCCAACCTCTCCCAGAACGCCCGGCTTGTCTGCCAAGGTCACGCGGAGTACCTCTTCCTCCGTAACACGCACTCCGAGTTCTTGAAGAACTCTTTTCGCTTTCGCCGGACTACTGACCAGGAGATGGACGGGGCTTTCATTGCCAGTATTCCAGCTGGTGATAGCTGAAATATTGACCTTGGCCTTGCCTAATGCAGTGGTGATCCGGCCAAGTTCACCAGGCTTGCTATCGATCCAGGCGGAAATCTGTTTAACTCTCAATGGACTCTCCCAAACCCCTTGCATGTCTCCATTTACCACCAACTACCTACCACCTGCTATCCATGATCCACCATCTACCACCGGGGCCGCAGAATGAAGTTCCCAAGGAAACCGCGATTTTCGCCGTCGCGATCCAGTGCCGCCACGCTGACGCGGAAGGCATCGGCAGGGCATGAAATTGTCTTGTCCAACCGCACCACTTCGCGGGGGTCAACCGTCTGGAGAGAGACATGGCCCAACTCCTCACCCATGGCGCTGAAGAATTCGGCCTGAATTGTTCCGGGCGAAAAAACTCCGAATGTGCCTTTCAATGTGACATTAGCTCCGTCAATCGTTCCGCTAAGGGCTTCACTCGCGACTCCGCCCGAAGTCGGATCGCTGGAAATTGGATAAGGCACCCGCGTCGGTGACCAGAAGATGGGGTAGGAGAATTCCTCGCCCGGCTCCAATCGCGCATAGGGGCTCATCCCTTCGGTCTCAAAGAAGTAGGGCGTCTTACTCGGATCATTTTCCAGGACTTGGTTAAAAGGCCCGCGTGAGAATGTTCCTGGTCCGTCGTTCCACTGCTCCACCGAGGCTCCGTCAGGATATTCCTGGTCGGGAAAGTATTTGAAGTTCTCTACAAAGCCGATATTCTTTTGCCCGTTTACCACTGCATACCAGCCGGCGTTGGAGTCGGCGGCAGCCTTGCACATCCAATACATATAGTGGACGCGAAGGATTTTCCCCCCTTGAATGACCTCGTAGCTGGGGTGGCGCGCATCTCCGTAAGGTTTGTAATATCCCTCCGGGTATTTGCTGTGTGGATTGAGGGGAATATACATATAAAGCTCAGGATTGGGCTTGGAAGGATCGGTCGCATCCGCGGCGTCGTTCTGAATCAGGTGCCAGATACCCCAGCGAATCTGCCGTCGACTGATGTTTCGCAGTACCTGGTCTACCTTGACCCGTGTGGTGTCCGCATAAACATGGTAAGTGCGAATAAACTGTACACCGGTGCGGGGATCCTCCGGGCTGGTGACGCGGACAGCGACTTGGGCAGGAGTGTCGGTTACAACTTCAGCTTTGAATGTGGATCCGTCCAGAATGTAGTAAGGAATGCTTGGCCACTCACCATCGTTCATCCAACCTTCGGGGCCCGGCCAGACCTTGTCTCCGCCATAATTTGCCCAGCCGGCCTTGAGGTTGTTCTCCGACTCCGGCAGGACCTTGCCCTCAAGAGCCTTGTTCACAAAGAAAAACTCTTGATCGCCCAACTCAAGCTGGATCGCACGTCCCCCCAGTTCAGGGGCCACATAAAGTGAGACAAGACCGTTGGTGAGCTTGTAAACATTCCACTTCCGGTATTGGGTTTGTTCGACCTTTGCGGAGTAAGACGGTGCAGGCGCTGCCATTACGGACCTCACAGTAATAAAGGGGATGATGGACTTAGTCCAACCGGCAAGGTGGGTGTGTTGTGGAGATGGGGCAACAGCCACGCCCAGGAGGATGGCGATAACACTCAGCGTGGTAAACTGCGGCATTAGTCGTTTCATGATCGTGCCCCCAGGGGGGGGATGTCCAGTTTAGGCCAGTCGTTTTGGTTAGGGGATTCGCCCACTCTGGCTGGGCCCCCTTAGAATCAAACCTCGCCCGCTCCCAACTTTGCCAGAGTGTGCGAAAGGTCCTGCACCGCCGGATAAAGGTCGCGATAGACTTGATAATATTTTTCGTAAGTCGCAACGTTTTCCGGCTTGGGCGACATGGACTCTTTCACCTGAATGGCTTCCTGAGCGGACTCTTCCACCGAGGAGTAGATCTTGGCGCCAACTCCCGCCAACAATGCGGCGCCGAGGGCTGATCCTTCCGATGTTCGTAAAGTGACAAGTTCCTTGCCATAGATGTCTGCCTGAATCTGGCGCCACAGAAAACTACGAGAACCCCCGCCCGAGGCGCGAATCTGTTCAACAGGAATGCCCAACTCTTTGAAGATTTCCAGAGAGTCGCGCAGGCTGAATGCCACGCCTTCCAGGATTGAGCGGACCAGATGCGATCGCGTGTGCGCCGCCGTCATGCCGAACCACATGCCTCGGGCCTGCGAATCCAGGTGGGGAGTCCGCTCGCCCATCAAATAAGGCAGCCACAGCAAACCATCGCTGCCCGGGCGGATTCTTTCGGCCTCGCGAATAATCAGTTCATAAGGGTCCACATCAGCTTGTTTTCCATACCACGACTCTGTGTAGCCAAAGTTGTCGCGGAACCAGCGCAGGGAGAGTCCCGCGCCTTGAGTAACGCCCATTACGTGCCATTTTCCCGGAACCGCGTGGCAGAAAGTGTGGATACGCCCTCGCGGGTCAAGTTTGGGCGCATCAGTATAGGTGAAGATCACCCCCGAAGTGCCCAGAGTTGCCGAAGTCAGACCTGGCAGCACGATGCCATTGCCGACAGCGCTGGCGGCCTGATCGCCTGCACCGCCTACCACCGGGGTTCCGGCGCTGAGGCCGGTGAGTACGGCCACCTCTTGCGTGATTTCGCCCGTAATCTCTGGGGACTCGAAGGCCTTGGGCAGAATTTGCGCGTCAATTCCCAACGCGCTGAGCATTTCCGCCGACCAGCGACGGTGGGTAACATCGAAAAGTAAAGTCCCCGAGGCGTCGGAAACGTCCGTGGCAAACTCCCCTGTCAACCGGTAACGAACAAAGTCCTTGGGGAGCAAGAAATGGGCGACTCGCTCGTAAACTTTGGGCTCATTATCACGAACCCAGAGAATCTTCGGAGCACTAAAGCCGGTGAGCGCGGGGTTGGATGTGTATTGTATAAGCTGTGCCGCTCCCACTTTGTTGGTGATCCAATCGCATTGCGCCTGGCTGCGTTGGTCGCACCAAATCAGTGAGGGACGAAGGACAGCGCGCGATTTATCGAGCAGAACAACGCCATGCATCTGCCCGGAAAAACCCACAGCGGCGATTTCCGAGCCCTTAACCCCGGTCTCTTCAAGCGCGCTGCGAATGGCCACCAGCGTCGCCTGCCACCAGTCTTCCGGATCCTGTTCAGCCCAGCCGGGCCTGGCCATCCGCATCGGTTGATGGTCGCCAGTCGCGGCGCCCACCACGTGCCCATCCGGGCGAACAATCACGGCTCGCGTGCCAGTAGTGCCAACATCGATTCCCATCATATAAGACATGTTTCCCCCAGGAGAATTCTAAATTAATGGTGAATGCCGACTTGTGAATGGTGAACACTCACTGTGGTTTCGCGGTCGTCCGAGCCCTTGCCGCGATGCCTCGGGGCCGGAGATCCAACGGGAGGCGATGCTTCCAATCACAAATCACCAATTCCGCGTGGCTCGTAAGCGTTCTTAGGCCTTCACTTTTTCCCAGCGCCCCGATTTCGACGAACGTTCGATAGTATCAAGGACGGTTTGATTGCGCGCGCCATGGCGGAAGTTCGGCTCCGGCAAACGGTCTTCGTCGATGGCCGTCAGGAAATCGTGGATGCCATGAACGAACGTGTGTTCGTAACCAATGATATGCCCCGGGGGCCACCAATTGCCGACATAGGGATGTTCCGGCTGCGTCACAATGATGTTCTTGTAACCCTGCACTTCAGAAGGTTCAGTGCGATCGAAAAACTCCAGTTCGTTCATGCGCTCCATGTTGAAGGCGATACTCCCCTTGCTTCCATAAACCTGAAAAGTGTTGTGATTCCTGCGGCCACCGGCAAAACGGGTTGACTCAAAAACCCCGACGCTGCCGTTCTTGAATCGGGCCAGGAAGTTCGCATCGTCATCAACGGTAACTTTACCTTTGCCACCCTGGCCTTTGGCTCCCCACGCACCCGATCCCTGGGCAACGAGAGGCCGCTCCTTAATGAAAGTCGTCAACTGGCCCGTTACCGTTTGAATTTCACCGATCAGGAATTCGGCAAGATCCGTAGCATGCGCACCGATATCACCCAAGGCGCCGCTGCCGGCGTATTTCTTTTCCAGCCGCCAAACCAGGGGGAAATCCGGATCCATGATCCAATCCTGTAAATAGGCTCCGTGATAGTGGTAGACCTCCCCAATTTTGCCTTCTTCAATCAATCGCTTGGCGAAGGCGACGGCAGGCACCCGGCGATAATTAAAATTGACCATGTGCATCACGCCGGCTTTTTCAACGGCTTTCAGCATGGCCTTAGCCTCCGCCAGTGTATTGGCGAGCGGCTTTTCGCAGAAAATGTGCTTGCCTGCCTGGGCGGCGGCAATAACCATAGGATGGTGGAGATAACCGGGCGTAGAGACATCGACAATGTCGATATCTTTACGCTCCACAACGCGCTCCCACTCGCAATCCGACTCTTCCCAACCAAATTGGCGGGCGGTTTCTTCCAATTCTTCATTGCACGCCTTCCCACACAAAACCTTCATGCGCGGAACCAGATTCCCCGGAAAGAATTTCCGCACCTGCCGGTAAGCATTGGAATGCGCCTTACCCATGAACCTGTGACCAATAAGTGCAACATTAATTTCAGGCATCCGTTTATCCCCCTTGAGTGGCACTTTCACCCGCCGCCGAAAGTCCTGATTGCTTGACTTCGGACTCCGGACTGCGGACCTCGGACGTTCTTCTTATGCCCACCACATTTCTTTGAGTTTCTCCTTGATAACAACCTGGTGGAGGAAGGCAGAACCTTTGCTCAGCCCTTGATCAACCGACATCAAACTATCCTCGTGCTCGATGGAAAGCACATCGTCGTACCCCACCATTTGTAACGTGGAGACCAAATCACACCAAAAATCTGCGTCATGACCATAACCAACAGTGCGGAATATCCAGGAACGATTTTTCTCATCGCTGTAGGGCTTGTAGTCCAAAACGCCATTGACCTTCACGTTGACGTCGTAAAGGCGCGTATCCTTGGCGTGAACGTGGAACACGGCGTCGCCCAGCTTCCGAATCGCCGTGCAAGGATCAATCCCCTGCCAGAACATGTGGCTGGGGTCGAAATTGCAGCCGACGGCAGGCCCAGCAGCCTCACGCAAGCGCAACATGGTCTCGGGATTGTAAACGACAAAGCCCGGGTGCATCTCAATCCCGATGCGCACGCCGTGGTCTTCCGCAAACTTTGCGTGCTTCACCCAATAAGGGATGACCTTCTTTTCCCACTGCCATTTTATGATTTCAAGAAAGTCAGGAGGCCATGCAGTAGGCGACCAATTGGGGTACTTGGATTTGTCCGAATCACCCGGGCAGCCGGAGAAGTCAATGACCGTCTTAACGCCCAGTTTTTCTGCCAGAAGGATCGTCTTTCTACTGGTGGCGGCATGGAGCTGCGCAATCGCCTTGTTGGGATGCAGCGGGTTGCCATGGGAACTCAAAGCGCTGATGGTGATTCCCGCGTCTGCCAGCTTCTGCTTGAATTCTTTCAGTTTGGAAGCCTGATGTAACCATTCAAGCTTGAGGTGCGGCTCGCCCGGATAATTCCCGGTGCCCAACTCCAGTGCCTCTATTCCCAGTGGCTTAACTTTTTGAATCACTTCATCCAGGCTCAAATTGGCCAGAAGTGCCGTAAAGAGTCCTACTTTCATTTTGTATCTCCCCCTTTTGGCGCCCGGAGATTGCTTCGGCCGAACTTGTTGGTCCGGCAACTCTCAACACGGCTGCCCGTCAGTTGTTTGCTCCACTTGAAAAGACGCTAAATCTATCGTCCGCGCGTCCCGGCGTCAACTGGAAAGTTATTTCAGATGGTGATCGTACCATTCCAGGGTACGTTGCATGATGTCGCGGCGGTGCGCGGAGTCCGAAATCAGGTGCCCCTCGAAGGGATACACCACAAATTGATTCTCCACGCCCAGTGTCTCCAAAGCGTGCGAAAATTCAAAGGATTGCGGCGTTGGACACTCGCCGTCTCGATCACCCACCAGCGTGAGGACCGGTGTTTTAGCGCTCTTGATGAAGGTGATGGGCGAGCTTCTTGCGTACACCCCCGGGTCGTCATAAACCGACGCGCCAAAGAAGGGGATCATCCACTGGTCGATGTCGTTCTCCCCGTAGTAGCTCTGCCAATTGGCGATGCCCGCCCCGGCCACGGCGGCGTGGAAGCGTGTCGTCTGGGTGACGGCCCACATCGTCATGTAACCACCATAGCTCCAGCCGCCAATGCCGACGCGGTTGTTGTCCACGGGATAGTGCTTCACCACGTAATCGACTCCGGCGAGGATGTCCCGCAAGTCACCGTATCCAAAGTCTTTGACATTGCCGCGCGTAAAAGTTTCGCCCTGGCCAAAGCTTCCCCGCGGGTTGGGCCTCAGCACAAAGTACCCATAGTGGGTCAGCAGAGTGAAGTCAAAGAAGGTCGTGGGCCAAAGGGGTCGCGCCATGGCGCCGGGACCGCCGTGGACCTCCACCACCAGGGGGTAACTCTTGGAGGGGTCATAGTCCAATGGGTAGCTGAGCCAGCCCTGAACATTTAGTCCGTCATTTTGCCAGTGGATACTCTCGGCCCTCCCAAAATTAGGGCGAATAGCCCGGTGTATCCCGGTGATTTCCCGCCAATCCCCCATGTTCCCAGCCCACACTTCGGGGGGATTGGAGTAGCTTTCCCGCACCACGCCCCATATCTTCCCATCTTTGGCCAGAGAGAGGCCAAAGTTCCCCCCGCCGAGGGACAGGGTCTCCGGGCCGCTCCACAATTGGGTCAATTTGTCACTTTGGACGTCCACCGTCCCGATGCCGCTCGCACCATCCAAGCTTTCCAACAGGAGAATCTCTTCCCCGCCCTGCCGCCAAGCCAGTGAGCTGATGGACGCCTTGAGCCCGGGGGTCAAGTTGCGGACGGCGCCCCCCGCGGCTGGAATCAGGAAAACGTCGCCGCCCACTGAGCCCTCGTCGCTCATCAACCCTCCGATAAACGCTACATTCTTCCCGTTGGGCGACCACCGTGGCACTGCAACTTGCAGTTCCGGCTTATAGAGGGCTTTCACCGCGCCGGAGTCCGCCTGAAGGGTGTAGATCTGCGCGGTCCACCAATTGGCATCGCCAGCGCCGTGAGCGGCGGTCATGGCAAATTGCCGGCCATCAGGCGACCAGTCGTATTCATAGACATACATGTCAACCGGAGAAACCTGGCGAGCGTTTCCCGTGGCTGCATCTACGATGGTTAGGCGCTGTTCGTAAATCTTGCTGCCGATCACGCCCGAGGGAAGTGTCATGGGCTCCAACGGACCAGGCTGCCGTGGAGCGTTTTCAATGAAGAGCAAAGCCACCGACTTCCCGTCGGGCGACCAGGCCGGAGCGTCCAGCGTTCCCGTCAACTCCGTGATCTTGCGCGCGTCTCCCCCCGTAGCTTTGGCCACATAGAGCTGAACCTGATCGGGTGTCTGGGCATTTGAAAGGAAAGCCAATTGGCGGCTGTCGGGGGACCAGGCAATGGCATGTTCGTCGGAAGCTTCATCGCCGCTGCCCGCAGTGATATGCCGCTTGGTGGATTCGGGCGACTCCAGCGTGCAGACAAAGATCCCATGCGAGGAGGCGCCGTCTTCAACCCAGGCCACGCGTTGGCCATCCGGTGAAATGGCCACTTGGCGGATCTGGTGGGCGTTCCCAAGGGAATCCAGCAACGCGTCAAGTGAGGAATTCTGGGCGCTGGCACTGCCGGAAAGCGGGACGAAGAAAAGTGGAAGAATCAGGAGGAAGTTCCGCGCCACTCGGCGGACCATTGAACCACTCCAACGTGATTTTGTTCGTTTCAATATGAAAGTATTCCCTGCGGGGGCAGCCCCGGAGAGTCAAAAGCCCAGCGGACCATCGTACCGGATGGCGCATCCCGCGGCAAGCATGCCTGCCGAACCGCGCACAATAGAAGACAAAGGGTGGATTTCATGAGGACTTCGGGCATGGATTTTCGCGGATTTGCACGAACCACCAAGCACGGAAAGCAGTAGACAGTAGGTTATGTGCAGTTGGCAGTAAGGAGAAAGCAGGAGGTGGCAGGCAGCCTGGCACGGTCGTCGTGCAAGTGAAGGTGACACCGGCCGGATCAACGATGCCGGGTTAAAGCCGCAGGGGCGGTTCTCGAACCGCACGGTCGCGCAATACAGAACTAAAACTCATCGCCATTCTATCGAAACTCCCCCAATCCCACGAAACGGATGACGAAAAGATAGGCTCTGGCTGGCCGAAAGATATCTTGCCTTGGAAGTATACATGCCCATTTCAGTATTTCTATATAAGACATATTTCTATAAATAATATATCCTATATGCTTAACTTCCATAACTTCCTTGTGCCTTCCTTATGACTTCCGCATGAACGGACCTCTATCCTTGATTTCGTCGCCGCCAGGTGCGGGGCAATCGGATCACTCAGCCAATCGGGCCCGCATCAACGAGGTTGTCGCAGCCGGACAAAATCGCTGCGGCGTGTGCCTATGTGCTGCTACCGAGGCTTGAGGGCAGTGCCTGGAAGATAGGCCAGGGTGTCTGGAAGATAACTGGAAAAGGTTTTAGGCAGAGTCCTAACCTTATTGCTTGGTTCCACAGTGACGCCGTCTCATGGGTCCATCCAGTGATACTCAAATACCTCTGACGGTTGGAGGAAATCGATGAAATTTCCGGTTCATTTTAAGAAAGGGATTGCGGTGGTGTTGGTGGCGGCCGCAGTTATTATAATTGCCACGGGACTTGCGCGCAGCCATGGCCAATCGCCGGGGGCCGATCCAGATGCAGGAGCAGGACCCAACCATTCCGATGCGGCCCTGGATCTGACGCCCAATCAACTCAACACGATCAAGATCGTGCCGGTAGGCACCTACCTGTTTCCGGTTGAGAAGGAAGCAGTGGGCAGCATTGATTTTGACGAGGACCTGTCCGTGCAGGTTTTCCCCGATTACCAGGGGACCATCCTTGAAACCCTGGTGCAATTGGGCGCCGAAGTGCAAAAGGACCAGCCGCTTTACACCATCAAAAGCCCCGACCTCATTCAGGCGGAGTCAACGCTGATTGGGGCGGCAGCCGTTTACGACCTCACCAACAAGGAACTTCTGCGCGTACAGGGACTGGGCGGAGTTGCCGAACGTGAACGGGAGCAGGCGACCTCCGACCAGCAGGCCGCCGATGGAGCGCTCAAAGCCGCGCGCGACGCCGTCCGGGTCTTCGGAAAGACCGGCGCGGAGATTAACCAGATAATTGCCTCACGCAAGATCGATCCCGCCCTCGTGGTGCGCAGTCCGATTCACGGCCAGATTACGGCAAGAAATGCGCAGCCTGGGTTCCTCGTGCAACCCGGAAATCTGCCTGCTCCCTATTCCGTAGCCGACGTCACCATCAAATGGATGCTTGCAGAGGTTATGGAGAGCGACATTCCTCTATTTCATCTGGGCCAGCCAGTACAAGTCAAAGTTGTTTCCTATCCCGACCGTGTGTTTTCCGGGAGGGTGACAAAGATCTATGAAACGGTTGACCCCAATACCCACCGGGTAACGATCCGCTCCGAAATTGCGGATCCCAAAAACGAACTACATCCCGGAATGCTGGCGAACTTTGTGATTCGCGTGCAGGCTCCAGCGCAATCCACTGCTCTGCCCGCGAACGGCGTAGTGCGCGAATCCGATGGCACGATGACGGCATGGATGACAAACGATCGCCATCATTTTGTGCAAAGGACCATTAAGACGGGACTGCGCAAGGACAACCAGGTTCAGATCCTCGATGGATTGCAACCCGGAGAGCTAGCCGTGGCGGATGGCGCTGTCTTTCTCGACAACATGTTGGAAGCGCCACCAAGCGACTAAAAGGCAGTGGGTAGTGCCTGATGGTTAGTGGCTAGCGCCCTGAGTTAGAAGGTTGTTGGCAAAGTTAGCCCGCGAGCCGGGCGAGTCAAATCCTTGGCATGCAGTGGCTGGCGCCTGATGGTTAGTACTGTGATGCTTGCCACTAGCCACTAGCAACTGCTTTTTGAGAACTCCCTATGTTCAAATCTCTCATCGCATTTTGCCTGAGCCGCCGCCCGATTGTGGCGCTGGGGTTGGTGTTATTTACGCTCGCTGGGTTTATTGCCTTCAAGATGCTCAATATTGAGGCATATCCCAATCCCACGCCCGTGATCCTGGAAATTACCGCCCAGGCGCCGGGCCTCTCGGCCGAGGAGATGGAACGTTACTACACCATCCCCATGGAAATTGGGCTCTACACCACGCCGGGTATCGATATCATCCGCTCCACCTCGTTCTATGGATTGTCGTTTGTGCGCGTCAGCTTTAAATATGGAGTGGACTACAACTTCGCCTATGCCCAGGCATCGGTGGCGCTGCAACAGAACGTCAGTCTGCCCAATGGCGTGGTGGCGGACATCCAGGCCAACAGCTCCACAGGGGAAATCTATCGTTATCAGGTCGTCGGCCCCAAGCACTTCGGAATTACCAATCTTCGTACGGTACAGGATTGGGTTGTGGCGCGCCGGATTCTGACCATTCCCGGAATCGCCGCCATCAACAGTTGGGGCGGTCCCACCAAGGAATTTGAAGTTTCAGTTGACCCACACAAGCTCGAAGCTTACGGCGTGACCATCCCTCAAATCCTAACGGCGCTGGGCAACGCCAACGTCAACGTGGGCGGTCGCGAAATCCAGATTGGCCAGCAATCCATCAACATCCGCGGTGTCGGGCTGATCGATGATGGCGGCAATGATGATCTGCAGCAGGGTTACAAGGTTGACGATATTGAGAACATTGTCCTGGCCCAGTCGAATGGCGTGCCGGTGTTGGTGAAAGATGTCGCCGAGGTGGGGGTCGGCATTCGCCCCCGGCTCGGTATTCTCGGCAAGGATAAAGATGACGACATCGTGGGATCGATTGTGGTCATGCGGCGGACGGAAAAGACCTCGGACATGATTCCCAAGGTCCAGGAGGCCATCGAAAAGCTGAATCACGATGGGACCCTACCGCCCGGAGTTAAGGTGGTTCCTTATTATGATCGCTCCTCCCTGATCGAACTCACAACCCATACGGTTCTGCACAACCTGATTTTCGGGTGCCTCTTGGTCTTTCTGATCCAATGGATTTTCCTCGGCGACCTGCGCAGCGCCACCATCGTGGGATTAAACATCCCGTTCGCGCTGTTCTTTGCCACCATACTCCTGGTGATGCAGGGTGAAAGCGCCAACCTTCTGTCCGTGGGGGCAGTGGATTTCGGCATCATCGTGGATTCGGCCGTGATTCTGGTGGAGAACATTTTCAAGAACTTTCAGCACGACTCGTCAGAGAAGCAGAGTCTGCTCCATAGTCTGGCGGAAGGTGTCTGGGGGCCTGACCCGACCCGATCCGCGGAGGACTTCACGCCGATTCACGGATGGACGGACCGGCTGCGCCTGATCCTGATCAGCGCCATGCAGGTGGACAAGGCGGTTCTGTTCTCGGCGTTCATCACTGTGGCCGGTTTCGTGCCCCTATTTACCATGCAGGGGGTAGAGGGTCAAATCTTTGGTCCCATGGCCCGCACTTATGGCTACGCTCTGGCCGGCGCCTTAATCGCCACGTTCACCGTCACCCCTGTTATTGCCTCCTTTCTGCTCCCCAAAAACGTCAAGGAAGTCGAAACTTTCCTTGTCCGCACCCTGCACCGGATCTAAAATCCAGCCCTGCGGTTCTCCCTGAATCACAAAGCCCTTGTGGTGGGACTGGAACTCGCCCTCTCGCTGGGAACCTTCTTCTTTATTGCCCCAAAATTGGGCAGCGAATTCCTTCCACACTTGGAGGAGGGCAACTTTTGGATCCGCGCTTCCATGCCGATCACGCTCTCCCTGCAGGACGGCGAAGCAGCCACCAGGAAGATGCGCGAAATTCTTCTCCGCCACAAAGAAGTCCTGACGGTGGTTTCGCAGCATGGCCGGCCGGACGATGGCAGCGACGCCTCGCCGTTCTCCAACGTCGAACTCTTCGCGCCCCTCAAGCCATTTGACCAATGGCCCAGGGGTCTGACCAAGGATAAGTTGACCAATGAGATTCAAACGGAGTTCAACAATGAGCTGCCGGGCGTTGTCTTCAACTTCTCCCAATATATTGAGGACAACATCGAGGAAGGAATCTCGGGCGTCAAAGGCGTCAATTCAGTCAAGGTTGTCGGTCCCAATCTTCAAACTATCACCAGTCTTGCCGAGCAGATTCGCGACCAGATGAGCCATGTGAGGGGAGTCACCGACCTCGGCATATTTCCTGTTCTCGGACAACCCAACCTGAACATCAAAGTGGACCGTGCCAAGGCGGCGCGCTACGGCCTGAATTCCGGCGACGTCAACATGGTGGTGCAGGCGGCCATGGGCGGAGCTGTGGCGTCCGAAGTTCTGGAAGGCGACCGCCAATTCGACCTGGTCGTTCGCTATGCGGGGGAATCTCGCGACAGTGTGGAAAAAATTCGCAACATTAAGGTTGGTTATCAAACTCCTTCCGGCGCCAATGCCTACATACCCTTAAGCGAACTGGCCACAATCACCATGGATACGGGAGCGGCGTGGATTTATCACGAGGCCACACAACGCTTCATTCCGGTTAAATTCAGCGTCCGCGGCCGCGATCTGGGCGGCACAGTGGAAGAAGCGCAAAAGCGCATTGCCGACAACGTGAAGCTTCCGTCGGGATACCATCTGGTCTGGGCGGGGGAGTTCGGCGACCTTCAGGAAGCCAAGCAGCGTCTCTATATCATTGTGCCGCTCAGCTTTGTGCTGATTGGCGGCATGCTCTATGGCTTGTTCAATAACTTGCGCGATTCTCTGTTGGCGCTCGCCGGAATTCCCGACGCGATCGTGGGCGGCATTCTGGCACTGTACGTCTCCGGCCTTCATTTCAGCATCTCCGCCGCCATCGGCTTTGTCTCGCTGTTTGGCGTGTCGGTGATGGACGGCATCCTGATGATTACCTTTTACGAACATGAAAGGGACAAGGGCTTTGCGCCCGTGGAGTCCATGTATCGCGCCGCAAGCAGCCGCATGCGGCCGTTGTTGATGACGGCGCTCTCCGCCTGCATTGGCCTATTCCCCGCGGCCATTTCCACGGGCATCGGCAGCCAGGTGCAGCGACCGCTGGCCACGGTGATCGTGGGCGGCATGCTTGTTGGCCCCATCATGCTGCTGGTTGCTGTGCCCGCGCTGCGGATGCTTTTTATCGGTCAGGACCATGAGCACGATCGCAGAGCGGGGGTTCGCTCAGAATGAGAACCACGCGTCTTCTTTTTCTGACGATCGCTTGGGCCGTATTAATGGTGGGGACAGCCGTTGGTTTCTCCTCTGATTCAGGCGCTCAACAAACATCTCCGCAGCGTTCAGCAGGCAATGAAAGTGGCCATCCGGGCGACGCCGGACGTAGCGCGACGCCCCCTGACGGAAGCCATCAGGCGAATGAAAGGGCATCCAGCGACATGCGGGGCCACAGAAAGGGGCCCGACACGACTCGAGCGGCCAGCCCAAGGAGCTTCCTCAAGGCGAACCGTCCGAAGGTGCTTCCGAACAGCCGCGCAAGCTCCATACCTGGAAACGCCATGGTTCCTCATCAGCCGGGTCCCAATAAACCCGGTCATGGGGCAAAGATGGGACACATGACGAGCGGAATGGCGAACAATAGTTTTGAAGGTCGAATTTCAAGTGGCGCCCGGGCCGCTGTCCCAGCAATCAACAGTACACGCCATCGCAATCTCGCCCCGGTAGCTCTGGGTGGATCGACGAAATTTCATAAGAGCAACACCGGGACGCTGAACGGATCGCAGGTGGCCCGCAGGCGGTAGGAGGATGTAGCGCCGGCAGCTCCCCGGCGCACGAGGCACGTGCAGAGGAATCAGACCTATGTTGCGCATTTACAAATCGCATTTCGCCCGCTTGATCCTGGGCTCAACCTTGCTGGTCAATCTCGGCTGCGTGGTGGGGCCCAATTTCAAAAAACCCGCCGCTCCTGACGTCAGCGGTTATTTTCCCACTCCGATCACCACCACTAGCAGCGCAGCCAACGTCACCGCGGGGGAATCGCAGAGCTTTGTGGATGGCCGGGACATTCCGGGAGAATGGTGGACGGTGTTCCACTCGCAGCAGCTTGACGATTTGATTGAACGCGCGCTGAAAAACAGTCCTGACATCAAAGCAGCCCGCGCCGCCCTGCTTGTGGCCCGGGAAAATGCGCTGGCGCAACGCGGTTACTACTATCCCGGTGTTAATGGAAGTTTTACCGCCACCCGGGCGAGGACGGCAGAAGACCTTTCCCCCGCCCTCAATGCCAACGTTCAGAATTACAGCCTCTACACGCCGCAGGTTAGCGTGTCGTATGTCCCGGACGTTTTCGGCCTGAACCACAGAACCGTGGAATCGCTCGAAGCGCAGGCACAGCAGGCGCGGTTTGCGCTGATCGCAACACATATTACCTTGAGCTCCAACATCGCCACCGGCGCAATCGGAGAGGCCTCCTTGCGGGGTCAGATTGAAGCCACCCGTGAACTCATCACCATCAACACCGACGAGTTAAATATCCTGCGCGCGCAATACCAAAAGGGGTATGCGGATGAGCTGGATGTGGCGGCGCAGGAATCGCAGCTCGCGCAAGTGGTGGCCACGCTGCCGCCGCTGCTGAAACAATTGGCTCAGCAGCGGGACATGCTGGCGGTGCTAGCGGGCGGATTTCCGCAAAAGGACTTTGCCGAGAAGTTTGAACTCTCCAGCCTGCAACTGCCCCAGGAACTGCCGGTGAGCCTTCCTTCCAAACTTGTTGGGCAGCGCCCTGACGTGCGTCAGGCTGAGGAGAACCTGCACGCGGCCAGCGCTCTGATCGGCGTGGCCATTGCCAACCGTCTGCCTTCGATTGTGCTGAGCGCAGATGCCGGCAGCTCGCCTGATCAAATCACCAAGATGTTCTCAGGCGGGAACGGCTTCTGGGGCTTGACAGCGGGAATCACCCAGCCCATCTATGATGCTGGAACCCTGAAGCACCGGGATCGCGCCGCCCGGGCCGCCTACACCGAGGCCGAAGAACAGTATCGCAGCACCGTGCTCGCGGCATTTCAGAATGTTGCCGACACGCTGCACGCGCTGAAGCAGGATGCCGACGGCTTGCAGGCCGCGGCAGCCGCAAAAGAGGCCGCCCGCGTCACGCTCGACCTGACCAAAAAGCAGGTCCAAGCCGGTTATGCCAGTGAATTGGCATTGTTAAGCGCCGAAGAGATGTATCAGCAAGCTGTCATCAACCTCGTGCAGGCGCAGACGAATCGTTATGCTGACAGCGCCGCCCTGTTTCAGGCACTGGGCGGGGGTTGGTGGAACCGCCCTGATATTCCAAGGAATTAAGTTGACGTAAATTTGGTTAGGGTATATCCCGTCATCCTGCACCGTAACCCGAAAAGGAGATGCTCCATGACGTCGAAGGAAGTCCGTGCTCATATCCAGGAATCCGGCATTGTCGCCTCAGTTCGCATGTATTCGGCAGAGGAGGCTCTTTTTGCTGCTGAGGCAGTGGCCGAGGGAGGAATCTCCGTGATCGAAGTCACCTTAACCATCCCCCGGGCGGCTGAGGTCATCGCGCAATTGGTGAAAACACTGCCGCATGTCGTGATGGGCGCGGGCGGGGTGATGGACACTGTCCTCGCGCGTCAGTGTCTTGATGCGGGTGCGAAGTTCCTGACCAGTGACGGACTTCGTCCCGCCGTCATTGAATTCGCGGTCAAGCAGGATGTTGTCGCATTTTCGGGGGCGCTAACCCCTACCGAGGTAATTAACGCGTGGGAGGCGCATTCGGATTTCGTCAAGGTTGTTCCCTGCGCCCAGATTGGGGGCGAAACCTACATTGGATCCCTGCATAGGATGTTTCCGCATATTCCCCTGATCGCCGCCGGGGGAGTAAGTCCAAAGAACGCATCCAAATTCATCTTCGCCGGAGCCACCGCACTCGGCATCGGCCGTGAACTTTTCCCGCCTGAGGCGTTGCGCCTCCGCCAGGCAGTGCGGATCAGCAATCTGGCCCGGCGATTCCTGGGTTTTGTGAAATCCGGCCGGGGACACTAGATGGCGCATGTGGATAGAAGACAATCCTCCGACCGGGGAACATACCAGGCTGTTGCCACATCCGTTTTGCTGGCAGTTACCAATGTGCTTCTGCTTGCAGGATTCGCCGGACCATCGGATTACTTCGTCCTCCCCAACCGCTCTGGCTGGCTTTATTTTGCCGCCGTCCTGGTCTTAGCCGCCGCGGCAATCGCCCTGCTGCACTCAGTAGATCCCAATCGTAAAAGGAAAAGGCTCCGCCGTTCACGTGCCGGGGGTGTAATAAATAAGGGTGGCGCTGAAAAAGTTCAGGGCTGAAAGACAGCCGTAGGGAGACGCCATAGCCTCATAGTAAATTGCCGCGAAGGGCACACTGGAGGCGCCCTCCGCGGGTGAAATCCGTTGGATGTTGAAGTTGCCCATCCAGGGAGAGAGGTGCCCACCAAACAATAAGAGAGTTCCTACCATGATCTTTTATGACAATGGAGCTCTTGAGGGGGGGGAAGATCTTGCTTTCCAAATCTCCCGAACACCCATCGGCGCTGGCGACTACCAGAAGCGGTTGCTGGAGAATGCAACCCTTCCCACCGGCGCCGAGACTTTTGACCCGACGCAAGGAGTATTAAGTCGTTCAGTCGAACAAGTGAAGCAATACTACCGCTACCGTGCTCAATAGGAAGCTGATGGGCCAAGGGGCTATCCGAAGCCGGTGATTACTCCGTATACTTCAACCCCGAAGTGGGACAGAAGTGCTTCCCTTGGCGGCTTACCCTTCCCAGCCAAGACTACTTCTTCACGATATTGTCGCCAAACAGGAACCCGATTTCGATTACACCGCGCGGCTGGTCAGCGCTTGAGCCGTTGGAACTAAACGCGTAACCCGGCGTAGCACTGAAGGCGTGGACATAGGAGAAATCACCGCGAATAAAGAACCCTCCATACTGAAAGGTGGGCGTAACCGTAACCGTGGTCGCAGAACTTCCGGGTCCGAAAAGCAGATTCAGCGGTACATTCCCGCCGTCTCCATCATTCAAGTCAGGATTATAAGTTGTGCCCGAACCGCTCGTGAGGTATTCCCAGCGGCCCGCCAGCGAGAAGCCGTGCTTAAAGGCATGACTCACCAATACCGCTCCACCGGTGGTGGAAGCTCCCCGGGTGATGCCCACAGCCGTGTTGGTGGGAACATCGGTGTATTGGAAGTAAGGTTGAATGATCCAGGGCCCCTTGGTGAACGTGTAGATGACGTTGTAAATGCTGCCGTCATTCTGGATTGGGGTTGCGGGAGTGAAGTAGTTCTTCTCGTTGAAGTTTCCACCCGCCACGAATTCCAACGCATGCGCGCCTTTGGTGAAAGTCGCCGCCCCTGACAGCCATGTGTAGCGATTGGAATAGAAACCATCATTCAAGCTGAACGAGAGGGCGAGGTATTTGCCAACAGCCTGGTTCAATTGAAGTCCGCGGCTGATGGCAGTCTCCTGGTTCCACAGCAAACCACGTTCAATGTTCATGTTCTCAAAGCTGAACGTGTACTCAGCCCCAATCAGCGTCGGCAGCTCGCCAATCAGGATGGATGTTGTCTTCGTCGGCACCAGCTTCAAATAAGCGGTTGGAACCGGCCCATAGAGGTTGCTTATTTGATTGGAGGTGGAGACAAAGGAACTTCCCAACGCCTGGATGTTGTAAGCGCCTGCTTGCACGTAGAACTCCACGGGCCCGTCGGTCTTTTGGATCCATACCTGACCATTGCTCAGATCCGCTTGCCCGGTTTTGTCACCCGGAACAGCGTCGCCCTGTACCATTCCGAAACCACTGAGAACACCGTTAACGGAGAGCTTGCCAAGAAACCCCGCATCAAAGACGAGAGGAGGTGCTCCCGCCAACGGCCCGGTTATGGACGGCGACGGCAGCGGGGCCGGTGCCGCGGGCGCGGCCGCCGGAGCGGCAGGCGCCGGCGGAGTGGCCGGAGCTGGGGTCGGGGTCTGATCGGTTTGGACCGCCCCTTTCAAGGCATCGACCTCGTTGTGTTTTGCGGTAGCAGCGGGTGTTGCCTGTGTAGAATCGGTTGTGGTGGTTTGTGCCTTCAGGCCTGGTGAAACCAAGCAAGCCAAACAAAGCCCCAAAGCCAGTTCTGTAATCGGACGATAAATTTTCATCGGTTCGTAAGTCCCCTTCTTCCCCCATCAGAGACAGGTCAGAGTCTCGCCTGCGAGATTTCCCGTCTCTGTAATATGTGAATTGAGCCTAGCGGGAACGAGGATGAACCGTCAAAGTAATAGAATTTCTGGTACAGATAAAAATCGCTTGGCCAAATGAATTTTCTAGTGACCATAAAAATCGCTTTTATAGCTCACTAAGAAAGTGCAGGGCATGCCCTTGCAAGGGGCTGAATTCGAGTGCTCTGCGCACCTCACGGCAAGCTTTGGCGAACAGGCTGGGGAAACAGAGGAAGGTGCTCCCTCGCTACGGGTGGACAAATGGAAATCCAGGATAGCGGCCGCTCCTTGCCGCTTTTCATTACACGGCTCTTCGTCATGAAGGTCGGACCACTAACAGGCCGTCAGAAAGTGGGGCCAGATTCCAGCGCGCCGAAGCACTCTCTTGTCCGCCCCTCCTGACCGCGGCGTCAAGCTGCGGATGGAAGTCCTGGGCAATTATTCTTCAGGCGGAAAGGTTCCAGGAGCGCGGCTCCATGTCTGGCGAATCCGCGTAAGGGGATTTCTTCGCCGCCGGCTCTGAGGGGAAATTCGGATTCCCGCGCTGCTCCTCAGAAGACATTTTCGGAAGGCTCCCACCGCTGGCGGACTTCGCACTAGAGGCAGACGGACGGTGATCCGCTTCGTACCATGCTTCCCGAACAGTGGCAAACTTCTCAACCAGCAAGCGAAGCACTTGCGGGGAGTTTTCAATGTTGGCCTTCAGCATCTGCGCGCGAGCATAGACGTACAACGCCTTAAGCGTCTTGGCCACTTCGCCCCCAGCCTCAAAGTTCAGGGTCCCCTCGAGTTGAAGGATAATCGCCTGGGCGCGAGTCAGATGGGTGCATTTTTCGGAAATATCTCGAGCCTCGATCGCAACCGCCGCCCGCTGCATCGCGGCGATGGCGCCGTCGTAAAGCATGACGACCAAGCCCAGGGGCGTCGAGCCCTGGACCGAGAATTGACGATAGGTATTAAGGGCCGGGTTGTTCATGACGATGAACTCGATGAGGGATTGAGAGCGCTCAATTGACTGTTGATCTGTTGGAGTGTCTGGGGCAGTTGCTCGAGCGTCGTGTTGATGGTGGTGTATTCCGCCATCAGTTGCGTCTGGGTGTTCTGGAGTTGTTGCTGGAAATCACTGATCTGACTGTTCAGGTCGGTCACTTGCGAATTGATGCCGTTGATGTCCAGGCTCAGCGGACCGGTGACTGGATCGGTCAGGGAGGTCAGCGCGTTGGTCAGCGTCTGCCCAACGCCATCCATGGACTGGAACAGGTTCTGGACGGCGGAAAAGTTGTTTTGCAGGGCGTTGTTCAGAGTCGTGCTGTCCACCGACAAGGTGCCGTCATCCTGCATGTCAATCCCAATCGATTGCAAATTGACGGCGCCGTTGTTTCCGGACATGCTGGAGCTGAGCGCCGACAGCAACTGCTCCTGCAGGCTGTCAACCGTGGAATCGCCCGATAAGGTGCCGGCCGCCCCCGTGCTGCTGTTGGTTTGCAGGCCGGAATTAATCGCCTGGATCAAAGTGTTCCAGCTCGTGACGAAATTGTTGATGTCGGTCGCCACCCCCGTCAGGTTGGGGGAGATTTGGAGGGTCACCGGGTTGCTCGGCTCCGCGGCGGAGGTCTGGGTTACACCCGACAAAGTCAAGGTCACTCCCGGAATAACCCCCGTCACCGTATTGCTGGCGCTGTCAATCGGGATGCCATCCACGGTGAGCGAGGCGTCCTTCCCATCCACCGCATCGGTGAAGCCCATGCCGTTGCCATTCGTCCCTGTGGTATCGCTCGAAAGGGTGATTTCGCCAGCCGCACCGGAAGTCTGACTCACCAGGGCCAGGCGGGAGCCGGAACTGTCGTTGATCACCGAGGCGTTGACCCCGAGATTTTGATTGTTGATGTAAGTCGCGAGACCCGTCAGCGTGTCAGTGTTGTCCGTGCTGTCGACGGGGATGGTCACCGCCGTATTTGAGCCCACTTGGAGTTGGAAGGAACCCGTGGGGAGCGCGGCGGTGGCCGACGAGAAGGAGGCGGAATAATCCGCGGAGGTGGTGGCGAGGTTCTGGACAGTAATCGTGTGCGTGTCCGCCTCCGTCCCATTGGCCGCCGTGGCGCTCACCACATCGTTGTTCGAGGAACTCACCGTCAGCGCGCTGAAATCCCCGGTAAAATCGGTCAGAGGCTCCAAGCTGCTCTGAAACGCCGTCAAGTTGGTTTGCAGGCTTTGCAGGGCGGAGATCTGGGAGTTGTCTGCGGACACCTGGGCGTCCATGGTTTCCTCGGGCTGGGCATCGGCCATCAGGATGGCGTCCACCGTCGAGGTCACGTCAATGCCGCTGCCGGACGTGTTGGTGGCGGAATTGATGATGGCATTCGCGGCGTCCTGGAGCGCTCCCGTGGCGCTCGAACTCGTCGAGTTGGAATTGGATGCACTGGATTGCCCCAGAAGCTGGGCCAGCGACTCGTTGGTGGAACTGGTACTCAAACTGGAGAGCAGCGAACCGATGGAACTCGTACTCATTCCCCTGGCTCCTTTTGACCCCGGCAGCAGGTGCGGGGCCAACCGTCCGCGTCTTATCCCCTTGGGGCCGGATAAGTTCGTAGACCTCGAAAACAGGCCCGCACTACCTTCCCTATCGGCAAATTTGGGAATTCCTTGAGTCCGACGGTGGATTATGGATTGCCCCCCGACGGTCGTGGAGGGGAAAGCGAAAGATCATGTTCGGTGGGATTCAAAGCCCGGGTGCATGTGGCCCGGTTCGCTCCGCAGGAACACCAACGGCTTGAAATGACAGACGCCTCGGACCGGACGGTCGCCGGCCTCCCCCTACGACTCCACGTCCACACCGTGAGCGCTCAAATCCCCGACAAGCGGTAGGTTCAGATTCTCCCCAATGGCGCGCAGGGCTTCCGGGGGAATCTCAAACAAAACGTCCCCGGTGCTCTGATCGACAAACTCGTAGTAAACCTGGTGCTGGCTATCGATGCGCATGTCGGTACTGAATTGGGAGGCGGAAGCAGCGGCAGGGGCAGACGGGGAATCGCTCGACGGTTTGGCGGCGCTGGCGGGCGCCGGATTCGAGGCATAAGCGGACTGGTCCGGGAATGCGGGTTTCTCGGCGCTTGCGACTTGCTGAATCAACAGGTCTGGGGAGGTACTCATGACCGTTCACCCAAAAAGAGAACTGCGGAGGGGACCGTGAGGGTCCCCTCCGTCATCAATTGCCCTGCAGCCACTACTGGAGCAGCTTTAGGACTGCCTGTTCTTGCTGGTTGGATTGGGCGAGAGCCGCAATGCCCGTCTGTTCGAGGACCTGGTACTTGGACATGTTGGCCACCACCTGCCCCATGTTTGCGTCCTGAATACCGCTCAGGGACGAGGACAGGTTTTGCGAGGTGTTGTTCATAACGGCGACCGCCGCGTTCATCTGATTGATGCCTGACCCGATGGCACCCCGGTCCGCGGCCACCGTGGAAATGGCCGACCCGATGGCGGTCAAAGCAGTCGCTGCATCGACGGAACTGCTCAGATCAACTCCCGCCGCACCGCCGCCGAGGAAGCCGGTATTGCTGGTGGCAACAGTGCCGTGCGCCGGGGTCGCCAAATTCAAAGCGACCGCCACAAAGTTGCCGGTATGGTTGCCGGCCACTCCGGTGCCGGGTGTGGTGGCTTGGATTTCCGCCGAGCCGCCATTAACCCACGTAATGGTTGCCAGGGGATTGGCCACTGTGCCCGTTCCAATGGTGCTCCCCAGGTCGGCGGGAGTGCCTGCCACTGCCGATTGCAGGTTTTCCAGGGTATCCTGCACGGTGTTGCCGATCACCACGTCGTTGGCGTTGTTGGCGTTGCCCGCGGCCACAAACGTGTAAGTGTCCTGGCCAATTTGCAAGGTGTCCGCGGCCGCCGGGTTGGCGGTCAGGACCACAGTGGCGGAGGCCGTGGTGCCGAAACCCAACGACGTGGAAGTCAGGGTGGGCATATTGACGCTGATTGTGGGGCCGTTGGTTTCGTCGGTTTGCGAACCGTCACTGAGGAACACCTGGAGGGCGGCTCCCGAGAAGACCGAGGTGTTGTTGTAAGTGGTGTTCGTGCCAATCTGGTTGATTTCGGTCGAAATCGAGCTGAATTCATTCTGCAGGGCGTTCTGCTGGGACGAGGTAAGCCCAGTGTTAGCCGCTTCCGTCGCCAGGGTTACGGCGCGGTTGAGCAGGGTGGTTACCTGGCTCAGGGCGCCGTCGGCGGTCTGCAACATACCCACGCCGTCGGTGACATTCTGCGCGGATTGGGTGAGGGCGGAAATGTTCGCTTGCAACCCGTCGGCAATGGACAAGCCGGCCGGATCATCCGCACCGGAGTTGATCTTGGAACCCGAAGACAATTGGAACAAGGTATTTTGCAAATTCGAGTTGGTCATCGCCAACTCGTTCTGCGCTGCCAAGGAAGGGATATTACTTAAAATGCTCAGACCCATGTGAATCTCCTCTCCGTTTTGGTATCCGTCTTGGGCCGCAGAACCCTGGGCCATGAGGAGCGTCTTTCCAGGAGCCGGTGGTTCTTCTTTCCATCCGACGGAACCATTTCTCAGTCACTGACCCTTATCGGCACAGCTTGCAAAAGCTTAAAATGTGAACCGTTTTTTCCGCACTGAATGCGTCCAATTGGATCTTATGCCATATGCTGAGGACCGGGGGCTAGGCATGGGTGATTGGGTTCTAGGAAGTCAAATGACACCCACCATCTTATTAGTTGATGCCGCGCCCGGCGAAGAGGCCGCGGCCAACAAACTCTCGGAATTCCTGTTCTCTATAAAAGGGAAAAATGTCAGAATGTTCTGGCAGTGCAGGAGGCTTCAGGCTTGCGGACCCATCAGAGTGGCCTAACCGAAATCGGTGAAATTAAAACCGGCACTTCGCGAGATACGGAATCACTAAATGGAACCCCGGCGGCAGGGATGAAGCATACTCCGGAATCTGTCCACTTTCTGCTTCCGCCCGGGGAGAGACGGGGGAATTACCCATTGGATTAGTCTTAAGAGCTGCTCAAGACTTAATTCCACTTTAATCCCATCCGCGTTGATAATCGACAAATTCATTAATGATATCTAAGATTGTGCGCGGCGATTTTCCTCAAGATCGCAGCTGAATTCCCCACCGCAAGGCCATCTCGGCTTTAAATCAACAACTTCGAAGTGGCGGCCGCGGACGGGTCCCAGGTAAATGCCTGGGCTCTGCGTGGCATAAAAGTTGCCTGTTCTGAATGCCAGGTTCGATCGGCTGGCGAAAAACCGGCACGATTTTCGGTGTTGAACGGAAACGTCATGATTATGATGCGCGCCCAAATGAATCGATCGGCAGATGCGGCAATTCGCCCCCCATCAACCGCTGCTTGCATTTACGAAGATTGTTGGGGAATGGCTGGCATTCCACAATGCTCACCGCGGATGACCTTCAATTTTCTTGTGAGCAGAAGGCAGAAAAAAGACGCTTAATGAGCCAAATTGATGTCCATTCAACTGACCCTCAACCCACGAGTTCGGAAACTGCTCAAGAAAGGTATCGCCCATCAACAGGCTGGGCGCAGGGGGAAGGCAGAGGCCTGCTACCGGTCAAGCCTCAAGTCCGACCCATTATGCCCGCAAACGCTCCACCTGTTGGGCTTGTTAGCCCAGCAAAGTGGGGAGTACCCGCAATCCATCCGCTGGATCGAGCAGTCGCTGGCCCTGAATCCAGACGATCCTGACACGCTTAAAAGTCTGGCGGAGTCCTATGTAGGCCAGGGCCAGATTCAACAAGCAAGCAACTGTTATCGACGCTTGGTTGAACTTCAACCACAATCGGCGGAGACAAATCACCAGCTTGGCAAAATGCAGGAACGCATTGGACATTGGGACGCGGCGGCGGAATCCTATCGGCGCGCGCTTGCCATTCAGCCGGAATCACCTGATGTTCTCTGGAGTCTTGCAAGGTTGCAATCGAACCAAGGGGCTAATGCAGAGGTGGTGGAGTCCTGTCGTCGAGCTCTGGCTCTGGATCCGACCCAGTGTGAGATCCTCACCCAGATGGCAAATGCCCTCATTGAGATGGGAAGCTTTGGCGCGGCGGTGGAAGCTCTTCGGAGTGCACTTGCCCTCAAGCCGGATTTCGCACCCGCCGTAATTGGATTGGGATACTTTTTTGAGCGCAACGGCGACCTCCCCTCCGCCAAAACTTCATACTTGAATGCCCTGAAGCTCAACCCCCAATTGGGATCCGCGCATCTTCATTTGGGGACTATCCATCTTCTCCAGGGCGATTTGGGGAAAGCCGCAGGATATTTCGAACGACTTCTTAACTTAGAACCTGACTCTGCTGAGGCCCGTGCCTTTCTTGGCCTTATTCATCTGAAAAAAGGGGATTTCCGCCAGGGCTTCAGCGAATATGAGAGTCGTTGGGGTACCCCTTATGGACTGCGCTTTGGCCGAAAGCTTTCTCAACCACTTTGGAAGGGCGAACCCCTGGAAGGTTCGCGAATCTTACTTTATGCCGAACAAGGCATGGGCGACACGCTTCAGTTCGTCCGCTATGTTCCTCTTGTGGCAGCACGGGGAGCAAAGATAGTGTTGGAGATTCAAGCCCGATTGCATCGCCTGTTGGCGCGAACCCCGGGAGCGGTAGAAGTAATTTGCCGGGGCGAGACGCTTCCAGAATTTGACTGGCAGTGCCCTTTGCTCAGCCTGCCCCTGGCCTTGGGCACGGAATTAAGCACGGTTCCGGCAGAAATTCCCTACCTTTATGCCGATCCTACTCAAATCGGGGCATGGCGACAACGATTGTCGGGAAGTTCGGTTCGCATCGGATTGGTTTGGGCTGGGAACCCCCTACACCCGCATGAGTCGTGGCGCTCCATTCCGTTGGAGCAACTCGCGCCACTCACCCGGCTTGAAGGTGCAACATTCTATTCTTTGCAGATGGGGGCGCCAGCGGATGAAGTGAAGCAAGGGGGACTCGAGGGGCGATTAATTGACCTTCAGGGGGAACAGAAGGACTTTGCCGACACGGCAGCGATTGTGACAAGCCTCGACCTGGTAATTTCCATCGACACTTCAGTAGCTCATCTTGCCGGAGCCATGGGCAAACCCGTCTGGATATTGCTTTGCAAATCATCGGATTGGCGCTGGATGCTCGAAGGAGAGAAAAGCCCTTGGTATCCCACAGCCAGGCTGTTTCGCCAATCTACGATAGGGAATTGGCGTGATGTGGTGACCCAAATCGAGCATGAATTACGCAAGCTTCTGGCAAATGTCGATGTTCCCTATGAAGGGGGAGGTCATCATGATTGGCACCAGTGAGCCACCGGCGATCATCAACATCATCCGCTTTCTGCAAACCAAGGCAGGAACCGTTTGCCGGCAGCCCCAGCCGAGCGATAGGGTTGGTTTTGCCTTAAGCAGCAAAGACCGCGTCTCATTCACACGCCAAACAGTTGAAGCCATGGATGCCGACGGCGGGTACGACGTTGTTTGGAACGACGGAAGCGATCAGCCGGAAGCGCGGGAACTACCGAAGAAATTTCATTTCCGGAATGCTCATCTGGTGGAGGTGAATTGCAACGTGAGAGGCGGGCCGGACCGGTCAATCTGCTTTGGTCTTGAACGTCTTCTCCATCTCGGCTACGACTACGTGGGGCTCCTCGAAAACGACATTGTGATGCAACCCGGCTGGTTCCACCGGTTGATGAACCTCTTTGAATTAGCCGCCAACGACGGCATCGTCTGTGGGGCTGCCACGGTCCGAAGCTACGAAGGCCGCGTGATCGAGCATCGTTCCGGGTACTCGGTTAATTGGGGAACAGGCGCCGGAATGATTTTATTCTCGCGGCCGGCGGCGGAAGTGATTCTCCGCCAGTACTCGAAACTGAGGATGTCGGTAGATTACCTGAACAGCTTCTATTCGAGGCTGTTTCGCCTTGACTTGAATATGCAGGTCCGGGATAACGCCGGTCAAAAAGTGGAGAGTCAGGCGTGGTTGACGCTTGACTGGGGCTACACACCCATGCTCTACCTGCATGGTTACACTTCCGTGGGAAGCATACCCTCACTGGCTCGCGACCTTGAGTTTCCGCCCGGGCATTTCCTTGTGAACGATTATGTCCGTCCCCATCGGTACGGCGCAGGACTTGTCCGGCCCAGATGCCCACTCCCCTATGCTCAACACTCATAACCCGTCAATTCCAGGGGTTTTGCGGCGACATTATTTGACCATGCGCCCTCTTAGAAATTTCAGCCGAGTTCGAAACCTCGAATGTCCGCCAATCCACAGTCCCGCTGGAGCGTAGAGTCCAACTCTGGGGACAAGTACCCCGCATCCGGGCGCGGGGATTGGACCATTTCCGACACAGATCGGTGTTACTCGAACTCATTGCCCAAACAACATTCAGTGAATTGCCAGGATTCAATAGATTGAAAGTTCAATTTTCACGCAAGTCGCAAGGAAAAATGCCGATGGAATAATACGGGACATTATCAAGCGCGGGAGATTGCGAGTTCCCGGCAGAACAGGATGCGCGAGTTATGATTCGCTTGACCCGGCTCAATAACCGGCCGCTGGTGGTCAACTCGGACCTCATCAAGTTCATCGAAAATGCACCCGACACAGTTATTACTCTCGTCTCCGGGGAAAAGATCGTTGTTCTTGAATCCGCCCAAGAAGTAATCACTCGCATTGTCGAATTCCGCCGACGACTTCGCCGGCCCCGCACGGTAACCGTCTCTTCAGATGATTCTGCTAGACAACACGTTGAGCCGGAGGAACTTGAGGCACGGCATGAGGGCGAGTAAGGGGATCTGAATCTTGGACAAGAGTAGTTTGGGGGGAGTGCTGATCGCGGTCGTCGGGATCCTGGCAGGCTTGCTGCTGGAGGGCGGAAGGCTCTCGCAGATCATCCAACCGACGGCAGCCATGATCGTTTTTGGCGGGACCATCGGTGCTGTCATGTTGCAGTTTCCCCTCAGCATCGTTCTTGCCAGCTTCAAACGATTAGGGAATGTCTTTTTCGATTCGCAAGGTGACCCGCAAGAACTTGTCAAAGAAATTGTCGGCTTTGCTCATAAGGCCCGTAAGGAGGGCATTGTGTCACTTGACCGTGACCTGGAAAATGTCAAGGAACCCTTCCTTCGTAAGTCCTTGATGCTGGCTGTGGACGGCACTGAACCGCAGGAACTTCGCAAGATGATGGAACTCGAACTCGACAACCAGGCCGAGCACGAAGAACGCATCCCGCAGGTTTTCGAAGCGGCGGGTGGATTCTCCCCCACAATTGGGATCATTGGGGCGGTCCTCGGGCTCATTCAAGTCATGCAGCACTTGGATAACATCGATGAAGTCGGGCGTGGCATCGCGGTGGCTTTCGTCGCCACCATATATGGTGTGGGCGCTGCTAACCTGCTTTTCCTGCCTTCTGCCGGGAAGCTCAAGATTCGCATCCGGACCGAGCACCAGATGCGGGAGATGATGCTGGAGGGTGTGATCTCTATCCTGGAGGGGCTGAACCCCCGGATGGTCGAGACCAAGCTCCAAGGCTTTCTGGCGGATTCCGCCACACTAGAGGGATCAAGAGAGTCAAACTCATGAGCCGAAGGAGAAGAATTGCCGAGCATGTGAATCACGAACGTTGGTTGGTCTCCTACGCAGACTTCATCACGCTTTTATTTGCTTTCTTCGTAGTCCTTTTTTCCTCCTCTCAAGTGGACAAGCGCAAAGTGGGAAAGGTCTCGGTGGCGATGCAAGAGGCCTTTCAACAAATGGGTGTTTTCCAGACGGCAAATTCACGTGCTCCCCTGGTTACGGCCGATCCCCTTCCGTCGCAAGACATACAAATCATTGAAAGCAGGAAAGGGATTTCCGACCAGGGGAGGATGGCGCCACCCCTTGAAAAGATGATGGGCTCCCCAACCGTCCCGAATGATCTGGGTACCGTGCAAAAAGAACTTGCCCGTGCCCTGGCACCACAGATTCAACGACGCGAAGTAGTGCTGACGCCAACGGGCGAAGGGTTGGTAATTAGCCTGAAGGAGATTGGGTTCTTCGAAAGCGGGTCGGCCGAGCTCCGGGCAACCTCCGAAGCCGCGGTGCAGCGGATGGCCGAAGTTCTAGGAGCGCAAACCAATAATATTCGGATTGAGGGTCATACGGACAAGATGCCCATTCATAATGCTCAGTTTACTTCCAATTGGGAGCTTTCCACCGCACGGGCTACCGAAATGATCCGGCTGTTCATTACCCGTTACAACCTGCCGGCCACACGCCTTTCCGCCGCCGGGTATGCGGAATATCATCCAGTTGCGGACAACAACACACCTGAGGGCCGAGCCCAGAACCGGCGGGTGGACATCGTTATTCTCGCCTCCGCTCCCCAAAAGGCTGAAAGGCAGTAAGCGAAGCATGGCGGGTGAGAGGGGGAATTACATACGCGCTCTATGGATTATTCCCCCGTCCTATTACGATCAACCGTGAAGGTGTGCTCTTCGACTCTTGGAATCATCGAACGGAGTGGAGCTTCATCCCAACAATCCACCCGCCCGGCACGGACACATTGATACTTCAAGGGGGCTGCCTCCAGAGAGACTATGATCTGATTGCTTTGTGTTCATGCTGCACTCCACGGACTGGGAATCGGCCTCATGTTGTGCCTCTTAATTGCCGATAGAACGAAGTGGTCCAAGGCCTGATATGACGCCCACACTACGAGAGCTCATTCGCGAACGAGTTGAACGGTTGAATTCCATCCCCACGGTTCCAGCCATAATTCGCCCCTTGTTGTTCTACCTTGAAAGGCCTATCGACCATGTCGAGGTGCAACGCATCGTCGACCTGGTTTCTTGCGACGAAGCAATTTCCGCCCAGTGTTTGCGGGTGGCCAATTCCGCCCTCTACTTTCAGTCCCGCGAGGTGAAATCCGTGCACGGCGCGATTGTCGTGCTCGGCGTGCGGCAAGTCCGTGAGATCCTTCTTTCTTGCAGCCTGCTCAATCTTCTACCCAAGCAAAACTGGGTTATTGATCCACTGGTCTTCTGGGAACATTCCCTGGGTTGCGGATTAGTAAGTCGTTTCTGTGCCCGCAAGGCACAATACGCGGAACCGGAACGCGCTTATCTGGCGGGGTTACTGCATGATCTGGGCGAATTGGTCAACATGATGTCTTTTCAGGAAGAATTCCGCGCCGCAGCACAACTTGCCCGGTCCGACCAAATTCCACTGCATCGGGCGGAACGTTCAGCATTGGGCTTTACCCACTGCGACACTGGGAAAATCCTGGCTGAACACTGGCGCTTGCCGGAGGACATCACAGAAGTAGTGGAGCATCATCATGACGTTCAGCAGGCGAAGCTCCACCCTGTGCTGGTCGCCCTCGTCAGTTTGTCAGATCAACTCTGCCAAGAAAACGAACTGGGCTATGAAATCAATCAATCGCTCGATTGGAAGTTGGAGGAGGATCCATCTTGGGCAGTCTTGACGAGGGACTTTCCAACCCTCGCCAACGCTGAACCCGTCCGTTTCCTCACGGAGATGGAACAATTCATTCTGGAAGCACGCAAACTCGTGCGCTCCATTCTCCGGGCCTGACAATCCATCAGGCAGGAAATATAGGATCGACCCAAAATCCTTGGCCTGACAACCAGCGAGGGCGCCCACGACTTTTAAGGCTATCCCAGCGGCACGCAGATTGCGATCGCCGTTCCGATCATGGAATTTGGCCTAAGGGAGAACAAGCTCCCCGGGACACAACCTCTCGGGCAATTCCCCACAGCTCTCTTGACCAGGCGTCTGCCGTTTTATTGTTCGGTACCGAAAAAACCTTCATGACAAAAATCATTCCGCCGATAACAAGTGTGTCTGAAAAAAGAATCGCGTTCCATGCACATTAGGTGTTTTGGTGGCCGCGCTTGGCACGCTGGGAAATCTGAAGATGCCGGACCTGTAAAACAAGACTCCAGTAGCAGTCAAAAATCGTGAATCTACTGGGGTGGCTTCACCCAGAACGGTAAGTTGAGGTTCGCATTGAAGGGAGAATTTCACCAATGGACGACATGGATGACATAGTTAAAGATTTCCTCGTCGAGAGCAATGAGAACCTTGACCAGCTTGACCGCGATTTGGTGACACTGGAAAAGGATCCAACGGCCCGCGAGGTTCTGGCCAGCATTTTCCGAACCATCCACACCATCAAGGGAACGAGTGGCTTCCTGGGCTTCTCCCGCTTGGGATCCGTTACGCATGTCGGTGAAAACCTCCTCAGCAGCATGCGCGATGGCCGCCTCAAGCTCGACGCGGAAATCACGTCAGCGCTCCTGGCGCTGGTCGATGCGGTCCGCCAGATGCTCGTCAACATTGAGAATTCGGGCCAGGAGGGAGAAGGAAACTACGATGCATTGATTGAAACGTTGACCCGCTTGCAGAAGGGTGAAAGGAATAAATCTGCTTCCGGATCATCAGCTTCGCCAGGTACCACTGCCATTCCAACGGCTTCCTGCCCTTCCCCCTTGCCTCCACGACCCGACCCACCGCCCCCTGCGATTGAATCATCGTCAGCCCCACCCGAACCCGTCGAAACGAGAAATGACCCGGATGATCCCCTAGAAGTTGGACTGCATTTGGGTGAAATGCTGGTGCAAGCGGGTGAAACAAGTCCTTCACAGGTTCATGAGGCACTGAACCTCCAGCACGATGGGGATGTGCGCCGCTTGGGGGAAATACTGGTGGAAAAGGGGGCCGCCAAACCCGCTGCCGTACAGGAAGCTTTGCAGGGCCAGGCTGAAGCGCGTGCCTCAGCCCTATCAGAAAGCAACATCCGCGTCGACGTGGGGCTGCTCGATAAGTTGATGAACTTGGTTGGGGAGCTGGTCTTAGCTCGAAATCAGATCCTCCAATTCTCCTCGACCCAGCAAGACTCCACATTCCTGAACACGACGCAACGGCTAAACCTCATTACTACCGAACTACAAGAAGGGGTCATGAAGACCCGCATGCAACCGATCGGAAATATTTGGAGCAAGTTCCCCCGAGTTGTACGTGATCTAGCCACTTCTTGTGGGAAACAGATTCGTTTGGAGATGGAAGGCAAAGAGACGGAACTCGACAAAACCCTCATTGAGGCCATTAAGGACCCTCTCACCCATGTGGTCCGAAATTCGGTTGATCACGGCGTTGAGATGCCTGAAAAGCGAGTGGCAGCGGGAAAGCCGGCAGAGGGACGCCTTTATCTTCGCGCCTTTCATGAAGGCGGACAGGTCAATATTGAAATCTCCGATGACGGCGCGGGAATCGACATAGAGCGCGTCAAACAAAAGGCTCTAAATAAGAGTCTGATCACCCTAGACCAGGCGTCCCGCCTGAATGACCGCGAATTGATGAACCTGATCTTCCTCCCTGGCCTCTCCACCGCGGAAAAAGTGACCAATGTTTCCGGTCGCGGTGTGGGCATGGATGTTGTTAAGACAAACATCGAAAAAATCGGTGGGACAGTGGATATTCAAAGCCGCCTGGGTCATGGGACCACATTGAAAATCAAGATTCCTTTGACACTGGCCATAATTCCCGCCCTCGTCGTGACTAGCGGCGGCGATCGCTATGCCATTCCCCAGGTCAGCCTTTTGGAGCTCGTCCGCCTGGAAGGAGAGCAGGCTCGCAAAGGCATCGAGATGATCCACGGCGCGCCCGTGTATCGGCTGCGGGGAAAATTGCTGCCTTTGGCTTACCTGAATCAGCAGCTCTCGGTGGGCAAACGCAACGATGGAGCAAATCGGCATGTTCAGGCTGCCCAGACCACGCCCTCGTCTGCAGAGTCCACTACAGAGGGTACCAATCTCGTGCAAGGGACAGCAGCGGCCAATGCCGCCAATATCGTCGTATTGCAAGCGGATGATCGCCATTTTGGCCTTGTTGTTGACGAAATTAACGACACGGAGGAGATCGTGGTTAAGCCCCTGGGTAAACAACTTAAAGGAATCACAACATTCGCGGGCGCAACTATCATGGGAGATGGTCAGGTAGCCCTGATTCTGGATGTTCTGGGACTGGCTCAACGTGCCAACGTGGTATCCGAGGTTCGAGATCGGACCGTGAGCGAAAATACCGCGCCGACGGAATCACATAACGACGACGGAGAGTCGCTGCTTTTGCTGCGCGGACCGGACAATGGGCGGATGGCTATGCCCCTTTCCCTGGTGGCACGTCTGGAAGAGTTTAGCCGGAGCAGCATGGAAACAGCAGCTGGCAGGGACGTGGTCCAATATCGCGGTCAAATCCTGCCTTTAATCCACCTCTCGTCCGCAATTCCCGAACGGCGGGAAAAATCCCGCCGTGCGGACTCTTCTGCTCTAGATGCGGAAAACGAGAAAATTCAGGTCGTGGTCTACACGGATCAGGGCCGGAGTGTGGGCCTCGTTGTCGACCGCATCCTCGATATTGCACAACAGAAAATCAAAATTCAAAAACGATCGGGACGCCAGGGCACATTGGGCTCAATGGTTGTGCAAGGCCGGGTAACGGAACTGCTCGATGTGAAAGGTATCATCCAATCAGCTGACGCCAGCTTCTTTGCGGAGCCCGCGGCGGCGTAAATAGGGGGGATTCTATGGCTGGGAAAAAGCAGTTCTCGACGTTTGTTGTTGACCACCTCCTCTTTGGAGTTGAAGTGGAAAAGGTCCAGGAGGTCATTCGCTATCAGGAAATGACCCGAGTTCCACTTGCCCCCGCCGTGGTCAAGGGCCTCATCAATCTGCGTGGCCAGATTGTTACTGCCGTTGACCTTCGTTGCCGTCTGGGCCTGCTTGAACGCTCCGCTACCGATCTCCCTATGAACGTTGTAATCCGACACGAGGATGGAGCAGTAAGCTTGCTCGTCGATGAGATTGGAGATGTCTTGGAGGTCGAAGAGCAGGCCTTCGAGCTGCCTCCCGGCACGCTCGAGAGAGAGATGCGAGACCTCATCCGCGGAGTTTATAAGCTGAAAGATGCACTACTAATTGCTTTGGATACGGACAAGATGTTGAACCAGGTAACGACTGCGGCAAGAGGCGTTTAACCAGGAAATCAAATCGGACGGAGGAAGAAATGAAAAACGAACCCACTCTTAGAAAAAAAACCAAGGACTTGGACGAGTTGAGTGCCTTCGCGGCAGAATTGAGAGCAATGAGCGACGCGCACAATGCTGGGGACATCGATGTTGTCATGCCCGAGGAGAAGTTTGAGGGCATCTTTATGACGATGGCAAAGGGTATCAATGAAATGGTCAACGGCCATATTACCGTGAAGAAAAAGGCTATGGCTTGCGTCGCCGAGTTCGCCAAGGGGAATTACGACGCGGAACTCGAAAAGTTCCCTGGGAAAAAAGCGTTTATCAATGAAAATCTCGAACATCTGCGAGCTAACGTCAAGGCATTCATCGCCGATATGGAACGGATGTCCAAAGAACACAATGCGGGCGACATTGACGTCGTAATCCCTGAGGATAGGTTTGAAGGCGCTTTCCGAATCATGGCCAAGGGCGTTAATGACATGGTCCTGGGCCACATCACGGTAAAGAAAAAGGCAATGGCCTGCATTGCAGAGTTCAGCAAGGGTAACCTTGACGCTGAACTCGAGAAATTTCCGGGGAAAAAGGTATTTATTAATGAAAACATTGAGGGTCTGCGTGCGGCAGTCAAAGCGCTGGTTACGGACGCGATCCTGCTCTCAAAGGCAGCGGTGGAGGGTAAGCTGGCGACTCGCGCCGACGCCTCCAAGCATCAGGGCGACTATCGTAAGATCGTGCAGGGGGTCAACGATACCTTGGACGCGGTCATCGGCCCTTTAAGGGTCGCCGCCAAGTATGTCGACCAGATCTCCAAGGGCGACATACCGCCCAAAATCACGGACACTTACAAGGGCGACTTCAACGAGCTGAAAAATAATCTCAATACTTGCATCGATGCAGTCAATGCGTTGGTCGCTGATGCTGATCTGCTGTCAAAAGCGGCAGTGGATGGCAAGTTGGCGACACGCGCCGACGCCTCCAAGCACCAAGGCGACTACCGCAAGGTCGTACAGGGCGTGGACGATTGCCTCGATGCCGTCATTGGACCGCTGAACGTGGCTGCCAAGTATGTGAACCAGATCTCTAAAGGCGAAATCCCGGCCAAGATTACGGACACTTACAACGGCGACTTCAACACCATAAAAAACAACCTCAATACCTGCATCGATGCCGTGAATGCGTTGGTGGCAGATGCAATGATGCTTTCAAAGGCGGCGGTGGAGGGTAAGCTGGAAACCCGCGCCGATGCGTCAAAACACCAGGGCGATTTTCGCAAGATC